>DVNI01000110.1 GCA_018714505.1 Candidatus Avacidaminococcus intestinavium
GTCTGGCGCGGCAACAGTGCTAGGCGTTATGAAAACAATTGCAGCGCTTGGTGTTGCTTGTAATGTAATAGGAATTTGTGCTTGTGCAGAAAATATGCCTTCTGGTACGGCTATGCGGCCTGGCGATATAATTACAGCTGGTAGTGGCAAAACGATTGAAGTAATTTCTACTGATGCAGAAGGTCGTTTAGTATTAGCAGATGCTGTTTGGTATGCTTGTCGTCAAGGTGCTAGCAAAGTTATTGATATTGCTACGCTGACAGGAGCAGTAATTATTGCTTTGGGTAATGAGACAGCAGGTATTGTGACGAACAATGAAGAACTTTACACCGAGATTAAGCAGGCTGGACAAAAATGCGGCGAATCGTATTGGCAGTTACCGTCTTTACCAGAATGTAAGGAAGCAATCAAAAGTGATATCGCAGATCTGCTAAATAGTGCTGGACGTCCAGGTGGCACGATTACAGGTGGATTATTTATTGGTGAATTTGTTGATAAAAATATTCCTTGGGCACATCTAGATATTGGTGGTACGGCTTGCACAGAAAAAAATAAGGGGATCTTAACAAAAGGCGCAACTGGTTTTGGTATTGCAACTTTATATAAACTATTAAAAGGTCATAGTTATGAAGGCTGATTTACATATACATACAACCTTCTCTGATGGTATTTTCACGCCAAAAGAAATTGTTACTATGGCTTTAGCCTCTAAGCTTCAAGCCATTTCGATTACAGATCATGATGCGGTAGAAGGTGTATTAGAAGCACAAAAATATATTAAAAACAATAACTATGAGCTCAAAATAATCACAGGTATTGAACTTGGAACGCAAGTTGCTGAGCATGCTGTTCATATACTTGGTTATCATTTTGATTGTCAAAACGATAAATTAAGATTAGTGACGGCGAATTTGCGCTTAGCTAGAGAAAAAAGACTAACTGATATAGTGGCTAAAGTAAAGAATTTAGGTTATAATATCGGTGTTGGAAAGATTGATGGCAGAGAAAAATCTTTTGGTCGCCCATATGTCGCCAAGCAATTAGTAAAAGCTGGTTATTTTAAAAATGTGCAGGAAGCTTTTAATGAATTGTTAGGCGCGGGGAAGCCTGGATATATTCCACAACCAAAATTATCACCTAAAGAAGCGATTGATTTATTACATGCTGCTGGAGGCATAGCGATTTTGGCTCATCCTAGCGAACTAAATAATTATAATTTGGTTCAACAATTGCTGACTGAATGCCAATTTGATGGCATAGAAGTTTGGCATCCCTCGGCTGATCAATCTAGCGAACAGCGCTGGTTGCACTTAGCAACTGAATTAGGACTTTTAGTTTCAGGTGGTTCTGACTTTCATGGGCATAGTGGAAGATTTCCCGAAAAATTAGGAGATTATACCATAGGTTATAATCAAATAAAAAATGTGATAGAATATAGTTAAGAACATTTTACCGGGAGGTCATCATGAGAGTAATTGCATTTGTTGGACCCAGTGGAACCGGCAAGAGTCACCGAGCTTTAACGGTTGCTTACGATAACAAAAGTGAAGCTATTATTGATGATGGTCTTCTGATTCGCGGAACAAAAATATTGGCGGGTAGTTCAGCTAAAAGCGAACAAAATAAAATTCAGGCCGTCAAAAGAGCTATTTTTGCAGATCAAAAGCATGCGGATGAGGTTAAAAAAGCAATTAGTGATACTGGTATTAAAACAATTCTAGTGATAGGAACCTCACTTAATATGGCGCTAAAAATTTGTGAGAGGCTCGCATTACCTAAGCCAGAAAAAGTCATTAGAATTCAAGACATTGCATCAAAATATGAAATTAGTAAGGCGCGTCAGGTACGATTAAAGGAAGGCAAACATATTGTACCAGTACCAACTGTAGAGTTGAAACCGCATTTTACGGGTATTTTGGTGGATTTACCACATCGCTTATTTTCAAGAAAAAAAAGGACTGGCTTAACTGACGATAAATCTATTGTTAGACCGTCCTTCAGTTATTATGGAAAACTCGCGATTTCCGATTATGTCGTTATTGATATTATTAACATTATTGTTAATAAATTAAAAGGCGTTGACCGAGTAGTTAATATTAAGGTCAGACGACCTTCTGATCCTGTTAAGGGCATGACGATTTATATGGATATCGTTTTATTTTATGGTTCGAATATTTTTGCTCTAGTAAATATTTTGCAGCATAAAGTGAAAGACAAAGTTGAATTGATGACAGCAATGAGGGTGAAAGAAGTAAACATTGATGTAAAAAGTTTATCTGTAAAGACCAATGATAAACGCTAACAGCCATAAGGAGGGCTTACTATTGTTAACGGAAGACTTAAAAGAAACAGTATTATTTTCGGGGTATGCAAAACTACCGGTCGGTATTACAGCATCTGAGGTTTATAAGATTATTGGTTTAATTGTTGTTGTTGATATAAAAACAGGTGTCATTATTGATGCAGATTGTACATTAGCAACAAGGGCAGCTAGAGAATATCTTACTAAACTAATGATGGGTTATGACTTAGACTATGGACCAGAAGGTATGCAGGCTATTTTGGAAAAACAATATCAAAGTAGCGCGAAAAAAGCTATTTCCACGGCTTTCCGCATTATTCATGACAAATACCGCAGTTACTTGTTTGAATTACAACAAGAACAAAATAATAATTAGTAGTTTTAAAAATTCCTATAAAACAAGGCGATATTAAATTGCCTTGTTTTATTTGTTTATTCGCTTTTTCTCGTTTATAATTATAAGTATAGTTTTATTAGTATCTACGGTTTATAGGAGCTTAATTTATGAAAAACAGACAATATAGTATTTTAAATTACGGTTGTCAGATGAATGAATCTGATGCTGAGCATTTTGCAGGACAATTAGCAGAACTAGGTTATAGCTATTCAGAAGATTATCATAATGCTGATATAGTGGTGGTTAATACTTGTTGCGTGCGAGAAAGTGCTGAAAAGAAAATTCTAGGTAAAATTGGAGAATTTAAAGGAATAAAAATCGAGAACACTAAACAAATTCTTTGTTTAGCCGGTTGTATGGCTCAAAAAGGTGGAGAAGCTTTACTTAAGAAATACCCACAAATTGACTTATTAATTGGTACAGCTCAAGTTAATAATTTTAAACCAATTATTTTGAATTACTTAGCAGAACATGGTCAACGAGTTCATGCTGATATGAAGATTAACGAGCAAGAATTTGAAGGACAGGCAGTGCGTGAAAGTACTTATGCGGCTTGGATACCAATCATGTATGGTTGTAATAATTTTTGTACTTATTGCATAGTTCCTCATGTCAGAGGACGAGAAAGAAGCAGAAGTAAAGAAAATATCATTGCTGAAATAGAAAAAGCGGTAGCTGCTGGTTATCTTGAATTTACACTTTTAGGTCAAAATGTTAATTCATATGGCAAAGATCTTGGTAATAGTAATGCTTTTGCTGAATTACTAAAAGCCTGTAGCGAAATCAAAGGTGTAAAGAGATTACGCTATATGACAAGTCACCCGCGTGACATGAATGAAGAGGTTATTAAAATTGCTGCGCAACAAAAAAGCATTTGCAAACATTTTCATGTGCCAGTACAAGCTGGGAGTAATAAGATTTTAAAGGCGATGAATAGAGGCTATACCAAAGAAAAGTTTCTTAGTCTAATTGCAATGATTCGTAAATATGCTCCTGATGCTGCGATTACAACAGATATTATTGTTGGTTTTCCAGGAGAATCAGATGCTGATTTCAACGAAACTTTGGAACTCGTTAAGAATATTGAGTTTGATGCGGCCTATACTTTTATTTATTCCAAGCGTTCAGGCACTCCTGCGGCAAACTTTGAAGAACAAATTCCTCTTGCAGTAAAAAAAGCACGTTTAAATCAGTTAATGGAAATTCAAAATATCAATAGTTTAAAGAAAAATAAAGAGTTAGAGGGAACCGTACAAGAAGTAATTGTTGAAGGACCGAGCAAAAACAACTCGTCGATTTGGAGTGGCAGGACAGGTTCTAATAAGCTAGTTCTTTGGCCTATGGAAGATAAAGAATATAAAATCGGTGATTTAGTTAAAATAAAAATTACAGCAGCACAAACTTGGTTATTGAAGGGAATAGCTGAAAATGAGTAATGTCCAGTATACACCGATGGTCAAACAATACCTTGATGTAAAAAATGAACATCCGAATGAATTATTGTTTTTTAGATTAGGTGATTTTTATGAATTATTCTTTGATGATGCTATTATTGCTTCAAGAGAATTAAATATTACACTGACTGGTAGAGCTGGTGGACTTGAAGAACGAATTCCCATGTGTGGTGTTCCTTACCATTCGGTTGAGGGTTATATTGCTAAACTTATTCAAAAAGGCTATCGCATAGCTATTTGTGAACAGGTAGAAGATCCAAAGGTTGCGAAAGGCATTGTTAAGCGAGAAGTAATTAAGATTATTACGCCTGGTACTGCTTTAACAGAGCAATTGCTAGAGGATAATGCTAATCGTTTTTTAGCATCGCTTCTACAATTAAATACAGATGTTTGTGTTACCTTTGTGGATGTAACGACAGGTGAATGTCTATGGTTTTATGCAACTGGTGCTGAAAGTGAAGATGCGGTCTTTGAACAGATAACTCGATTGCAACCGGCAGAAATTATTTTGCCACAAACGGCGGACTATAAAGAAAAATATATCAAACGTTTAGAACAATGTTTACCAAAATGTCTAGTAACTTGTTTTGATGAAGTTGCTGGAACGGAGTATTGTCATGCTCATTTTGGCGATACTAAAAACTTGCCGAGTTTAGTGCTGCAAACAGTCGAGTTAATGTTAAATTATTTGCATGAAACAGTTAAAGCCGATCTTGGCAATATTAATGTTTTAAATAAAATTGCCAAAGAAGAATTTATGAATCTTGATTTTGCGGCAATTCGCAATTTAGAACTAATTAAAAATATGCGTGATGGTTCTAAAGCAGGAACATTACTGGGGGTACTTGATTATACCTCTACCAATATGGGGGCTCGTAAGTTAAGACAATGGATAGAATGCCCCCTACTTGACGTGCCATCTATTATCAATAGACAAGACGCAGTGGAATCACTGTTAATAAATGTGTCAATGCGAGAAGCGTTACTTGATAATCTTAAACAAATAGCTGATTTAGAAAGAATTATGGCAAGGATAGAACTAGGTACGGCAAATGCACGTGATCTTGTTGCTTTGCGTAACTCACTAGCAGTTTTACCAGTGATAAAAGAAATCCTAGACCATGATAAAGCAAAGTTATTGCAACAAAATAGCGCTGACATGTCTGCCCATCTTGATATCTTTGAATTATTAAATAAAGCTATTATTGACGAACCACCGGTATCAATTCGTGAAGGTGGCATGATAAAAACAGGTTACCATAAAGAATTAGATGAGCTGCATTCGATTGCTAAAGATAATAAAATATGGTTACGTGATTTTGAAATAAAAGTTAAAGAAAGTACAGGTATTAAAAATCTTAAGGTAAATTACAATAAAGTTTTTGGGTATTATATTGAAGTTTCTAAAGGCAGTATTGGGCTTGTACCAGATTACTTTATTCGTAAGCAGACTTTAGTAAATGCGGAACGCTATATCATTCCAGAACTAAAAGAATATGAAAACAAAATTTTGAGTGCTAAAGAAAAAATTCAGGAATTAGAATATTTTCTTTTTACTGAAATAAAAGATTTTATCAGAAAACAAATTGTGTCGGTACAAAATACCGCTAAAGCGATTAGTAATATCGATGCGTTACTATCTTTAGCATTGGTCGCTTTCAAAAATAATTATGTACGTCCAGAATTAAATAATAAGCAGGAAATTATCATTAAAGATGGACGACATCCTGTTATTGAACAGCTGCTAAAAAGAGAGATATTTGTACCGAATGACACACTACTTGATAATGATGAACAAAAAATAATCGTAATTACAGGCCCTAATATGGCTGGTAAATCAACTTATATGCGTCAGGTTGCTTTATTGGTGCTAATGACTCAGCTAGGCGCCTTCATACCGGCACGTAGTGCTAATATCTGTCCTGTTGATAAAATTTTTACGCGTGTTGGCGCTAGCGATGACTTAGCTACGGGACAAAGCACATTTATGATGGAAATGAATGAAGTAGCGCAAATTTTAAAGTATGCCACAGCTAATAGTTTAATTATTTTAGATGAAGTGGGAAGAGGAACTAGTACTTTTGATGGAATGAGTATTGCTAAAGCGGTTGTAGAGTATATTAGTAAGAACATTAAGGCAAAAACTTTATTTGCAACACATTATCATCAGTTAATAGAATTGGAAGCAGAACTGCACGGTGTAAAGAATTATTCAGTCGCAGTAAAAGAGCGCGGGCAAGAAATTGCATTTTTACGTAGAATTATTCCTGGTGGAACAGATAAAAGTTATGGTATTCATGTTGCTGAATTAGCTGGTTTACCTAAAAAAATGATTAATCGTGCTAAAGAAATACTACAAGAATATGATGCGCAAAATAATATAAAGCAGTCAGCTTTACCTACGCTAGAAACTAAGAGTACCATTAGAGAAACACAATTTTCACTTTTTGATAATAGCTTGAACAAAAGACTTCTAGAGTTAGATTTAATGACGATGACGCCCCTAGAAGCATTAAATGAATTATATAAATTACAAGAGGAAGCCAAAAAGGAAGGAGGTCGTAATTAAAATGACCAATAAGGTACAATTACTTGATTCGAATACTGCAAATCAGATTGCTGCTGGAGAAGTTGTTGAAAAACCGGCCTCTGTAGTAAAAGAATTATTGGAAAATGCTCTTGATGCCGGTGCGAATCTTATTGATATTGTCATTGCTGAAGGTGGCATCGAATATATAAAAATAACTGACAATGGTGTAGGTATGGATGCTGAA
>DVNI01000111.1 GCA_018714505.1 Candidatus Avacidaminococcus intestinavium
TAAAAACACCAGCACAATCAAATTTGCCGTCACCAACAAATTCTTTTAAGATAGCAAAGTCTTCTTCCGTTTCGCCTGGAAAACCAACAATGAACGTTGTACGAATATTTACGCCTGCAATACGAGCACGTAATTTAGAAAGTAAATTCTCAATTTGAGCTTTGGAATCATGCCGATTCATGCGTTTAAGCAAATCATCACTAACATGCTGTAATGGTAAATCAATATATTTACAAACTTTATCGTATTTGGCAAAAGCATCAATTAACTCATCTGTAAAATTTTTAGGGTAACAATAAAGCACTCGAATCCAATGTAAATCAGGTAAAGCGTTCAGCGCACCAAGTAATTCAGGCAATCTTAGCCTGCCATCAAGATCCTGACCATACAAAGTAGTATCCTGCGCAACCAAAATTAATTCTTTGACACCACCAGCAACTAAGGCCTTCGCCTCTTCCATAATTTCCTCAAATGGCCTGCTTTTATAAGGACCACGCAACTTAGGAATTATACAATATGAGCAATAGTTGCCACATCCTTCAGCAATTTTTAAATATGCTGTATGTGCCGGCGTTGTTATAAATCTTGTTATTTTTTTATTCTTCTCTTCTTCTGGCTTACTCGGTACAAGACTAATAACACGCTCTCCTGCTAGCACTTTATCTAAAATACGATCTATTTCTTCGTAGCATGCGGTGCCTATCAGTGCATCTATTTCTGGCATTTCTGCAAATAATTCATTCGCATAACGCTGCGCTAAGCAACCACTTACGAGCAAATATCTACATTTACCAGTAGACTTATACTCTCCCATTTGTAAAATAGCATTTATTGATTCTTCTTTCGCCGATTCAATAAAGCCACAAGTATTTACAATAATAACATCGGCTTCTTCTGGTTTGTTAGTAAGAGTCATGTTTTTATTAGTCAACAAAGATAACATAACTTCTGAATCTACTAAGTTTTTAGGACAGCCTAAGCTGACTAAACCAATTTTCACTGCTTGTACACCTCTTTAATTTTTCTTGCTCGCAAAACGAACATTCTGTAACCAAGTATCGACTAATTCACTCTGACGATCTTCCGTCATATATTTCGTATCAAGCCAAAGACGATCTGGTTTATTTATAATAGCTGAACTTTCTTCTGTTGAGATGAACAGATAACCATAACCAAGTCTTTCAGCAATTTCTGCCGCCGTTTTATCTGTAATTAACCACTTAGCAAATGCGGAGCCTGTTTCGTTAAAATTAGACTCTTTATCAAGTCCAATTGCAAAAACTTTAGCCGGTACTCCATCTAACGGAGTAACTAAAAATGCTGGAAAATCATTTTCGATATACTTAAACACCTTGTTTCTGGAAGTTATTGCCACATCTGTTTCACCTATCGTCGTGAGTCTAATAGGACTAATAGCAAATTTGGCATAATGAGGTATTTTTTTATGTAATATTTTAAAATACTCAATAGCCTTCTCCTCACCCATGCTACTAGTCATAGCAGCCAAAAAATAACGCATTTCAGGAGTCGAACTAAGATCTTCCATGCTAATACTAATATTTTCCTGCAAAACTAAATCGGACCAAGTACGTAAGTTTTTTTGTCCCGTTTTTCGTGCATAATTATAGTTTACTAAAAAAATATATGGGTCATAGCAAAAAGACTGCCAACTATTATGCTCATCAGCTAATAATGATAAACCTGTGCTACTTTGACTAATAGACAAAGCTTGTAGCTGTTGATCTTGGCTTAAAGCAATGAGCATTTCGCGAGATGCTAAATAGATATCAGGTTTCTGCTTAGTTGCTTCTAGAGGTATTCTCTTATCAAATAGTTGAAAATTTACGTCACTCTTAGAAGTTACTTTATAAGAATTAAGTAATGCTAAAGTTAAATCATCAGGAAAGACAGAATAAACACTAATCGTCTTTTCTTCAGCAGCATTAACTTTATCATGGGTAGGTTCATAAAAGTATATTATACATAAAATTAACAACAATGGAAATAAAAAAATTTTAAATTTGGACATTTTATGACATCCTCATTTTCTTTTTGTTATCTTCCCTGCTCTTTTTTTTACATCTGCCTGCTTATAAACGCCTTGTACTCGCTGATCTACTACACCATATCGAGCATTCTTGCGTAACAAACATTCTGGTGTATCACCAATAAGTTCCGTGCGCCCTGCTTTTACTAAAGCTTCATGGACTAAGACCCTATTCTTTGGATTTTTATATTGCAAAAGAGCTCTTTGCATTGCTTTATCATGCATTTTTTTAGCAACATAAACTGCCTCACCCGTTTCTGGGTCCATTTCAGAATAATACATTGCCGTAGAATAACTACCAGGCGTAGGAATAAAATCCTGTACTTGCTCTGGATAGAAACCATATTGATGCAAAAACTCTGCTAATTCAACTGCATCAGCCAAAGTTGCTCCCGGATGACTAGAAATAAAATATGGCACAACAAATTGCTTGAGACCAACTGCTTTATTTTTTTTATTAAAGCAATTCATAAAGGTGAGAAAAACCTCTTTATTAGGCTTACCCATATATTTTAACACATTTGGCGCAACATGTTCAGGAGCAATTTTTAATTGACCACTAACATGATAGCGGCATAGTTCATCAAGAAATTCTTGCTTTTTATCAGCCAAAAGATAATCATATCTGATACCAGAACGAATAAATACTTTTTTAACCTTAGGTAATACTCTTATTTTACGTAGTAATTCGATATAATCATCGTGATCACTATCAATATTAGGGCAAACATCTGGACTTAGACATTGGCGATCCTTGCAAACACCATGCACCAGTTGTTTTTGGCAAGAAGGATGCCTAAAATTAGCAGTTGGCCCTCCAACGTCATGAATATAACCTTTAAAATCTGTTAGCTCCGTAATCTCACGTGCTTCTCTAATGATTGACTCATGACTACGTGCCTGTATGATTCTTCCTTGATGAGAATGAATAGCGCAAAAAGAACAGCTGCCGAAACAACCACGTTGGCTTATAATGCTAAATTTAACTTCTTCAATCGCAGGTACACCACCAAGTTTTTTATAGCTATAGTGATAATCCCTACAATAAGGTAAATCATAAATTTCATCCATTTCTTCCTCGGTCAGTGGAAAGGGCGGTTGATTTTGTACCACAAACTTTTCTTTATGTTTTTGCACCACCAATTTACCATAGAAAGGATCTTGCTCCCTGCTTTGTAATTTATAGGCTCGCGCAAAAAGTTTTTTGTCTTTCTTTATTCCTTCAAAAGACGGTAGAAAGACACATTCTTCAGTAATGAGTTCCTGTTCCGTACAAACAAAGGCCGTACCACGCACATAGCGAAGGTCATTAATCTTAGCTCCTCCTGCCAAATAATCTGCGATTTCGACTATTTGCTTTTCACCCATACCATAAATTAAAAGGTCAGCCTCACTATCAATTAGAATAGAAGGCAATAATTTGTTCTCCCAATAATCATAGTGTGCAAAGCGACGCAAACTTGCCTCAATACCACCAATAATTACCGGCAAATCAGGCCAAAGTTTTTTCGCTAAACGTGCATAAACCGCAGTAGCGTGATCGGGGCGCTTGCCCATAACACCGCCTGCGGTATAATTATCTTTTTTGCGTGGTTTCTTGGCTGCCGTATAATGACACAACATAGAGTCTAGATTACCACCTGAAATTAAAACACCCAAACGCGGTTTACCCAAAATAGCCAAAGCTTCTTCAACATGCCAATCAGGTTGTGACAGCATCGCTACTTTGTAACCTTGAGATTCAAGAACCCGACATATGACTGCCGGGCCAAAAGAAGGATGATCAACA
>DVNI01000112.1 GCA_018714505.1 Candidatus Avacidaminococcus intestinavium
GAAACAGTCGTACGTACTGGATGCCCCATTTTACCAAAAACATCCCACAAATGCACGGGGTAAGAACGATAATCAAAAACTTCTAACTGCATTGTTTGAACTCGTTTTTCTACATGTTCATTCTCTTCACCTCTGCGGCACAAGCTTGCCAAGTCTCCTTTAATATCTGCTAAAAAAACTGGAACACCCATATCCGCAAAAGATTCTGTCATAACTTTTAATGTCGTTGTCTTACCAGTTCCCGTTGCTCCAGCAATTAAACCATGGCGATTTGCCATTCTAGGTTGTAAAAAAACAGGCATTTCACCGATACCAATCAATAATTTATTTTCTATAAACATTCTTCTCCTCCTTCATTATCTTGCACTACTACTTGTAGGTGTTTATTTTCTTTTGCTGCTTCTGCAATAACATTTAATAAACTGACGCCATAGCTACCTAGATTATCTAAGAGACTTTGACGATAGCGGACTTTAATTACACAACCAGTTACGGACGTTAACACGTCAAATAACGCATCAAGGTTATAGCCATACGTAGCAGGGAAAAATGTTTGACGCGCTAGATACGCATGAACTTGTTCTTTTGTTTTCAGATTTCGCCCGTCTAAAAGTAGTTCATTCATTTTTTTCATCTCCATACAACAAAGTAAACGAAGCATAGTGGTTATCCGTATAATAAATCAAACCATCATTGGAAAATACGATTCTTTTCGCTCCTCGCGCACTCGCCTTCAACGTATCAATGTCACATTCATAATAGATGCGTCCTTGCTTTTTAGGTAGTACCCCTTCAAAATTACCGAAACGATCGCCACCAATAGCTTTGCCTGGCGCATATTTTTTGAGTGAACCACCAGTCCAGCCGAGTGCTTGAGCTTCCGCTTTTTTGATGAAATTTTCTGGTAGTTTGTTATAAGTATGTAGATAAAGCGCAACTTCATCTTTCGTAGTATAACTACCTTTTTTATCAAGGGTTTTACTGTACGATTCTGCTTTAGCCTGCTCCTTAGCGCTTGGTAAAGCTATAGATTCATTTGTTGTATGAACTTTTCCATGTTGAGTTTGATTTTGTTCCGTATTTTTGGCACAGCCCACTAACAAAAAAACTGCACAAAGCAGCGTTAGTAATAACGACATGATCTTTTGTACCCGCATCGACACAACCCCCAAATTCTTTCTACATGCCAATTATATCATGCTTATTTCTATTCTGTGAACGTATTTAGGAAAGTTTATTAATTACGCATTAATTAACTTTTCTAAAACCGCTAACAGTTTTATACCCACCAGCTTCTTGTCCGGAAGTTTTACCGTCATTTATCTGAATCACATCATAGAAACGCGGAGCAGGTACAGCAATAACCGGGGCAGTCCCATCAAGCATATTTACGTTGCGGTTGATATTAGCGTTTTTAACATTAACATCATAAATTCTTACGACCATATCTAGTTTGGTATAATCCTCATCGCGCCAAAACGGCAATATTTCATAAGGACTAAACCTTTGCTGCTTAAAAGCTCCGGTATCATCAAGATACACGTATACCCAACCAATACCCTGGTTAATTGCATCCATGCCAACACGCTTTAATAACCTTAAAAACTTCTTAGAAAAGATATTTTTAAGCTCTATCGAGTATTTTATTGTTAGGTAAATTACTAACTTCCTTTTTCTTGCCTTCGGCCCCTATGGCTAAACGCTTTTTATTCAAAATATCTTGATCACCGGCGTAATAATCTCAGTCAAAAAATTAACGCATCTAGGGTGAATGATAATCTTGTAGTTTAGAAAGCATTCATCCAAAGTAAATGGATAAGAACCTGCAAGTTTAGCTAGCAACATGTTATAAGCTGTACCGCTTTGAAGCGAAAGCATTTTTTTATTCCATCCCGCTTTTGCAAGTTCAACATCAATATTTGTGTAAATCCTATCACCTCCTTAACACGATATTTCATATTACAGGCATAGCTCAACATGGAATTTAGTGCTTTTAAATAGCTTTTTTTTAAATAAATTATAAAATTTCGTGTTTTAGTGTTGGAATTTCATATTTTTAATGTTATCCTTTATTTAATACATCTTCGGAAGGCGGAAGACATGATGAATCGAGAAAAATTTTTAAAAATGCTTATAAAGCAAAAAGGATACACGATTAAAAGTTTTGCAACTAAAATCGGTATCCCTTATACAACTTTATTATCTATGCTTAATGGCTCTATTGGTGGTGCTGCGGTTAAAACCGCTATCAAAATTTGTGAAGAGTTGAGTATATCAGTTGAATCCCTAAAAAATGAAGATGTTGACGAATCCTCAGGCTACTACACTAGCCCCGAAGCCGCTAAAATGGCACAGGAGCTTTACGATAATCCCGGCATGATGATTCTATTTGACGCCGCAAGGAACGTGCCGGCAGAAGACCTGAAAGCCGCTGCGGAGTTAATAGCAAGAATGAAGAAACAAGAAGAACATGATGAAGAATAAAATCGGTATTATTTCTGATAAAATAATAATTCTATTGGGTCTCTCCTGTCCATGCAACACGCCAATATTTCT
>DVNI01000008.1 GCA_018714505.1 Candidatus Avacidaminococcus intestinavium
CCGCAATCGATTAATCGATTGCGGTTTTACTATATATATGGCTGATTTAGGCGGGTTTAAATGAATAGACACTAAATATTGAATATGATATAATTAGGCTGTTAAAAACGAAGAAAAGGGGTAGGCAAAATGAAATGTCCGTTTTGTTCTTATGGAGATAGCAGAGTTGTTGATTCAAGAGCGATTGACGATGGCGCTTCTATTCGCCGCCGGAGAGAATGTCCGGAATGCAGTAGAAGATTTACTACTTATGAAAAGTATGAAGAAGCACCATTGGTTGTTGTCAAAAAGGATGGGCGAAGGGAACTTTTTGATACACAAAAACTCTTAAATGGATTAATAAAAGCATTTGAAAAGCGACCAGTTTCTTTTGAGCGTATCCAAGAGCTTTGTCAGGAAATTGAACGGGAATTAAGAAGTACAGGAGAAAATGAAGTTGGCACGGAAGCAATCGGTGAAACTGTTATGAAATATTTAGAAGTTACGGATAAAATAGCATATGTTAGGTTTGCTTCTGTTTATAGACAGTTTGCTGATGTTAATAGTTTTATGCAAGAAATTCAAAAAATGATGGTGAGAGAAAAAGAATAGTAGGGAGGGTTTTGGCATGGTGATTCGCAAGCGTGATGGTCGAGAAGTGCCTTTTGACGATACCAAAATCACAGATGCCATTTTTGAGGCAGCAAAATCAGTGGGTGGTGCTGATCGTCAGATGGCGATGGAAGTTACTTTAGATGTTTTAAAGTATGTAAAAGCGAACTATACTGGGACCATTACCGTAGAACAAGTGCAAGATGTAGTAGAAAAAATATTGATTGAAAATGGTCATGCGAAAACAGCTAAATCATATATCTTATATCGAGCTCAGCGTACAGGGATTCGTAATGCGAGATCAGAACTGATGGATACAGTTGGTGAGATTTTAAAAGAAACCGATAGAGATAACGCTAATATTTCTAACTCTCCGTCAGCAAAAATGTTACAAATTGCTAGCGCTGCTAGCAGAGAGTATTATTTGAATCGTTTGATACCAAAGCATATGGCGGATGCTCATCGGCGTGGTGACTTTCATATTCACGATTTAGATTTTTACGGTAAAACGTTGAATTGTCTTAATATTCCATTGGGCCGGTTATTGAAGACCGGTTTTAATAATGGACATGGTTTTATTAGACCGCCGCGCAGACCGACCTCTGCCGCTGCATTAGCTGCTATTATCCTACAGAGTTCACAAAATGATATGTTTGGTGGCCAATCTTTTGGTTTCTTTGACTATGATATGGCACCCTTTATGGAAGGTGAAGATGAAGAAACTGTTTTTCAGGCGATGGAAGCACTTATTTATAATTTAAATAGTATGCACTCCCGAGCTGGTGCTCAAGTTCCTTTTTCTAGTCTTAATCTAGGGTTAGATACTTCAGAAGGTGGCAGAAAAGTTATTCGCAATGTGTTAAAAGCCTATGATTGTGGTCTAGGGCGAGGCGAAAATCCAATTTTTCCTAATGTGATTTTTCGTTTAAAAAAAGGTATTAATATGGATAAAGGTGACCCTAATTATGATTTATTCCAATTAGCTATAGCCGTCGCAGCAAAGCGTATGAATCCAACATTTAGCTTTATGGACAGTTCTTTTAATAAACAATATGATGGTGATGTAGCTTATATGGGCTGTCGTACAAGGGTAATTAGTAATAGACGTGGCGCAGAAGTAACGTCAGGGCGAGGAAATATATCATTTACAACGATTAACTTGCCACGACTTGCAATTAAGGCTGAACATGATATTATGGCTTTTTACCAAGAATTAGATGAAATGATTAATTTAGTGGCGGAGCAATTGTATCATCGTTTTAAAGTAGTCGCGAATCTAAAAGTTGGAGATTTACCATTTTTGATGGGACAAGGTCTATATCTAGGTTCTGAAACATTAGAAAATAATGAAAAGATTGAAACAGCAATTGTCAATGGAACTTTGTCATTAGGTTTTATTGGTTTAGCTGAAACACTTATTGCCTTAGTTGGAAAGCACCATGGTGAAAGTGAAGAAGCCCTTATTTTAGGCGAAGAAATAGTAGCCTTTATGCGTGATAAGATGGATAAAATGTCTGATAAATATGATTTAAACTATACGTTGATTGCAACACCAGCCGAAGGATTATCGGGACGCTTTGTGCGTATGGATCGCAAAGAGTATGGTATAATACCAGGTGTTACAGATAAAGCTTATTATACTAACTCTTTTCACATCCCAGTTGGCTATGAAATTAGTGCGTATGATAAAATTGGCATAGAAGGTAAATTTCATAAATATACCAATGCAGGGCATATTAGTTATGTTGAGTTTACCTCTTCACCCGTAAATAATACAGAAGCGGTAGAAGATGTCTTAAAATATATGTGCGCTTGTGATTGTGGTTATGTGGGTATCAATTTCCCGATTGATTATTGTGATCAATGTGGTTATACGGGTATTATTGATGGTGATTATTGTCCTAAATGTGATGTTGAATTAGCACATGAAAGGTCAAGAATTACTTAAGGAAGAGGTTGTTTTAAATGACAAAACTGATACAGGTAGCAGATATTTTAGCAGAATCAGTCGTTGACGGAAAAGGTTTAAGAGTCGTTGTCTTTTTTCAAGGCTGTCCGCGTCGTTGTCCTGGTTGTCATAATGAAGCACTTTTACCGTTTAAGGGTGGAAAGCAATATACACCGGCAGCACTTGCTGATCAAATTTTAAAGAAAGTTACGCCGCTACATAAAGGCATAACTTTTAGTGGCGGCGATCCGCTAGCTCAAGCTGATGGTTTATTAGAAGTTATTCAGATTTTAAAACAAAAACAGAGCACTTTGGATTATTGGGTTTATACAGGCTATCTGTATGAAGACGTGAGTGAGTACGATGTTTTGCACGAAATAGATGTACTAGTAGATGGACCATTTATTTTAGCTGAACGTGATTTAACATTACCATTTAGAGGATCAACTAATCAAAGAATACTTGATGTGCCAAAGAGTTTGGCTATGAACAAAGCGACTATATTAGTTTTTAGCTAACTCAGACTAAGGAGATGATTGCATTGATTAAAAAAAGAATTATGGCATTAGCCATGCTGGTTATGTTAAGTAGTGGTTATAATGTTGCCTTGGCAGCAGAAGAAAGCGTAGAGCAACAAACTCTCGACCCTACTGCAACAAATATGGAAATTGTTTATCCGCTAATAAAAGAAGTTTTACCCCCGTTACCAATTAAACCAGCGAATCTTCAAGATGCTAAAGCAGTTACTAAGTATATTGCTGATGTCGATGAGTACATGAAAATGGTGCAGAAATATATTGATGGTACAACTAATGATTTAAATAAAATTATTGAAGAACGCAATAAAGCAATTGGCAATGCTAATCAAGTGATTAATGAATATAACGAGTTCTTTTCTGCGAATGCTCAAGGCTGATAAAAATCTTGAAAAATAGAAAAAAATCTGTTATAATATGAAAAACTGAAGATGCTCTAAGAGGGAGTAACTGTTTGACTGTCATCAACATATATGTTGTTTTGCAACTGGTGATGGTATTAAATGTTTAGCATTTAATTAGTGAGACTTTTAGTGTAGTGCAGTATGCATTACGCTAGGAGTCTTTTTTGTTTCTAAAAAAGGAGGAATCTAAATGGAAATTTTCGCAATGGAATTTTGGGTGGCTTTAGGTTCAATTATTATTCTCGACTTAGTATTAGGAGGTGACAATGCTGTTGTTATTGCGATGGCCTCGCGTAATTTAGCAGCTGAAAAGCGAAAAAAGGCTATTTATATAGGAACAATGGGTGCCATAATTATTCGCACATTAATGACTTTTTTAGCAGTTTGGGTATTAACAATTCCTTATCTGCAGGCTTTGGGGGGGCTTGCACTTTTGCCTATCGCAGTCAACTTATTAAAGCCTAATAAGTGTCAAAAAGAAGTGACAACTTGTGAGGGGTTTTGGAGTGCTATTAAAACCATTATTATCGCAGATGTGGCGATGGGCATTGATAATGTTTTGGCAATCGCCGGAGCCGCTGATGGACATTTTGGATTGGTAGTTATTGGTTTATTAATTAGCGTACCTATTATTGTGTGGGGAAGTCAATTAATTGGAGAATTAATGAAAAAGTATCCTTCCTTAATTCTTATTGGGTCGGCAATTTTAGTGTGGACAGGTAGTGGCATGATTATTCATGACCCAATGGTTGCTCAATTATTAAATAGTATTATGCAATCAGAGTTGTTGTTCTTTATACCACTCGTGCTGACTAGTGCGATTATAATTTATGGTTATTATGCGCAAAAAAAATGTACAGTAGCAATTAACTAATATTTAGAACACTATTTTGTGATTTAAAAGTAATTTTTAGCGGGTAGCTAGTACTTAATAAGTTTAATGATAAAAGATCCTTCTTTAAGTTCAAGACTTAAAGAAAGGATCTCTTATATTTTAGGGAAGTGTAAATAACGCAGGAGAAATACACTAACTGTCGAATCTATGATAGGTGTATTAAATTAGGATGGAGGATTATCAATGGATTTAGTGGTAATTGCAATTTTTATTGCGAATGTTATATTAATGCTATTAGTAGCTTTATTATATTTGAAAGTTGGAGCACAAACAAAAGTTGAGGAGCTTATAGAATTAAGAAAGCAAATAGAGCAATTAAGAAGTGAATCAGTAAGACGACAAGAACAATTGCGTCAGGATATTAATAATAATGTGCAAGCAAGTATAAAAAACTTTGGTGACTTATTATTGCAAGCGACAAGTAATTCTAATGAAAATATTAGTTTAGGGCTCAAAAATATGGATAAACATATGCAAGAACGTTTAGCAACTGGCAATAATGCTTTAATTAAGTCATTAGAACAAATAGAAAACCGTTTGCAAACTTATTCGTTAGAATCAAGTGCTAAGCTAGAGAACATCAAGAATGATGTAGAGAAGAAGTTAACTGATTTACAAAAAGATAATAATACAAAATTAGAAGAGATGCGCAAATTAGTAGATGAGAAATTACAAAAAACGTTAAATGAAAGAATGACAGAATCCTTTAAGCTAGTTAATGATCGTTTAGAACAAGTTTATAAGGGACTTGGTGAAATGCAAACTTTGGCGCAAGGGGTTGGCGATCTCAAAAAAGTTATGAGCAATGTGAAAACTAGAGGTATCTTAGGAGAGATTCAGTTAGGTGCGATTCTTGAAGAAATTTTGTCACCTGAGCAATATTCTGTTAATATAGAAACTAAAAAAGGTAGCGGCAAAGTTGTTGAATATGCAGTAAAATTACCTTCTGAAGACGGTTCAAGTATATATTTACCTATTGATGCTAAGTTTCCAGGTGATACCTATGGTAAGTTAAGAGATGCTTATGAACGTGGTAATCCGGAAGAAATTCAGGTATGTATTAAAGCACTTTTAACTACGATTCGTGCTGAAGCTAAGGATATTCGGGATAAATATCTTGATCCACCGTATACGACAGATTTTGCAATCATGTTTTTACCTTTTGAAGGTTTATATGCCGAAGTTGTTAATCGTGGCATGATTGAAGTGTTGCAAAGAGAATTTCAAGTAAATATCGCTGGTCCAAGCACAATGGCAGCATTATTAAATAGTTTACAAATGGGTTTTAAGACTTTTGCTATTCAGCAGCGGAGTAGTGATGTTTGGAAAGTGCTAGGCGCAGTAAAAACGGAGTTTGATAAGTTTGCAGATGCTTTAAAAGCCGCTCAAGCAAGGATTAATCAGGCTAATGAAGAACTAGACAAATTAGTTGGCACTAGAACACGTAAAATGCAGGTGCGCCTGCGTGGACTCTCGCAGCTGACTAGTAATGAGGCCGAAGAAATTTTGGCATTAGATAAAGATAATGAACAACTATAAAAGTCTACTTTAAGCTTAAACTAAAAAGTAGATAATCATAAAATACTAAAAACAAAGTTATGAAAATGGTTTGGTTTCTATGGTGTTGCTTAAATTAAGCTGTTAACAAAAGCAAATTATAGCTGTGAGGGAGGAATTAAGAAATGCCAGGACACCTACTTAAGCGATTGGATTCGTTGCCGGTTAATAAATTTCATTATCGGCTTTTGATAATAACCGGTTTAGGGTGGTTATTTGATGCGATGGATACAGGACTCATTGCCTTTGTCTTACCCGTTTTAGGGCAAGAATGGAATTTGAGCACGGGACAGATGGGCATGATTGGTAGTAGTGGCTTAATAGGAATGGCTATTGGGGCCATCGTGTCAGGTACTCTTGCAGAAAAAGTTGGACGTAAACGGGTTTTTGAATTAACGTTGCTTTTATACAGTCTAGCAACAGGACTTTGCGCTCTAGCTTGGAGTTATGAAGCCCTGTTGGTTTTTCGCTTTTTTGTTGGTTTTGGTCTAGGCGGAGAGTTACCAGTTGCAGTAACTTTAGTTTCTGAATATGTTCCGTCGAAAGTTCGCGGACGTTTTATTGTTTTATTAGAAAGTTTTTGGGGAATCGGCTGGATTGTAGCTGCTTGTATTGCTTATCTCTTTATTCCTATCTATGGGTGGCACTGGGCTTTTATTATTGGTGCTTTGCCGGCTTTTTATGTATTTGTAATACGTAGAGGAGTGCCTGAATCAGTTCGCTATTTATTAAGTAAAGGAAAGTATAGTGAAGCAGAAAGAATTGTTAGTGAGTTAGAAAACAAAATAGAGGGTACTCTTGATGAGACGAAGCTTAGTAGGCAGAGTGCTGAAATAATTAACCACACGCAGAGTGTTAGTTTTAGTAATCTATGGAGCACTAAATATTTACAAAGGACCATCATGCTATGGGTTGCTTGGTTTGGTATTGTTTTTTCATATTACGGGGTTTTTACTTGGTTACCAACTCTTGTCTATAAACAAGGGTTTAGTTTTTTGCAAACATTTGAGTATGTATTGATTATGACCTTAGCACAATTGCCGGGATATTTTACGGCCGCCTGGCTCGTGGAAACTTGGGGAAGAAAATATACTTTATTTTGGTTTTTACTCGGTACAGCTTTATCAGGGTGGTTGTTTGGACAAGCGTTAGCTGTAGAAGAAATAATTTTATGGGGCTCGCTTATGTCTTTCTTTAATTTAGGTGCGTGGGGGGTACTTTATACTTATACACCAGAACTTTATCCAACTTTTATACGTGCGTATGGCAGCGGTTGGGCGGCAGGGTTTGGTCGATTAGGAGGAGTGCTAGCCCCACTTAGCGTAGGAATTATGCTAGAAAAGGCTTATTCTGTGACCGAAGTATTCTATTTATTTGCCTTGGTTTTGGTGCTGACCGCCATAGTTATTATGCTCTTAGGGCCAGAAACAAAACACAAAAATCTGGAAGAAATATAATTAGTATTTAATAATTATTATCTTGTAATTATTAAGGAAAAGATATATCATTGATTCATGAGATTAGATTTAGGGCTAGGAAAGGAGAGGTTATAAACAAATGAAAAAAATATTTGAAGATAACCTTTTGCTAACTGGCGGAATACTTGGTGCCTTGGTAGGTGCTAGTATTTGTGCATTACACTACTACGGTAATCTTTACTTTCTGTCTTCAAGAAAATTAATGTTTATTTTTAATACAGGACTTTTTTGCATTATCGGTATTTTATTTGCGCGGTTGATCAAAAAATTAAAATTGGTTGCGATGCTAGATGATATGACACAACTGTGGAATAAAAGATATTTTAATATACGTTTGGCTGAAGAAATTGAACGCAGTAAACGGAAAGGTACACCATTAGGGCTAGCGTATGTAGATATCGATGACTTTAAGGGAATTAATAATCACTATGGACATGTTGTTGGTGATTATGTAATTAGTAATATTGCTGATATTTTACGTAGAAATACTCGTAATCTTGATATTGTTGTCCGTTGGGGTGGAGATGAATTTGTGATTGTCTTTCCTGATACTACACCTCGGTATGGCTTTATGATTGCCAATCGGCTCCAAAAAGCCGTTTTATCCAGCAAAGATTGTTATAATGCAACGATTAGTATTGGCTTTATTGATATAGACCATAATTGGGATCGCGAAGATATTTTAGAAAAAGTTGATGAATTGCTCATTAGAGCGAAAAAAATGAAAAATATAGTCGTTGCCTCTGATGTCATCGAGTGTTTAAGTAGATGATGATTTAGTAAAATATATACGTATAACTCTCTTAGTTTTAACTAAGAGAGTTATTTTGGTTTTAAGATAAAAAATTAAAATAATGTTGTGAAATGTTATAAAAAGCAGAAAAATGTTTGAATATGTTAGGAAAAATACAAAATAAATTGCTTTTTTGTTAAAATAACCATATAATGTTTGGGTAAATATAAATAAAATTTGCTAGGAGGCAAAGAAGTGAAAATTAAACAAACAATTGACAAAATCCCAGGCGGTATGATGGTAATACCTTTATTTCTAGGGGCGATTATTAATACGATAGACCCTACTATTGCAAAAACCTATGGTTCTTTTACTGGTGCTTGGATGACTGGTGCCATGTCAATTATGGCAGTTTTTTATATTTGTATGGGTTCTACTATTGATTTGAAATCAACACCATATATTTTGCGTAAAGGTGGTGCATTACTTGGTGCAAAACTTTTAACCGGTGCGATACTCGCAATTGTGGCTTCTAAATTTATTCCTAATGGTATGGTTGATTCTGGAATATTTGCGGGGCTTTCTGTTTTAGCAATTGTAGCTTCGATGAATGATACTAATGGTGGTTTATATATGGCTTTGATGGGCCAGTTTGGCAGAAAAGTAGACGTTGCTGCTTATTCAATTATGAGCTTGGAATCTGGTCCGTTTTTTACAATGGCAACTTTAGGTGTTGTTGGTTTAGCTGCTTTTCCGTGGCAAACATTTGTGGGTGCGATTTTACCACTTATACTAGGAATGATTTTAGGTAATCTAGATAAAGATTTAAGAGCTTTTTTGAGCCCAGCGATTCCCGTTATGGTTCCTTTTTTTGCTTTTGCACTTGGCTGTGGACTTAATTTCCAAAGCTTGCTTAAAGGTGGCATTCTCGGCATATTTATGGGAGTGGCAGTAGTTTTCTTTAGTGGAATTTTATTAGTAACGGCTGACAAATTAACTGGTGGTAATGGTGTTGCTGGTTTGTCGGCAGCATCTACAGCTGGTAATGCTGTTGCAATCCCAGCTGCGTTGGCTGCGATTGACCATACTTATGAACCAATGGTTCCTACAGCAACAGCTTTATTAGCTACTTGCGTTATTGTAACGGCGATTTTGGTGCCAATTGTTACTTCGTGGTATGCTAAAAGAATTAATGCCGTAAAAGAATAAGTATTTGTTATATAATAATGTTAGTGTACTAAGGAGGTGCCTGGATGCTAGCTGATCAAAGACGTCAAATCATTTTAGAAGAATTGCAGAGAAACAATTCTGTAGTAATCGTTGATTTGGCAGAAAAACTTGCAGTAACACCGATGACGATACGCCGAGATTTGGTTTTATTAGAGAAGCAAGGGATAGTCGAAAAAACACATGGCGGCGCAGTCTTAAGTGAGTCAAGTATCAGAGAAAGGACCTATCTTAAACGAAAAGAAGTGCGAACGCCGGAGAAACAACGTATTGCAAAGGCTGCTGTGCGTTTGGTGGAACAGGGAATGTGCATTTGTCTGGACGCTGGTACTACTAATTATGAATTAGCACTACTGTTGATTGAAAGAAAGTTTAGTGAATTAACAGTTATCACAAATGATTTATTAATTGCTTATAGTTTGGGGCAAAACAGTAATTATCAGGTTTTATTGTTAGGTGGTATGCTTGAAAATGCCAATGGCTTAACTTGTGGCTATTTTGCCAAGGAAATGATGAAGAATATGCGTGTTGATATCTGTTTTGTTGGCACGCAAGCAGTTTCCGAAGAATTAATGGTAATGACGGCCAATATAGATAAGGTTGAGCTTAAACAATACTATTTAACTAATGCCAGGATAAAAGTACTCTTGGCTGATGGATCAAAATTTGCTAAAAATAAATTGCATAAAATTTGTGTACTCAGTGAATTTGACCATGTGATTACAGATAATGTTTTTTCAGCAGAACAAAGCGCATATTTATT
>DVNI01000113.1 GCA_018714505.1 Candidatus Avacidaminococcus intestinavium
CAAGGATAAATCGTCGTATCAAAGCTCATTCATAAGTAGTAAATTAGTAGTAAATTGAGTGGTTTTGACCTTGATAAAGTGTGATAAGTCCAGTTTTTATGCGGATAACTAGATTTTTATGCTATTTTTAATGTAAAAAAACTGTAAAAAAAATGTAAATTTTAAGAAAATACTCAAAAAGTATCATTTGTAATAATTTTGATTGACTTTTTTTTCATTTATAGCTAAACTCTAATCATAAGTAAAGCACTTATGATTAGAGTTTTTAGACATTTAGAGGAGGCATGTCAATGAGTACAAGTAATAATCAAACGCAAACTGTTCAGATCGCCGTAGCGGACCCAACACCACTGGGCTTATTTGGTCTGGCAATAGTAACATTGGTCGCTTCGGCACAAAAGCTTGGTATTGTTGATGGTGTTTCGTGGGTAATACCTTGGGCATTAGTTTGTGGTTCTTTTGCTCAGTTATTAGCTGCGTACTTCGATTTTTGCCACAAAAACATTTTTGGTGCAACAATCTTTGGTGCATTCGGATTCTTTTGGTCTGGTGTAGCAATGAGTTGGATGATCAAAGCCGGTACTTTTGGACCGGGTCTTGCATCTGGAGTTGATCCAACCGCATTAGGGTTTGCCTTTTTAGGTTATTTCCTTTTTGCGTGTATAGGGACAATCGCTGCTGCTGAAGCAACTCTGTTCCTTTTTGTCGACATGGTATTTATCGATATTTTGTTGTTAGGGTTAACCTTGGATACTTTAGGTTTAGGCGGAAATTGGGCACATTCGATGGCTGCATATGCCGAACTTACTGTTGCACTTCTTTCGCTTTATGGAGCGGGCGCTATTTTCTTAAATAATTTTTATGGCAGGCAATTTTGGCCACTAGGTAAACCATTAGGTATTTTTAAACGTGGATAATAAAAAAACAGGTCTTCTCATAATATTATGAGAAGACCTGTTTTTTTATTATTTTACTAATTCAAGTTTAGGGTTAGGAAGGTACGTACGACCTTTTTTAGCACAAGCGAGTCCGTTTCGCAACACGATATCTGCCGTAAAGTTAAGATTACCATCAAAAAAACTGCTGCCGACAGCATAAGTATCAACTGGTACTTGCGCTTGTTCAAATTCTTTAATTTTTTTAGGTGTAAAACCACCTGAAACAATAATTTTTACATGAGAAAATCCTTCAGCATCAAGCGCATTACGTACCGCAAAAACTAATTCTTTACAAACACCGGTTGGTGGAAAAGTACCCATTTGTTGTTGAATTGTTTTGTCGACCATACTGTTAGATGTATCTAGTCTTACACCTGCTAGTTTTTTACCTAATTTACGGGCAACCGCAAGCGAAGTATTAACGCAATCATTATCGAAATCAACTAAAGCAATTCTAGCAATAGAAGGATCTACATGTTTATCAAAAGCGGTTGTTGCTGCTACTGTATCGCCATCATAGACAGCAATTAAAGCGTGGGGGATAGTGCCAACACCTTTACCTTTGAGATAAGCTGCATTGGCGTCTGTTGAAAAAGTCTTAATACCACCGATCATCGCTGCGTAGCCATCTTGTTCTTGCAATTGATAAGCGTCATAACGTGCCGAAAAAAAGAGAACTTGTTTGCCTTTTGCAGCTTCAATCGTTCTTCGCACATTAGTCGCAATTCTTGTTTGGCGGGCCAAAATACCAAGATAAAGAGTTTCTAAAAAGGCAAAATCCGCTAAGCTTCCCTCAATAGTCATTACTGTTTCCCACGGCATAATTTCATCACCATCATGTAAAGCATGAATAATAATATTTTCAGGGTTATGTGCACAGGTTTTGATTAAAGCAATTGCTTCGTCAATACCACAAAGAACACTATGTTCACGTTGAAAAACTTGCATGAGAATCCTAGGATGTACACCATCATTATTTAATATTTCTGTCGTACGTAAAAAATATGCATCTGTGTAATAACCGGATTTTATTTGCTCCGCTGGAATTTTAAAATCAGAAATAGGGCGTCTTGTTTTCATTATTTCCTCCTCAATAAATCTTAATTTTATTATGGAAAAGTAAATATTTGTTGTAATGCTTAACAATTATGATACAATAATAACGTTCTATTATGCAAGTAATCTTATTAAATTAGTCGTATAATAATAACTAATAAATTGATTTTATCTGTAGAAGGTAAGGTTATGAATAAAAAAAACAAAAAAATTTTAATTATGTCTGCTCCTATCGGTTCGGGACATACCTTAGCAGCATTAGCGCTTAAGGAAGAATTTGAAAAAAACTCAAACTGTGAAGTAGTAATGGGAAATGCCTTTGATTTCATCCCTGGTTTTTTTGGTAAATTTATTCTTCAAACTTATTTGTTTGTTTTAAAACACTGTCCATTTTTATACAAATATGCCTATCAATGGGGGAATAAAGAAACGGGCTCATTGTGGTTGCGTAATTTTATCAATGGAACTATGGCTTGGTTAGCTGAAGGCTATCTAAAAAAACTTGCTCCCGACTGCGTGATTGCAACTCATGCTACACCGGCAGGAATTATTTCTTCATATAAAGCTCGGCATCCAGAACTGAAAATAACGCTAGTGTCTATTGTTACTGACTTTAGTATTCATAGATGGTGGGTCTGTCAAGGCACTGATGCTTATTTTTTAGCTGCTGATGACTTAGCAAGTATTGATACGCTTAAGACAACTAATATATATGCTTATGGTATCCCTGTTAGAACTGCTTTTCGTAGGCAATATGATCGTTTATTGCTCCGCAAACATTTTGCTTGGCCTAATAATATTAAAGTGTGCCTTTTAATGGGTGGTGGTGAAGGATTACTTGCAATGCAAGACATTTTACTTGCTGCTCAAAAAAATGTACTTACCAATATTCACTTTGTTGCAATTACTGGTAGAAATACGGAACTTGCAAAAGAATTAAAAAAAGATTTCCCACAGTTAGAGGTATATGGATTTACTGATGCGATACCAGAATTAATGCATGCTGCTGATATAATAGTTACTAAGGCTGGTGGACTAACCGCTGCAGAGACTATTACAACAAATCTTCAATATATTATATATGGACCTTTACCAGGACAAGAAGAAGGAAATGCTGCTTATCTTGTTCATAAGAGATTAGCAGCTGTTGCACATACCCCAACGGAATTATTTGCTGAACTTAAGAAAAATTCAATATTTGTAGAACCACAAATATTAAAAACACAACGAGCAAATGCAACAGTCAATATCTGTGCCAAAATATTAGAACTACTGTAAATAAGGTTCCTGACCTTGACCGTTATAGCTTGAACAATATATAATGACTCTCATAAAGCAAACATTTGTTTTGCTAGATATTTTCTAAGAAGGCGAGTATTACGGATCAATATTATTTAGCTGCCCTAAGTGCAATCTTCAAAATTACTACTTTAAAAACTAAAATGTTATTAAAACTAGTAGAAGATCCAGAAACAGCTTATAACTTAACCTCAAAAGAATTGGTTTCATCTAAACTTTTTAGTTTAGAAAAATGTAATAAAATAATTAGTTGCCGTTCTAAAAACAATAATTACCCTACTTACCTAAAAAATTTTTGTGAAAATCAAAAAGTTAAGATTATATCCATCTTTGATAGTGAGTACCCACAAAAATTAAGGTCCATTGCCAATCCGCCACTAATATTATATGTAAAGGGATCTTTGGATTGTTTAAAAAAACAAGGTATTGCGATAGTTGGTTCACGTAAAGCAACTAGCTATGGTGTAAAAGCCAGTACGCTCTTCACAGAGGAATTAGTAAAAGCTGGGTTAATAGTAATAAGCGGTGGCGCCCGGGGCATTGATACCTCAGCTCATCAAACAGCCTTAAAGTTTGGCGCAACTATTTGTGTCTTAGGCTGTGGGATAGATGTAACTTATCCTGCTGAGAATAGAACATTATTTCAGAACATTGCTACTAATGGCGCTTTAATCACCGAATACCCACCCCATACCCCGCCGTTAGCAAGAAACTTCCCGTCTAGGAACCGTATTATAGCTGGATTATCTGACGGTGTCTTACTAGTTGAAGCAGTACAAAAAAGCGGCAGTTTAATTACAGCTGAATTTGCGCTAGATGAAGGGCGAGAAATTTATTGCATACCTGGTAATATTTTTACTCCTACATCTAAAGGTGTTAATCATTTAATTAAACAGGGAGCTAAACTTGTTGATAGCCCCAAAGATATTTTACTTGATTTTAATTTAGAGCCAACACTAAAAAAAGCGTCTGAGAAACAACAAAGTGCTAAAATGGAAAATTTGTTTTCTTCTCTACCAAGTGAAAAGACAAACGCAATAAAGTTAATTTATAAAACACTTAATAATACAGAGGCAAAAACATTAGATGAGATTATTATTGCAACTAATTTAAATGCACAAACAATTAATAAACTATTATTCATTATGTTGATTAACGGATATATTGAAGAAGTATCTGGAAAAAAATATATTCGTCTTTAGGAGGAAGAATATGCCAAAAACTCTAGTGGTTGTAGAGTCTCCGACAAAATCTAAAACAATTGAGAAAATTCTAGGAAGAAACTACGTAGTAAGAGCTTCAATGGGACATTTACGCGATTTGCCTAAAACACAATTCGGTGTCGATATAGAAAATAACTTTGAACCCAAATATATTAATATCAGAGGTAAAGGTCCTTTAATAAAAGAATTGAAATCATTAGCCAAAAAAGCTGATCGTGTTTACCTTGCAACTGACCCTGATAGAGAAGGGGAAGCAATTGCCTGGCATTTAGCCCATATACTTGATGTGGCGCCTGAGGATAATTGCCGCATAGCATTTCACGAAATAACTTCTAAAGCGGTTAAAGATGCAATAAAAACGCCTAAACCAATAGATCTTGATAAAGTTGATGCCCAACAAACAAGAAGAATTTTAGATCGTATTGTTGGTTATAAACTTAGTCCCTTATTGTGGAGGAAAATTCGTAAAGGTCTTAGCGCCGGACGTGTGCAATCAGTTGCTGTAAAATTAATCTGTGACCGTCAGCGTGAAATAGATGCTTTCGTACCGCAAGAATATTGGACGCTACATGTTAAGTTACGTGAGAAAAGCAAAGCTCCGCAGTTTTTAGCTGAAGTCGTTAAATATAAAGAGAAAAAACTAGAAATAACGACTGCTCAAGAAGCGGAAAAAGCTGCTACGGCTTTGCAAACAGAACATTACACAGTAAAAGATACTACCAAAAAATTACGAAAAAATAGACCTTCAGCGCCTTTTACAACAAGTAGCCTGCAACAAGAAGCGTTTAAAAAATATAATTTTACAACAAAAAAAACTATGATGTTAGCACAACAACTTTATGAAGGTATTAATCTTGGTAAAGAAGGTTCTGTTGGTTTAATTACCTATATGCGTACAGATTCTGTACGTTTTTCTGACGAAGCTATTACTTCTATTCGTGAATATTTAGAAGAAGCTTATGGCAAAAATTATGTTCCAGCTAAACCACATGTCTATAGTAGTAAAAAAAATGCACAAGATGCGCATGAAGCGATTAGACCTTCATCGGTACAAAGACTGCCTGAATCGCTTGCAGCAATTCTAAGTAAAGATCAATTAAAACTTTATACTCTTATTTGGAAGCGTGCCGTTGCAAGTCAAATGGCTGAGGCTGTTTCTGAAGTAACATCTTTAAGTATTGCGGCTGGCGATTATTTATTAACAGCGTCAGGATCTGTCCTTCAATTTGATGGTTATCAAAAATTAAGTGATAAAAAAGATTTAGCAAAAGAAAAAACTAAGCTCGTACCTTTTTTAGAGAAAGGTACAATCATTCAAGAGCATGAAGTAGAAGAACCTAAACAACATTTTACTGAACCGAAACCTTATTTTACAGAAGCGAGTTTAGTTAAAGAATTAGAAGAAAATGGTATTGGCCGCCCGAGCACCTATGCACCAACAGTGCAAACTATTCTGGAGCGAAGCTATATTGTTAAAGATGGTAAGAAGTTAGTACCTACTGAATTAGGCTTTCTAACTTTAGAGCTTTTAACTAATTATTTTTCTAATTTGATTAATATTCCTTTTTCAGCACGTTTAGAAGAACAACTAGATGAAGTTGCTGAAAGCAAATTACAACGTAATTTTGTTTTAAGTACATTTTATGAACCTTTTGCTAAGGCACTAGCAGTTGCCGAAAAAGAAATACCAGTTGTTGAATTACCTGTAGAAGTAAGTGATATTGCTTGTGAAAAATGCGGTCGAATGATGGTATACAAGCAAGGTCGATTTGGTAAGTTTTTAGCCTGTCCGGGATTTCCTGATTGTCGTAATACGAAACCTATACTAAAAAAAATTGGTGTTAAATGCCCGCTATGTAAAACAGGTGAAATTATAGAAAGAAAAAGTAAACGCGGCAGAATATTCTTTGGCTGTGAACACTATCCTGAGTGCACATATACCAGTTGGGATAAGCCAACTGAAATAAAATGCCCAAAATGTTCTTCTGTTATGGTGGAAAAGCGTGGCAAAAATGGAAAAAAACTACTTCAATGTTCTAATACTGAAGAATGTAAATATAGCGAGGAGCAGGTAGACGATGAATAATGAATTACTATCTCCTGTGCATGTAATTGGCGCTGGTCTAGCAGGCAGTGAAGCCGCTTGGCAGTTAGCTCAAGCCAAAATACCAGTCATCTTACATGAAATGAAACCCTTAAAAAAAAGCAGTGCACACCACAGCGATAATTTCGCTGAATTAGTTTGTAGTAATTCATTTCGTGCAGCAAATATAGAGAATGCTGTTGGCCTGTTAAAAGAAGAACTACGTCAACTAAATTCTTTAGTTATTGCAGCAGCAGATAAGTTTAGCGTTCCTGCTGGCGGCGCACTTGCTGTAGATCGCGAAAAGTTTTCTTCGTTTATTACTCAACAGCTTAGTGATCACCCGTTAATTAAAATTGTGCATGAAGAAGTAACAGATATAATGTCTTTAGATGGTCCTATAATTATTGCTAGTGGACCACTAACATCAGAAGCTTTAGCTGAAAACATCAAAAAAATAGTCAATCAAGAGTATTTATATTTTTATGATGCAGCGGCACCAATTGTTGCTAGCGATTCCTTAAATCTTAATACTATTTTTGCCGCATCGCGCTACAATAAGGGTGATGCTGATTATTTAAATTGCCCCTTTACCAAAGAACAGTATCTTTTGTTTTGGCAAGAATTAAAAAATGCTGAAACCGTTCAAATCAAAGAGTTTGAAAAGGAAGTATTCTTTGAAGCCTGTATGCCTATTGAAGAAATGGCTAATCGTGGAGAAGATACGATGCGCTTTGGCCCGATGAAACCCGTTGGCTTAACTAACCCTCGAACGGGTGAAGATTACTATGCAGTTGTTCAACTACGTCGTGATAATGCAGTAGGCAGTTTATATAATATCGTAGGTTTCCAAACACATTTAACTTGGGGAGAACAAAAAAGAGTGTTTTCTTTAATCCCTGGGCTTGAAAATGCTGAATTCGTGCGTTATGGTGTTATGCATCGCAATACTTACATCAATTCACCAAAACTACTTGGAGAAAACTTTTGCTTAAAGGAATTACCACATATTCATTTTGCCGGGCAAATTACAGGTGTTGAAGGCTATGTCGAATCTGTAGCTTCTGGTTTACTTGCAGCTTTGTCTGTTGTAAAAAAAAGCTTAGGGTGCAAAGAAATTATTTTTCCACAAGAAACGGCTTGCGGTGCATTAGCTTTTTATGTTCAAAATGCTGCTGCGGACAATTTTCAACCAATGAATATTAATTATGGCATCATAAAACCATTAGAAGTACGCGTACGCAAGAAAAAAGAGAAGAACTTATTAATTGCAGAAAAATCGTTAAAAATAATTAATGCTATTAACCTTTAATACGTTAAATTGTTATTTTAATAATTGTTTAAATAATCTTGCAATATTTAAAGCTGTATGGTAGGATAAAAAAGGTTAAATAATTAATAAGTTTGAAGTATTTCGAAAGAAGTATTATTGATGAAAAGAATAACTGAATTTTTAAATTATCTAGCTTTAGAAAAAAATTGCTCAGAATTAACAATTATTAATTATGAAACCGATATCCAATTATTTAAAGAGTTTTTGACTAAAAGGCTTATAACGTTTACTTGGCAGGATATTTCTGTTTTGGATATTAGAGCTTACCTGACATATTTAGATGATAAAAAATATGCTCGTCGCACAATAGCCAGAAGAATTTCTTCATTAAGATCTTTTTATAAATATTTGGTTAGAGAAAACGTAGTTGGGGTTAATCCTTTTGTAGGAGTCAAAACACCAAAGTTGGATAAGCGTTTACCCGTGTTCTTAGAAGAAGTAGAAATAACGGAATTACTATCTTTACCAAAAAAAGATGAATTGGGTTTACGTGATCGTGCCTTATTAGAATTACTTTATGCAACCGGATGTAGGGTTTCAGAAGCCGTTGGTCTGACGATTAATAATGTTGATATTGGTAATAACTACGTATTGCTATTAGGTAAAGGCAATAAAGAGCGTATTGTACCAATTGGCAAATTGGCGTCTAATGCTATAACTGAATATTTAAAGTTTTCGCGGGCAGTAATTTTAGAGCAAAAAAAAGCAGCAAAACATGATTTTTTATTTATTAATTACCGCGGTACAAAACTTTCTGCTCGAAGTGTTAGACGTATCTTAGATAAATATATAGTTGATTTATCTTTACGTAAACGAATTTCACCACATGTAATTAGGCATACTTTTGCTACTCATTTATTAGAGCATGGTGCTGACTTACGTGCTGTTCAGGAGTTACTTGGTCACGCAAATCTATCAACGACACAGATTTACACCCATGTAACAACAGATAGAATATCTTCGGTTTATAACAAAACTCATCCGCGTGCATAAAAAACGAGAGGGAAGATGTTTAGATGCAGACCTTACTTGAAAAAACAAGGGAAATTCATAGTTTGTTACACAAACAACGTAATGTTGATTTTGATCAATTAGTAAAAGTTCTTAGTGATGTGATTGCCGCTAGCTCATATATTGTTGGCAACGATGGTTCAGTTATTGGTTTTTCACCAGCAAAATCGTTTTCTTGTGATATTGTACAAAATGATGTTTTAGATACTGGTAAATTTCCAGAAACATATATTGCTAGGTTTCTATCGGTAAACTCTACTGTGGCGAACATTGAACTAAAAGATAGTGCTTGTGATTTAAGAAAAAATGAAGAATGTATTTTTGGCGCTAAATATACAACTGTTGTACCAATTTATGGCGGTGGTGAACGATTAGCAACTTTTATTCTAACAAAGATAACGGAACCTTTTAATACTGATGATTTAATTCTCGGCGAATATGCTGCTACTGTTATAGGAATTGAAATCTTAAATGCAAAGAAAAATGACATTGAAGAAAATGCTCAGAAGAAAGCAATGGTCAAAATTGCTTTTTCAACGCTATCCTTTTCTGAACTAGAAGCGATTATTCAAATTATAGGTGCCCTAGACGGCACTCAAGGTATTTTAGTAGCTAGCAAGATTGCTGATAAGGCAGGTATTACACGATCTGTTATCGTTAATGCATTACGTAAGTTTGAAAGTGCTGGTTTGATTGAAACACGTTCTCTTGGTATGAAAGGTACTTTTATTCGTTTATTAAATGAATATATATTAGATGAATTAAAGAAATATCAACAATAATAATATGCCATAACTGCCTCTTTATAGAGACAGTTATTTTTTTAGGTGGTGATACTTATAAAAAAACAAGTTGCTTGCTTTGGCGATTCTATTATTTATGGCTTTCCTTATGTTGATTCTTCGTGGCTTAAAACCTTTAATCAAAATAGTACGCAATTACACTTGTTAAATTATGGTGTATGCGGCTTTACCTATAATGATGTACTAGAAAAAATACAAACAACATATTTAGCTCCAGAGATAAAAGCTATCTTATTAATGGCCGGTCTCAACGATTTGCTAGAAGGTAGACCTCTTAAATATATTATTGACGATCTTAAAAAAATTGTTTTATTTTGTCAAACAAAAAATTTACCTACTTACATAATTTTACCGTTACTAACTAAAGATCAAGCATTAAATTTAAAAATAAATGATTTAAAAGTAAAACTTTGTGAAGAATTTGTATCTACAAGCAAAGTCCTTGACTTATATCCTATAATTATCGATAATTTTGGTATAGACAATTTATTAGGCTGGGATGGCATTCATCCTAGTGTAATAGGTTATGAGCAAATTGCCTTAAGTGCTTTTACACCTTTAGAAGAATGGGGCAGGCAGTTATAAGGAGTATCTATTTTGAACATTATTTTTATTTTTATCTATCTAATTGCATCTTTATTAGTTTTTTTATTTTATCATCGAGCATTTGGTATTTTTTCGTCAAAAAAGCTTTTTTATTCTTGGCTTGTATGCACAACGATATTTTTTAGCGTTCGTTTTTTAGATAATATAATATCTGATACTTTATTAAAATGGTTAAGTTATTTTTCTGGTATATGGATGTTTTTTATTTATTATTCAATTCTATTTTTTATTTTAAAAGTATTAATAGATTTAGTTAAATCTTTAATTACGGGGAAGATTTCAATAACTAATGGTACTCTTTTAGCAAAAATATGCTGTTTTGTAATAGTTAGCGGTATTATTTATGGTAGCTATGAGGCCTATACACCAATAGTTCGGACTGAAGAAATTAAAACTAAAAAAATTACAGAACCACTTAATATTATTTTTGTTAGTGACATTCACTCTGGTAATATTCTTGGAAAAGAATTTGTTGCCAAACTAGTTAACCAAATTAATACTTTAAATCCTGATTTTGTATTAATTGGTGGCGATATTATTGACCATGGTTATGAAGTCGTCGCACGTCAAAATTCACTTTTACCTCTAAAAAATATTTCTGTTACCTATGGCACAATTGCAGTGCTTGGTAATCATGATTACTTAACGCACCATGAAGACTTATTAACAAAAGAATTGACCAAACTCGGACTTACGGTTTTAATCAATAAAAAAATAGAACGAGCTAACATTACGTTTGTTGGTTTAAAGGATTATAGTAAAGACTCTAGTTTAGAAAGTTTGCAAGACCTTTATGATATAGAAAACAAGAATTATAAAGTTCTACTCGATCACCAACCACACCGAATCTCAGCAGCGGCTAAAAGCGGTTATGATTTATATCTAGCTGGTCATACGCATAGTGGTGCTTTTTTCCCTAATCAACTATTAACAACATTTTTTAATGATATGAACTATGGTAGGCAGTCTTTTGAAAACTTGGTAGCCATTGTGACATCTGGATATGGATTTTTTGGCATTCCAATTAGAATTAATGCACAACCAGAAATTGTTTTAATCAAGCTAATACCAGATAATTAAAAAATTAAAGTGAGGAAGTGAGCCGATGGAAAAAGCTCTTATTGTTGAAAAAAGACAAAAAATTGCATGGCTTAAGTTAAATCGTCCTAAATGTTTCAATGCTATTAATGATGAATTGGTGCATGAATTTCATTTGGCATTTGACGATATAGAAAATGATCCCGAAATTAGAGTTGTTGTTATCACTGGTGAAGGAAAAGCTTTTTGTGCTGGCGGGGATTTAACTTATCTTGAATCATTAACAAATGTAGCTAGAAGAACTGCTTTTATTGAAAAAGTTGGTATGATGGCAAAAAGAATAACCCTCTTGCCTAAACCTGTTATTGCAATGGTTAACGGCGTTGCTGCTGGAGCAGGAGCCAATTTAATGTTAGCTTGTGATTTAGCCTATGCAAATGAAAATGCTGTGTTTGCACAAAGTTTCCTAAAAGTAGGATTAATTCCAGATTGTGGTGGCTTATATTTATTGCCTAAAGCCGTAGGTATTCGTAAAGCCAAAGAACTGATGTTTACTTCTGAACTTATAACGGCCGCTGAAGCTTTAACTTTAGGTATGTTAAATCACGTCACAACTGCTGAAACACTATTGTTAGAAACACAAAAAATGGCAGAGCGTTTAACTGCCGCTGCACCATTAGCTTTAAGTTTTACTAAAAATATTTTAAATAAAAGCAATTTAAACTTAGATGATATACTAACTTATGAAAATAGTACTCAAGCTTTATGTATGTCAACTCAAGATGCACAAGAGGGTATTAACGCCTTCAAAGAGAAACGTTCTCCGTTATTTAGTGGAAAGTAGTTTGTAACAAAGCGCTGTATCCCGAGATCGGTATTTCCCGGTCTCGGATTTTATTTTGGCTTTTCTCCTCAAAATTTAGTATAATATAAGGTATAATTTATTTGGAGGTATGCGAATGCTGGGAATGGACACAGAATTAATGTACAGAATTCCGGCTCTTTTAATTGCGATTACGGTACATGAATACGCACATGCGGTAGTAGCAGATTCACTGGGCGATCCAACACCAAAAGCAAGCGGACGATTAACTTTAAATCCATTGGCTCATCTCGATCCTATTGGAGCACTAATGCTTGCTATAGTTGGTTTTGGCTGGGCAAAACCTGTTTCAATCAATCCCACTTATTTTCGTAATTTTAAAGATGGTATGAAAAAAGTAGCCTTTGCAGGGCCTGGTGCTAACTTTTTTCTGGCTTTTTTAGCAGCTTTAGGCATTGCGATAATGAAAAAACTGGGAATTTTGACAGAAGGAGTTTATACCTTTTTATTTTGGACGCAACTTTATAATGTTTGGTTTGCTTTCTTTAATTTATTACCACTGCCACCGCTTGATGGCTCCAAAATACTTATGGCTTTTCTTACGCCTAAGCAAACTTATGAGTATTTAAAGATTGAACCATACAGTCTTTACATAATGATTGGTTTATTACTAACGGGCATTATAGGTGTCGTTCTGACACCACTATCAGCGGGTTTCATGGGGTTAATATCAGGAATTTTATCAATATTCTTTTAATGAAATAAAAGGGGATGCAAACAAATGATTAAAGGTAGAATTTTTAGCGGCATGCAACCTTCCGGCCGTTTTCACTTAGGTAATTATATGGGGGCATTGGATAACTGGATAAAGTTACAAAATGAATATGAATGCTTTTTCTCAATAGTAGATTTACATTCTTTAACATCGTCTTATGATAATACATCTTTGTTACAAAGTAATGTGATGGAAATGGCTGTTGATTGGCTCAGCGCCGGTCTCGATCCGGAAAAGAATGTCGTTTTTATTCAATCACACGTCAAAGAACATGCGGAGCTTTTTTTATTGTTATCGATGATGACTCCATTATCTTGGCTTGAACGAGTTCCAACGTACAAAGATAAATTGCAACAACTAGGTAGTCAAGGTAAAGATATTAATACTTATGGTTTTCTAGGCTATCCTGTGTTAATGGCTGCTGATATTATGCTTTATAAAGCGACTTGTGTTCCTGTTGGCGAAGATCAAGCAGCACATCTTGAATTAACGCGAGAAATCGTTCGTCGTTTTAACTATCTGTATAAAAAAGAAGTTTTCCCAGAACCACAAGCGGTTTATTCAAAGGCAAAAATATTGCCAGGCATTGATGGCCGAAAAATGAGCAAATCGTATGGTAATACTATTCCTTTTGGCGCTGGCCCAGAAGAAGTAAAGGAAAAAGTACGTATGATGCTCACCGATCCAAAGCGTATCAAGAGAACTGATAAAGGAAATCCTGATGTTTGTACGGTTTATACCTTTCATAAGATATTCAATCCGGAAAATAGCGTAGAAATTGGTGCAAAATGTCGTGCAGCTGAAATTGGTTGCGTTGACTGCAAAAAATGTTTAGCAGAAAAAATGAATCATCTACTTGCTGATATACATGTCAAACGTGAAGAATTACTGAATAAACCAGCATACATTAAAGAAGTTCTTGAGTATGGAGCACAAAGAGCACGTCAAGTAGCTTCCGCTAATATGGAAGAAATAAGAGAAGCTATGAATGTTTTATAAGTAAATAGCTATGACTATCTATAATATTAAACTACATGAATTTGAAGGTCCGCTTGATCTTTTAATGCATCTTATCGATAAAAATCAAATAGACATCTATGATATTCCTATAGTAGAGATTACTGATCAGTATATCGAATACTTAAATAGTATGAGTGAATTTGATATAGAAGCTGCTAGTGATTTTTTAGTAATGGCTGCAACTTTATTACAGATTAAATCTAGATTACTATTACCTAAACCTATTGATGAGACTGAGGATATTGCGGACCCTAGACAAATGCTAATAGAAATGTTAGTGGAATACAAAAAAGTAAAAGCTCAAGCTCTTTTGCTAGCAGAAGCTTTAAAGGATGCGCAAAAATATCACGCGAGACAACCAGTAACCTTTCCAGACATTAAAAGAACGATTAAAAAATTTGATTTTAACATTTTGATAAAATCATTACAAGAACTATTAACGGTAGAAATAATTGATACTGCAGTTATCGAGAGACAGCAATTTCATGTGCAAGATAAAATGCAAAAAATACTTAATTCATTAAATACAAAAAAATCTTATGAGTTTCGTCCTTTAATTACTAAAAACACAAGTAAATCAGAATTGATTGCTATATTTTTAGCTATATTAGAACTTTTAAGGTTAAATAAAATTCGCATTGAACAAAGCCATGGTCTTTCTAGTATCCTAGTTTTTAGCAGGGAGGACATTACTGATGTTTTATGATTATTTGCGTGGACATGTGGAAGCTTTACTTTTTGCAGCAGGTGATCCTTTATCCTTGCAAAAAATTTCTGAACTTCTTGAAATAGAAGAGGGTACAGCTGAACGTTTGCTTGCTTTATTAACAGCGGAATACGATGCTAATGAGCGGGGATTTTGTTTAAGAAAAGTTGCTAATGGTTATCAGCTAGTAGTAAAACCTCAATTTGATGAATTAGTACGGCGTCTTGTCACTAAACAAGAAATTAAACTTTCTAATGCTGCTTTAGAGACACTATCAATTATTGTGTTCAAACAACCTGTAACACGCTCAGAAATAGAAGCGATTCGTGGTGTAAAAGTTGATGGTGTCGTCAATACCTTGGTTGAGCATGGCTTAATCTGTGAATTAGGTCGTAAAGATACTATTGGCAAACCAATTCTATATGGTACGACTGACTTATTCTTGACTATGTTTGGCTTTAATTCAATAACGGAAATACCTAAAATTACCGTAAACACTGAAACAGTAGAAAATAAAAATGATGCATGAAAATTTAGCGATAAAAATAGATATCGGAGAGATATAATTTAATGGAAGAACGTTTACAAAAAATATTAGCTTCTGCGGGAGTTGCCTCACGTCGAGAAGCCGAAAAAATTATTTTAGAGGGGCGCGTTAAAGTTAACGGTAAACTTATTAAAGAAGTAGGTTTGAAATTTAAAAAAACTGCTTATATTACTGTTGATGGCAAACCCATTCGTCAAGAAAAAAAGATTTATCTTATTTTTAATAAACCACGTGGCGTTGTTACCACTATGCAAGATCCTGAAAAACGAAAATGCATCGCTGATTTTGTTAAAGATCTTGACGAAAGAGTTTATCCAGTGGGGAGACTTGATTATAATACAGAGGGACTTTTAATTCTAACTAATGACGGAACACTTGCTCAAGCACTTATGCATCCAAGCAATGAAATTCCCAAATCATACAGAGTGGCAGCTGTCGGAATTATTCCACAAGAAAAACTTGACCAATTACGCATTGGTGTTAAGCTAGAAGATGGCTTAACTGCTCCAGCTATGGTCGACTTAATTGCCTATGATAATGAGAAAAATCTTACTTATTTCAATATAGTTATTCATGAGGGACGCAATCGACAAATCAGGAGAATGTGTGACTTTATAGGTTTTCCAGTTAGGCAGCTTAAAAGATTTAAGATTGCTAATTTAACTTTAAATGGACTAGTAAAAGGTAAATTTCGAGAATTGCACCCTGCCGAGCTAAAAGTCCTTATGAAGGCGGTTGGTCTTGATGAGTAAGGTGATTGTAGTTGGCGCTGGTCCTGCTGGCTTGCTAGCGGGCATAACAGCTGCACAAAACGGTGCTGAAGTCATCGTAATAGAAAAAATGCGTACACCGGGTAAGAAGCTGCTCATTACTGGTAAAGGAAGATGTAATATTACAAACAGCTGTGATATTGCAGAAATGGTTAAAAATATACCCGGCAATGGCCGTTTTTTACATAGTGTACTAAGAAGTTTTACGAATGCTGATATAATTGAACTTTTAGAAAATAGTGGTGTACCAACTAAAGTCGAAAGAGGCGGTCGCGTTTTTCCTGTTTCTGACAAAGCTGTTGATGTTCTTTCTGCTTTAGTTAGACTCCTAGAATCCTATGGTGCGCAATTAATTACAGATACCTCTGTAAGCGGTTTGCTTATGCAAAACCAAACCGTTACAGGCGTAATTACGTCTAAAGGTAATTACTTGGCAGATGCCGTTGTTTTGGCTGCTGGTGGTGCCTCTTATCCAGCGATTGGCTCTGATGGTAGTGGTTTTCAAATAGCTCAAAAAAGTGGGCATACGATTATTCAACCATTGCCAGCATTAGTACCTATTGAAAGCGATTCAGAATACATACCTGAATTACAAGGAATTTCATTAAAAAATGTCCAAGCTTCAATTTGTTGTAACAATAAAGTTTTGGCAAAAGAGTTTGGTGAAATGCTTTTTACTCATTTTGGCTTTTCAGGGCCTATTATTTTATCATTGAGCAAAATAATAGCAACTCACATATACAAAAATCAAGAATCTTTAGATTTAGTTATCGATTTAAAACCTGCGCTTGATGCCCATAAACTTGATTTACGTATTCAAAGAGATTTTAACTTATATTCTCGCAAACAATTAATCAATGCTATGGTGGACTTGTTGCCAGGACGTTTAATTCAACCTGTATTAGATAGTGCCTTTTTAAATCCAGAAAAAATCGTCAATCAAATTTCAAAAGAAGAGCGTGGAAGACTAGGTCACACTTTGAAAAATCTATCTTTTCCCATCACCGGAACACGCCCTTTAAGAGAAGCAATAGTAACTGCAGGCGGAGTTGCGACTACGGAGATTAATCCTAAAACAATGGCCTCAAAAGTTGTCGACGGACTTTTTTTAGCAGGCGAAGTTATTGATATTGACGGCTATACTGGCGGCTATAACTTACAAGCTGCTTATTCCACGGGTGTCGTTGCAGGAAAAAATGCAGCACTACTTGGCGACATAAGGAGTTGTTCTAATGATTAAAAAAAAATTGGTAATTGCTATTGACGGTCCAGCTGGTGCTGGCAAAAGCACCGTAGCCAAACGCATAGCCGAGAAGTTAGGCTATGCTTATATTGATACTGGTGCCATGTATCGAGCAGTTACATTAGCCTTTCTTGATAGCAAACTTCCGTTCAGCGATGAAGTTGTTGGTGAAATTGCAAATAAGATTAATATTACATTTAAGCCGGATAGTGGCACTAATCGTGTTCTCATCGACGAAAAAGATGTAACAGAAGCAATCAGACTCCCAGAAGTTACCAATAATGTTTCTATGGTCTCCGCTTCTCAAAATGTTCGTACGGCTCTAGTTAGACAACAACGGAGTTTAGGTTCCGTGGGCGGCGTAGTGCTGGATGGGCGTGATATCGGAACAGTAGTTTTTCCTAATGCTGATCTTAAAATATTTTTAACTGCTCAAGCCGCTAAACGCGCAGCAAGACGTTTTAAGGAATTAACTAAAAAAGGCTTATCTGTCGATCAAAATCAATTACTTGCTGATATTACAGCACGTGATAAATATGATAGTGAACGTGAAATATCTCCATTACGCTGCGCTGAAGACGCAGTTACTATTGATACTTCCAATTTAAGCATTGATGAAGTAGTCAATAGAATTTTAGCATTGTGCAAGGTGTAGTCAAATGATTTACAATTTATTAAAATTTATTTTATTTTGTTTTATTAAAGTTATTTTTAGAGTGCAAGTTATCGGTAAAGAGAACATACCGTTAAGCGGACCAGTTGTTATTGCAAGCAATCACACTAGCCTGCTTGATCCTCCCATTATCGGAGTATCAGCGCCAAGAAAAGTTTATTTTATGGCAAAACAAGAATTGTTTATGCCCATTATTGGAACCATTCTAAAATTATTAGGTGCTTTTCCAGTCAAGAGAGGTAGCGCTGATCGCACTGCGATTAAACATGGAATCGAGTTATTAAACAATGAACAAGTTCTTGTAGTTTTTCCAGAAGGAACTAGAAGTAAAACAGGGCAACTGGGCAAAGCTCAACCTGGAGCTTTGATGATGGCTGCTAAAAGTAATGCTGTCATTATTCCAACAGCAGTACAAAATGCACATAATCACTTTTGGCCAAAAATAACTATTACTTTTGGAAAACCACTTAATTTTCCACCAGAAAAAAGTTTAAATAAAGAAATACTTAGCGAAATGGCAGATACGTTAATGCAACGAATTGCAAAATTATTAAAGAGTGGTGAATTACAGTGAAAATTATTTTAGCTAGCAGTATGGGGTTTTGTTTTGGTGTTCAAAGAGCAGTTGATTTAGCAACCAAACTTAGTAAAGAGGAAATTAAGGCAGCAACTTTCGGTCCGCTAATTCATAATCCACAACTAGTTGAAAAACTTAAACAACAAGGTATTAACTGTAAAAACACCCTTCATGAATTTCAAACAAACGAGAAAGTTATTATTCGCTCACATGGTGTAGGACCAGAAATCTATCAACAAATAGAAAGTTTAAGCTTATCCTATGCTGATGCAACTTGTCCCTTCGTCAAAAAAGCTCAAATCGCAGCTCAAAACTTTGCTAACAACGATTATTTACCTATAATTATAGGTGAAAAAGAACATCCTGAAGTTAAAAGCATTAAAGCTTGGGGCGGAGCAACAGCTTTTGTTGTAGAAAGCGAAGCCGACTTTTCACAAATTCCCTTTGTCAAAAAATATGGTGTAGTAGCGCAAACTACTTTTAATAAAGATCGTTTTAAAGATTTATTACAAAAAATACAAACTGCGAAACCTGGTAATTATGAAGTTAATCTTACAATTTGTTCTGCAACAGAATCAAGGCAAACAGCAGCACTAGAATTAGCCTCTATTTCTGATGCGATAATTGTTATTGGAGGTAAAAATAGCGCTAATACCAAACATCTAGTAGAGTTAGTTAGCCAAGTTTGCTCGCGAGTTTATCATATTGAAACGGCAGAAGAAATTACTAAAAATATGTTACATAATATTACTACTGTAGGTGTTACAGCGGGGGCTTCAACCCCTGACTGGCTAATTAAGGAGGCCGTAAACAAAATGGAATCAATGGAATCAATGGAAAGCCTGCTAGAAGAAATGAATGTTTCAGTACATCCTGGAGCATCTGTAAAAGGAACGATTGTTGCTATTACAAGAGATGAAGTTATTATCGATTTTGGCTACCAAAGCGAAGGACGAATTGCTTTTGATCAATGGAGCAAAGATGCTGATAAAAGCTTAATTGAAGCAAACT
>DVNI01000114.1 GCA_018714505.1 Candidatus Avacidaminococcus intestinavium
TAAATGTTTCCCCACAATTTCGGGCGCAGACTACCTTGCAATTAGCTGTTAATCCTAAGCAATATGTGGTCGATGAACGTTTGCGTGAGTTTTATTTTGGCGATTGGGAAGGAATCTTATTTGAAGAAGTACCCATACAAACGCGCCAACTTTATCGTGATCATCCGGAAGCTTTTCCGACTGCAGACTATCAGATGGAGTCTTATGAAGAAGTTTTCGCTCGTGGTAAGGCTGTTGTTGATGAGTTAGCAAGACGTTTTCCAGATGGTCATGTGCTAATAGCCGGTCATGGTGTTCATTTGACGTTGTTAATTCAATGTTTATTAGGGAATGGTATCGCTGATTTTCGTAAAGATGGTTTACTACCTAATGCGAGTGTGACGATTGTAGATTATCAGTTACACACACCACAGGCACAACTGATTCAATGGGCAATCACGGGTAAATAAAAAAGCACCCTAGCAAGAAAATTTTGCTCCTTGCTAGGGTGAGAAATAGCGAATTATCCTTTTTTAGCAAATAAACATTCTTCTAGATAAATTTTTCTTTTTTTACCTACATTTAATGGAATTGTTTCATGAACCACATCGCTATACTGTAAACCAAACCATTTTTCTGGTGCGACGGTAAACTTTTTGATTAAAAGCCTTGTTTGCATGATTTGTCTTTGCCAACGTGATAAGGCGGTCAAATTAGATAATTCCTCGCGAATGAGTACAAAGCGGAAGTCACCCACTTTTCTTCCAGGAGTGAGTGAGTATTTTTGTGGTTGCTCTGGTAATCGTTTTTGCTCCATTAGCTCTTGGATAATTTGGCGTAAGTAAATATTGACTTCCTGAGACACGCGGAACCCTAAAAATAGCTGTACTTTGACTACAAAATTAGTTCCCATCATATCAATAGCATATTTTTTTGTATACGGCTCATCAGTAACGATAACACTGACGAACCAATAAACTTTTGCTCGCTTGACTTTTTTATCAAGAATAGAGTAAAGATATTGTTGTGCAATTTTTTCACCTTGCAGTTGAGGAACCAAAAAGACCAGATTGGTTTGATAAGTCGGAATAGACTCATCTGTAGTTAATTGCTTAAGTTGAGGTAAATAGTCTTTTAGGTTGACTGCACGAATATTTTGTTCTTGAATTTCATTACTTTGATACCAGATATACATGATGCTTAAAATAAATAATGCCAATAAGACAGCAACAAAGCCACCATGAATAAATTTTACGAGACTGGCCAGTAAGAAAATACTTTCAATACTAGTGAAAAATAAAAATACGATGAATGCAAATACTTTATACACGTGCTTAACTAGTAAAAATTGGTAAAGCAAAATAGTAGTCATCAACATTGTTACCGTAATGGCTAATCCATAAGCTGCTTCCATGCGACTAGATGTTTGAAATCCTAAAACAATGCCACTGCAGCCAATTAATAACAACCAATTTACTGTAGGAATATACATTTGCCCAATACTTTTTCCAGGATAACGAATTTGTAATTTAGGTAGTAATTTTAATTTAATTGCTTCAGAAACTAAAGTAAATGAACCAGTAATTAATGCTTGTGAAGCAATGATGGCAGCTAGGGTTGCTAAAATAATCGCTATTAAGCGTGCGTGTTCAGGTACCATAGCAAAAAAGGGATTTTCCATCTGTAAATGTTGCGCATGTTGTAAGATCCAATTTGCTTGTCCCATGTAGTTCAATTGCAAACAGATGAAAACAAAAGGCCAACTTAGCCGAATATTATTTTTACCAACATGTCCCATATCAGAGTACAAAGCTTCTGCACCCGTCGTTGCCAGAAAAACACTTCCTAAAATAAAAATACCCAGATGATTTTCCGGACGATAGAATAGTAAATCCCAGGCATATTTAGGATGAATGGCGGTTAAGATACTAACATCATGGCTGATTTGTAATAAACCACATATGCCTAGAAAACTAAACCATAATAACATAACTGGACCAAAGGCTTTACCTACAATGTCTGTTCCAAATTGTTGAATGAAAAATAAAAATATTAAAATACCTAGTGTAATCAATAAAATTCCTTGCTGATGAAGGTCAAAAAATGAGCTCAGCATAGGGAGTCCTTTTAACCCTTCAACGGCTGAAGTAACGGTTACTGCAGGAGTTAGTATCCCGTCTGCTAAAATAGCGGCACCACCAATCATAGCCGGAACGATTAACCATTTTTTTTGCTTGCGTAAGAGTGTGTATAAAGAAAAGATGCCACCTTCACCATGATTGTCTGCTTTTAAAGCGAGAAATACATATTTGACAGTGGTAAGCAAAGTAACCGTCCAAAAAATAAGTGAAATAACGCCAAAGATAAATGGACGACTAATAATTCCTTGATTGCCATGGATAATTTCTTTCATTACATAAAGTGGACTAGTACCAATGTCTCCATAAACAATCCCTAAGGCTAATAGAATACCTGCTGTTGTACTGGTAGTAGGTCGTATGTGTTGTGCTTTCATTTTTTATTCACGGATACCTAAAATTAGGAAGAATACTTGCATTTCCATTGCTATCCGGCCTTTATAAACTGTTAAAATCAGAATAATTCTACGCTGAAAGAATTCATGTTACAATAGTTTTGAAAAATATTAAGAAAATAAGTGGATTGTCTTTTTGAAACCTGGTTATTTTCATCTTTTTCATAATAAAAATTATTAAATAGAGCTTTATACGAAAAAAATTAGTTTAAAAGAGGAATGTCGATGCAAACAATTAAACAATCAATCATGCAAGATGAAGCCAATCAAATTTATACACAACAGCAAATCGCGCCATTATATCAGGTGAGCCCTACAGCTAAAGTGCTTATTATAGGACAGGCACCTGGTCAAAAAGCCCAAGATCGTCAAAAATTATTTGCGGATGCGAGTGGGAAACGGTTGAGAGAATGGTTAGGGGTAGATGAGGAGCTGTTTTATGAAAGTGGTCAAATTGCGATTTTGCCAATGGACTTTTACTTTCCAGGAGCTGGTAAATCAGGGGACCTTCCACCTAGAAAAGGTTTTGCACAAAAATGGCATCCTCTGCTATTAGAACAAATGCCGGATATTCAACTAACCCTTTTAATCGGACATTATGCGATGGAAAGATATCTAGGCATCAAAAAAAGCAC
>DVNI01000115.1 GCA_018714505.1 Candidatus Avacidaminococcus intestinavium
AGAATTTTTATAACATCATCACTTGGCGGATATTCCATATACGAATACTCTTTCAAATTAACACCTGATCCTGGAAGTAATTTATAGTTATTTAATTTTAATTTAAGTTTTAGTATACTATCTTGATCAAATGAGTTTTGAAAAAATACACACTTACTATTTGGTAAAACAAATTTATATAAATTTATAATAATCTTTTTGACTAGACCCGTTTTTAAAAATGCACTGCCAAGACCTGTTATATTCATGATAAAAGGTTTCTTATTAATTGCAGAAGCAATTCCTCCATATAAGTTGGGTTTTATAGTATAAGTCAAAACAAAATCTGGATTTATTTTTTTAATTAAAAAAATATATTTGATAAGTAGAAAAAAATCTTTAATTACATTAGTGCCACGCCTATCAATATCAGTGTAAATTATTTTGTCAGTTAATAACTCTATCTCTTGTTGCATATTACCATGTGGAAAGGATACATATACTTCATATTTTTTTTCTTTAAAAACTTCCAATAATTCTTTTCTAAATTTATATAAACCCATATCACTATTAGCTAAAATTAATATCTTCATTTGCTTCCCCTAAATTCTTCCATTGTCACTGCATTACCTGCATTAATTCCTTCACGTTTAAATACTTTTAACGCTGTTTGCAATATTATTTTTATATCACCTAGAAAAGTAATATTATCAACGTACTCAATATCATATTGAAATTTTTCTTCCCATGTAAGAGCATTTCTACCATTAATCTGAGCCAGTCCAGTGAGTCCCGGTCTTACATCGTGCCTACGTTTTTGTGCTTCATTGTATAATGGCAAATATTTAACTAATAACGGTCTTGGGCCCACAATCGACATATCGCCATTTAATATGTTAATTAATTCTGGCAATTCATCAATTGAAGTCGAACGAATAATTCTGCCAAATCTTGTCAAACGTTGCTCATTTGGTAATAGATTACCATCATTATCTCTTGCATCAGACATGGTTCTAAATTTATAAATATAAAATATATGGCCATTTAATCCTGGTCGTTCTTGCTTAAAAAATACCGGTGAACCAAGCTTAATCTTTATTAATAAAAAGAATAAGATTAATATTGGTAATAAAATTATTATAGCCAGAAATGATAATATTATATCTATTAATCTTTTAAAGTAATTTTTGTACATATTATCTTATCCTTTTTACCTTAGCAGGGATACCAATATAGGTTCCTGGTTGCCTAATGCTTTTCACTACAACAGCCCCTGCACCAATACAACAGTTCGCACAAACACTTGTGTTATTAATAATCACCGCACCAACACTAACCCATGTGTTGTGTCCAATATTAACAGCACCAGCCAAATGAGTTCCTGCTGAAATATGTGAGAAGTCACCAATAACATTATCATGTCCTATAGTTGCACCAGTATTTATTATGCAACCCTCACCTATAGTAGTATCTGAATTGATTATTGCCCCAGCGACAATTACAGTTCCTCTGCCCACTTTAACAGTATGGGCAAGAATAGCCCGAGGATGAATAAGTGTAGTAATATTACCTATGGTTTTGATTTTAGCATATAGTTTTTCTCTAATAAAAGAATTGCCTATAGCAATAAAAAAATCACAATTACTATATTTAACACTATCGGAGCTCTTACCAATAACAGGATATCCATAACACTCTTTTACATTTTCATTATCATCTAAGAAGAATATTTCTTTATACCCATTCTGTTCTGCTATATCAGCCACAACTTTGCCATGACCACTTGCACCAATAATAATTAATTTATTCATATTGTTCTCTCACTCATTATTCAAAGCAACTTTTTATAATTTCAATAATCTTGTCTTGTTGCTCAGGTGTCATTTTATTATCACTTGGTAAACACAAACCTCGTTGAAAAATATCCATACCGACGTCTAATGGCTTGCCATCTTGTCCTAGGCTTCCACCTTTAATATAAGCATTCGTCTTAGAACGACCATTTCCTTCTCTTGTTACAAAACCATTCATTCTAAATATTGGTTGCATGTGCATAGGTTTCCAAATCGGTCTGCCTTCTGCATTATATGATGTCAAGGTTTCGAGAATTTCTGTTGGACAACTTTTGCCGTTTTCACTAATATACAAGGCTTCTTGTTCTCCACGAATTTGTTTACACATCGCATCTGGATCTATGATAAGGCATGATAGCCAATAATTAGGCTCTGAATTTTCCTTATCAAAAGGGTTCATCATAACGGGCAAGTCTTTAAAGCCTTCCTTATATCTTTTATAAATAGCCTTCTTTTGTGCAATATGTTCTTCTAAATGTGGATATTGTCCTCGTACTACACCTGCTACAACATTACTCATGCGATAATTATAGCCAACATCTTCGTGCTGATACCATGGCGCATTCTCTCTAGATTGCGTTGACCATTTTCTAACTTTATTAGCAGACTCAAGGTCATCGGTTAGTAACATACCACCAGAAGATCCTGTAATTATTTTGTTACCATTAAAGCTTATACAGTTGTAGTCGCCAAAGGTACCAGTCTGCTGGCCCTTATATAATGCACCTAACGATTCTGCGGCATCTTCAATAATTACTGCATTATGTTTTGAACAAATAGCCTTGATTTCGTCAATCTTACCTGGTGTGCCATAAAGATGAGCTATCACAACGACTTTCACTTCCGGATAAAGTTCAAAGGCTTTTTCTAAAGCTTCGGGATCCATATTCCACGTATCATATTCCGTGTCAATAAAGATTGGTTCGCCACCTTCATACTTAACGGGATTAACCGTAGCACTAAAAGTCATATCACTACAAAAGACTTTATCACCGTGCGAAACTCCCGCTAACTTCACTGCCATATGTAAGGCTGAGGTACCACTTGCTAACGCAACTGCATATTTACATCCTACTTTTTCACAAGTAAGGCTTTCCACTTCATCAATGTTTTTACCAACGGTGGACATCCAGTTGGTATCATACGCTTCAGTAATATATTGTAGTTCTTCACCATGCATAGTTGGTGTACTTAACCAAACTTTCTCTATAAATGGTGTGAATTTTGCAGTACTATCGTTTTCCATTACAATCCCTCGAATCGTTTTTTCTATATAGTTTCTTTATTCTTTCTATTCGTGCCCATAATTATAGTAGTAACCATACCCGTAGCCATAGCCGCTAGTTGCTACTTCTACTTTGTTTAGGACAACGCCGATAATCTTGTTACCTGCTTGTTCAAGCCTAGTTTTAGCTTCTTTCGCCATTTGAGGCGCAGTCTGATTCCAAGCCGTTAAAAGTATTACGCCATCAGCAACGGCTCCCATAATTGCAGCATCCGTAACAGGTAAAATAGGCGGGCAGTCAATTAAAATGTAATCGTAATGCTCAGCTAGTTCTGCCAAAACTTCTTTCATGCGCTCTGATGCTAAAATCTCAGAAGGGCTTGGCGCGACAGGTCCACTAGTCAAAATATCAAGACCTTCTGTACCGCTCTTTTGCAAAATATCCCTTACATTCTTACCTGTAGCTATACAATTACTAAGTCCTTTGTTCTCTAGCTCAAAGATACGGTGTTGCGTTGGATTACGAAAGTCACAGTCTAAGATAATGACCTTGTTACCAGCCTGCGCCATGACAATGCCTAGATTAGCAACAACCGTAGATTTACCTTCATCTGGCGTTGTACTAGTAAAAACAATCTTCTTAATACTAGTACCAGCACCCGCAAACTGAATATTGGTGCGAATAGTGCGGAAAGCTTCTGAAACCGGTGATTTCGGATCATCTTGTGCAATTAAATTCATCATTTTGTTAGCCACCCCCACAGTTTACTCCATAGACCTTGCTCTTTTTGACTATCTTGAGCAGCTTTTTCTACAGATGCGAAGTCTGGCACGCTGCCGATAACCGGTAAACCTAAGAAATGCTCTATGTCATCTGCTGTTTTTAGCTTACGATTGAATAATTCGTGCGCTAAGACAAAGCCACTGCCCGCCATTAAACCAAGAAGAGCAGCTAATGCTAAGGTTAATGCTTTGCGTGGTTTAACTGGGTTTTCTGGTAATGTTGCAGTATCTACAACTTGTACTTCGTTAGAAACCATGACTTCCGCAACTTTCGCTTCTTCTAAGCGTTTAGCTAACATAATATATATTTCCTGGGCAACATCGGCTTCACGTGCAACACGCAAGTAGCCTTGTTCCATTTCTGGTAACTTCTTGATTATTTCATTATTACTAGTCTCGATATTAGCCAAAGCGCTTTGTTTAGCATCAGCTACAGCTAATTCTGCTTCACTCTGGAATTTACCTGCAATCAAGCCTTGATGCACAGGGTTATCACTCGGTGCTTGTAAAGCCGCTACTTTTTGAATTTCAGTAGCTAATTGCGACTTCACGCCGGCAATCTCTTGCTCTACTTCTTGCATTTTGGGGTGTTTTTCTGTGTATTTATTCAGATATTCAATTCTAGCCATTTCTAGTTCAGCTAGTTTGGCATTAATATTCTTGATAGTCGTGCTGTCAGCCGTAGCTTGTGCGGCTCCCGCTAATTGGCTATTGATAGAAGCCAATTTTGCCGCCGCTGTTGCACGATTTACTTCATTTTCTGCTGCGACTTTATCAACCATGGTAATCTTATCTGCCACAACCTTAATATTTTCGGTCGGATCAAGTATCTTATGTACTTCTTTATATTCTTGTAAGTTTTGTTCAGCAAGCGTTAATTCTTTCTTAGCTTCGCCTACACGTTCAGCAATAAATTCTTTTGTCGACCGTTGCTCGGCGCGAGTTAATTCGGTTAAACGACTCAGAAAACCATCAACTAACAATTGATTAGCTTGTTGCGCTGCTTCTGGCGTTTCGGCGTTCACCGTTACTTTGAGGATTTCTGTGTTTTTAAAAGGTGTAGTGCTAACGCGGTTTTTAATGTAACCATCGTAAGACGGATAGCGACCTTCGTCGTCAGCTTCTTCTGTTATTTGAATAATTGGCTCAATTACGCTACGGCTCTTCAAAATCTCGGCATACGTACTCATGAGCTGCGCGGTGACCTGCGTATTAGCCCCTGGCACAGCATCGAGTAGTGAACTACCTAGTCCTTGTGGCTGTTTGATGCGTAGCAAAGAATCTGATTCGTAGACGCGGGGGGTAATGAACAAATAAATTCCAGAAATTATAATAAAAGTAATAGTTATTACTCCAATTTTGCGAACATTTTTCGCCAAAATAGCAAAGAGTTCTCGCAAATCAATTGAATTTTCTTCCAAGTTAATAACCTCCATGGGTATAATGTGTTACTCACTAGATCCACTTAAGATCTTTTTTTAGTCGTCATTATTAATTCTATCAATCATATATGCGCCACTAATAAATGGCATTACGTCACGTGAAAAATCAATGCGACCATTACTTGTTAAGTAAAGCAAATCGCCTTCGCCCAGCTTATAGTTTTGCGTCAAGTCAGCTTTTTTTAAAATATCATTTAGGTTGACTTTGATTGGTTCCCCTTCATGATTACTGCGCACCAAGAAAACTTTTTTCTTAGCAGCATCCTTGGTAAAGCCGTTCGCTACACCAATCGCATCTAACACATTATGTGATTTAGTAAGTTCATAAAGCCCTGGCTTATTAACTTCGCCTAGTACATAGACTCTCGTTGTTCCAAGTTCTGCAATATTAACGGTCACCTGTGGGGCAACAAGGTACTCAGCAAGATTAGCTTGTAAAGTCTTGGTAAACTCTTCAATATTCATGCCCGCTGTATCAATTTCACCGATTAACGGAAAAGAAACTTTGCCATCGGGGCGTACGACATAATAACTGTTTGGTGTTAAACTAGTACTCAAGTCTTCATGTCCGAGAACCGTAATACTTAACTTATCGCCTGGTGCCATTTGGTATTCATCAGCCTGCGCTTGCGGCGCTCCTAACAAACAACTTCCTGCTACTAATAAAGTGAGCAGTTTCTTACGCATGGATAATTCCTCCTTAGAAATCGTTACTTACCAAAGAACTTACTCAAAAAACATTTCTTTGGTTTCTTTTTTTCTAC
>DVNI01000116.1 GCA_018714505.1 Candidatus Avacidaminococcus intestinavium
TCTGACGAGTCAGTTGCGATATATATACATATACCGTATTGCCCTTCAAGATGTTTATATTGTTCTTTTCCTAGTGGTATTATGCCAGATAATGATGAATTTCAACAAAACTTTTGTTTGGGCGTTGAAGAAGACATTGCGGCTGTGGTACAATTAATAAGTATGCATGGTTTGTCTGTTAACAGCGTTTATATTGGTGGAGGAACCCCTACTAGCTTGTCGGATAAGTATTTTGCACGATTGATTGCTAAAGCTGCGATATTATTAGATTATGGTTGTGATGTAGAATTTACCGTAGAGGCTGGTCGACCGGATACTTTCTCTTTAGAGAAACTAGTAATTATGAAGGAATTTGGTGTTGACAGAATAAGTATTAATTCTCAAACAATGCACGAGAGAACTTTAGCATTGATTGGTAGAAATCATTCAATAAAGTCTCTTATTGATGCTGTTAATGCTACACAACGTGTAGGTATTAAACATATAAATATGGATTTAATTATTGGTTTGCCTAATGAGACTGTTGGTGATATTACATATTCTGTTCGAGAAGTGTTAGATTTAGAGCCAGATAATTTTACAGTGCATACTTTGGCATTAAAAAACGGTGCTCCTTTGTATGATTGTCAAAATAAATATTCTTTTATTGGAATGCAAGAAGTTGAACAATTGTTGACGGAAATAAAAACTATGGCATCTAAGCAAGCTTATTTTCCTTATTATTTATATAGGCAGCATTATATGCTTAGTCAAGTCGCTAATATTGGTTTTGCGAAAGACGGAACTGAATGTTTATATAATATTATTATGATGGGAGAATATGGTAGTGTTATTGGCGCCGGACTTGGAGCTGCTACTAAAATTTTAGCGAAAGATGGATATCATTTATCAAAGCTTTATTTGCCAAAAAATTATGGAGAATATCAGAAAGAATTCAAACAATTATTGGCAAAAAGAGAGAAAATGTTTATCAATCGTTATGAATGGGGGAACCGATAATGAATATCTCAGCGCCTAGAGGAACAAAAGATATTTTGCCTCAAGAAATAAAGAAATGGCATTATGTCGAAGACGTAATGCGCTCTGTTTGTGCTGATTTTGCTTATCAAGAAATTAGGACACCTATTTTTGAACATACAGAACTTTTTCAACGTGGCATTGGTGATACAACGGATGTCGTTGAAAAAGAGATGTATACATTTTGTGATCGAGGCGGACGGAGTATAACTCTTAGACCAGAAAATACTGCAGCGGTTGTGCGTTCTTATATTGAGAACAAGCTATATGCTGATGGTGGTGTTAGTAAGTTATTCTATTTGGGGCCAATGTTTAGATATGATCGTCCGCAAGCTGGTCGTTTAAGGCAATTTAACCAGTTTGGGGTAGAAGTGCTTGCAACTTCAGAACCGCTAATTGATGCAGAAATAATCTCTTTGGCTTATCATATTTTACAAAAATTAGGTTTAAAAGATTTAAAATTATTGATTAATTCTGTTGGCTGTCCCAAGTGCCGTCCACAACATAAGGAAAAACTAAAAGAATTTTTTAAGCCTAAATTACAACAGCTTTGCACGGATTGTCAATCTCGTTACGACCGTAATCCACTTCGTATTTTGGATTGTAAAGTTGAGAAATGTAAAACCCTCTCGGTAGGGGCACCTAGTTTAGCTGAATGCCTGTGTGAAGAATGTCGCGCACACTTTACAGCAGTTAAAGAGTATTTAGAAGAGATTTCGATTCCTTATGAGTTAGATGATGGATTAGTAAGAGGATTGGATTACTATACTAAAACTGCTTTTGAAATTCAATATTCCCCATTGGGAGCACAGAGTGCTGTTTGTGGTGGAGGACGTTATGATGGATTGGTGCAAGAAATTGGTGGACCACAAACGGCAGGTATTGGCTTTGCGATGGGCATAGAAAGGATTTTGCTAGCTTTAGAAAAACAAAATCTTTTGCCTGAAACCAGTGAGCAGGTAGATGTTTTTATAGTGGTTCCGGACCAAGAAAATCGTAAGTTGGGCTTTAAGATTGCTTATGAATTGAGAAAAAAAGGTATAAGCACAGTTATTGACTCCATACCAAGATCTATGAAAGCGCAGTTGAAACAAGCGAATAAGTTACAGGCAGAAAAAGTATTATTGCTTGGTGCAGAAGAACTTTCTCGCCAAAAAGTTGTATTAAAAGACATGTTAAAAAGTGAACAACAAGAGATTGCTATTGAAAATATAGCTTTAATTTTAGCGAAAACAGGGGTGCAAAAGAATGGCTAATAATTTAAAAAGAACACATTGTTGTGGAGAATTAACTGCTGCTGACGAAGGTATAAGGGTAAACTTATGTGGCTGGGTTGCGAAAAGACGCGATCACGGTGGTTTAATTTTTATTGATTTACGTGATAGAACTGGTATCGTACAAATTACGGTTGACGTCGAAGTTGCTGGTGAATGTTTTAAAGTTGCAGAAGATGTTAGAAATGAGTATGTGTTAGCAATAACGGGTATTGTGGCTTTAAGAACACCCGAGACTATAAATAAGAACATTGCTACTGGTGCTATTGAAATAATGGCCGAAACGCTTGAAGTTTTAAATGCTTCTAAAACGCCTCCTTTTTATATTCAAGACGGCATTGATGTAGATGAAAACGTGCGTTTACGTTATCGCTATTTAGATTTAAGACGCCCAGAAATGCAAAAAAATCTTATGCTCAGACATAAAGTAACTAAATTAATGCGGGACTATTTTGATAATCGTGGTTTTATTGAAGTAGAAACACCGATGCTGACAAAGAGTACGCCAGAAGGAGCGCGTGATTATCTTGTACCAAGCAGGGTTAATCCTGGTAAATTTTATGCACTTCCGCAATCACCTCAAATTTTCAAACAATTATTAATGGTTTCTGGATTAGAGCGATATTTCCAAATTGTTCGTTGTTTCCGTGATGAAGATTTACGTGCTGATCGTCAACCAGAATTTACACAACTTGATATTGAAATGTCCTTTGTTGACGCAGAAGATGTGATGCAAATGATGGAAGGTATGATCGGGTTTATTTTTAAAGGAGCTCTTGAGCGTGAAGTAACGGTGCCGTTTAAACGTTTAACCTGGGATGAAGCAATGGATCGCTATGGCTCAGATAAGCCGGATTTACGCTTTGACATGGAATTAGTTGATATGTCGGAAGCTGTTCAAAATTCTGATTTTAAAGTATTTAATAGTGTTTTAGAAGCTGGCGGTCAAGTAAAAGCTATTAACGTAAAAGGATACGGTAGTATTGCACGGCGTGAACTTGACAGCTTAGTAGAATTTGTTGGAATTTATGGTGCAAAAGGTTTGGCGTGGATTATTATTAACGAAGACGGGACTTACAAGTCGCCAATTGCTAAGTTCTTTAGTGAAGAACAACTTCAAAAGATTGCTAAAGATGCTAGTGCTGAACCAAATGATCTGCTATTATTTGTCGCTGACAAAAAAGCTGTTGTTGCTCAAGCCTTAGGTGCGCTTAGATTAGAAATGGCAAAGAGATTAGAGTTAGTTGATGAAAATAAACTTTCTTTTGCTTGGGTTGTTGATTTTCCAATGTTTGAATATGATGAAGAAGAAAAACGATATGTGGCAATGCATCACCCGTTTACTTCACCAAGAGAAGAAGATTTGCAATATTTAGTTAGTGAACCAGGAAAAGTATACGCTAAGGCCTATGATATGGTTTTAAATGGTACAGAAATTGGTGGAGGAAGCATTCGTATTCATCGCAAAGAAGTGCAAAAAGAAGTTTTTTCTGCGATTGGGTTAACTGATGAACAAGCAAGAGAAAAATTTGGTTTCTTAATGGAGGCATTTGAATTTGGAGCGCCACCACATGGTGGAATTGCTTTTGGCCTAGATCGACTTATTATGATAATGGCAAATCGTCCGTCAATTCGTGATGTTATTGCATTCCCGAAAACTCAAAGTGCAAGTTGTTTGATGACGCAAGCACCGAATGAAGTTGATGATAAACAGTTAAGAGAGTTACATATAAGATCCACGGTAATTAAAAAAGAAAATTAATTCATAAACAAATTGAAATTTTGCATGAAATTTGTTAAGATAATAGTGTAGTAAAGATGATTTCCCTGCGGTGCGCGTTGCACATCCGCGTTTTGAGCCAACACATCTACTTAGGGAGTCCCGGAGCTCTTTTTATCAAAGAAAAGCCGCCTAGAGCGGAACTCTGAGGTAAGAAGGAGGGCACCCACCTGCACATGCAGGTTCAAAACTAGGATTAAGACGGCATTGCGGGGTCATTTTTATTTTTTTTTACTATTTTTTACTATATTGATTTTATAAGGCGGTGTAGTAGTGGAGAGCTTGTTTCAAAACTTAAACGTTAAGCCTTTGGCTGAAAAAGTAAGACCTTTGACACTAAACGATTATATTGGACAAAAGAATATTATTGGTAGAGATTCTTATTTAAGGCGTATGATCGAAGCTGATATTATTCCATCTATGATCTTATATGGTCCGCCGGGAAGTGGAAAAACTACATTGGCAAAAATTATTGCTAATATGACTAATTGTAAATTTATTTCAATTAATGCCGTATCTTCAGGAGTTACTGAATTGCGTAAGATTATTAGTGAGGCAAAAGACGCACTACGTTTTGGTCAAGGCCGTAGTATTGTATTCATTGATGAAATACATCGTTTTAATAAAGGACAACAAGATATACTTCTACCTTTTATTGAAAATGGAACCATTATTTTAATTGGCGCTACGACTGAAAATCCCTTTTTTGAAATAAACTCACCACTATTATCCAGAGCTAAAATAATTAGATTAGAAAAGCTAACCGAAAATGATTTAAAAGATATTATTAAGCGTGCTTTAACAAATGCAAATAGTGATTATGGAAATTTAAAGATTATAATAGAAGATGAGGCTTTGCAGGCGATAGTAACTTATGCTAATGGCGATGCACGTATTGCCCTAAATGTTTTAGAGCAGGCGGTTGCAATGTGTGAAGCTGAAAATAAAGAAATCACTTTGGAAGTTTTACGTTTAGTAATTGGTAATGTTGTATTAAAGTTTGATAAAAAGGGAGACCAACATTTTGATGTAGTTTCGGCTTTTATTAAAAGTATGCGTGGTTCTGATGCGGATGCGGCTGTTCATTACTTAGCCAGACTTTTAGAAAGTGGTGAAGAGGTAAAATTTATTGCTAGACGTATTATTATCTGTGCAACAGAAGATGTTGGTAACGCTGATCCTATGGCTTTAGTAATTGCTAATTCTGCGGCTCAAGCAGTGCATTTTGTTGGTTTACCGGAAGCACGAATTATTTTAGCGCAAGCTGTTTGCTATATTGCTAAAGCACCAAAAAGTAATAGTTGCTATCTGGCAATTGATGCGGCAATACATGATTTGCAAACAAAAAATTGTGGTACCGTTCCTGAGCACTTGCGAGATGCTCATTATGCTGGAGTTAAAGAGTTTGGTCATGGTGAGGGCTATCTATATCCTCATGATTATCCTGAAGGCTATGTTGCACAAAAGTATTTACCAGAACAAATTTCTGATGCTAGGTATTATAAACCTAAGGATATTGGTGCTGAGAAAAAATATTTAGATAAAGCATAGGTCTAAACGACTAAATTAAAATCAAAAGGTAAGATTAATGTTGACTTATTTACAGGGAATTGGTATTCTTTAGTAGATTAGTTATTTAATTATTAAAGAATAGGTGGGGAAACGCTATGATGAAACTATCCACTAAAGGCAGATATGGTGTAATTGCGATGTATGACCTGGCTGTTAATGCACAGGATGATATTCCTGTTTCGATAAAAAATATAGCAGAACGCCAACAAATTTCGGAGCATTATTTAGAACAGCTAATGGGACAATTGCGGAAGGCCGGTTTAGTGAAAAGTACTAGAGGCGCGCAAGGCGGTTATTATTTGACACGTGAGCCAGCAAAGATTACTGTTGGTGATATAATTAGGGTAATGGAAGGCCCTATTGCTCCAGTTGACTGTTTGTTAAGTAAAGAAATAAATGATTCACATTATTGTGAAAAAAGTGATGAATGTGTTACTAAAGGTATTTGGGCGAAAGTCGCTGATAATATTAATGCAGTTTTAGATGAAATAACCTTAGAAGACCTTAGACAGAGCGATAATTAAATTGATAAATAGGTTAGTGCAGCAGGACCCTAGTGTCACTGCTGCTTTTTCTATAAGCAAATTGACAGCACAGTGCAAATTTTGTATAATTTCACTGTGTTGACTAGGAAATAAGGGGCGTGCAGATAGTGCAAAATATGACAGGAAACGAAATAAGAACAGCATTTTTAAAATTTTTTGAAGAGCGTGGTCACTTAATACAGCCAAGTGCCTCTTTAATTCCTCATGATGATCCAACTTTACTTTTGATTGGGGCTGGTATGGCCCCGTTTAAACCTTTTTTTACTGGAAAAATGAAGCCACCAAGTAAACGTATTACAACTTGCCAAAAATGTGTAAGAACAGGCGACATTGAAAATGTTGGGCGTACAGCACGTCATCATACTTTTTTTGAAATGTTGGGAAATTTTTCTTTTGGCGATTATTTTAAAAAAGAAGTTATACCTTGGAGCTGGGAGTTTTTAACTGAAGTTTTAGGAATACCTGCTGATAAATTATGGGTAACAATTTATACAGATGATGATGAAGCCTTTGATATTTGGCATAATGATGTTGGGGTACCGGCAGAGCGAATTATTCGCTTAGAAGAAAATTTTTGGGAAATTGGATCTGGGCCATGTGGACCTTGTTCAGAAATTCATGTTGATTTGGGAGAAGAAAGAGGGTGTGGAAACCCTGAATGTGCTGTCGGCTGTGAATGCGATCGTTATTTAGAAATATGGAATCTTGTTTTTACACAATATAATCAAAATGATGATGGCACTTATACGCCGCTTGAAAATAAAAATATTGATACTGGTGCGGGACTTGAGCGCTTAGCATCGGTTTTACAAGAAAAGCCTTCAAATTTTGAAACGGATTTAATTTATCCTATAATTGAATATGCTGCTCAAAAAGCTCAAATAAGTTTTGGCAAAGAGACCAAAACAGATGTTTCACTGAAAGTAATTGCTGATCACGCAAGAAGTTTAACTGTAATGATTAGTGATGGTGTATTGCCTTCTAATGAAGGGCGCGGCTATGTTTTGCGAAGAATTTTGCGTAGAGCTGTACGCCATGGTAAATTAATTGGTATTAAAGAGTTGTTTTTGGCAGATGCAGTAGATGTAGTTATTAAGATTTTTGCTGAAACATATCCAGAATTAGCAGATAAGTGCGATTATATTAAACGTGTTGTTGAAATGGAAGAAACTCGCTTTTTGCAAACCTTAGAACAAGGTACGGAAATTTTAAATAATGAAATTGAGAGATTACAAAAACAGAATATCACGATGCTTGCTGGTGGTACGGCCTTCAAATTGTATGATACATTCGGTTTTCCTTGGGAATTGACCGAAGAGATTTTACAAGAGCATGAAATGAGTATGAATAAAGAAGAGTTTGATAAAGAAATGCAAGCTCAAAAAGATCGTGCTCGAGCAGCACGGGGTGACAAGGAAGTATTACCTGTAGTTTATAATACAACTGAACTTGAGCATACCTTAGTAAAGGTGGATGAAACGGTTTCGAAAGCTAAAATTGCTTTATTGTTTCCTAAACAAAATGCTCAGTCTGTAAAAACTGTAAATGATGGTGAAGAAATTGCTGTTATTCTTGATGTAACGCCATTTCATGCAGAAGGTGGCGGACAACTCGGTGATACAGGACGTTTATTAGCACCATCTGGTGTTATTGACATTGAGACAACTAAAATTTTACCGGATGGATTAACCGTGCTTTTAGGTAGGGTTACAGAAGGTTTTGTCTCTAATAATGATGTGGTAAAAATAGAAATTAATAAACAGCGTAAAAGTGACATTGCTAGAAATCATACGGCAACACACCTTTTGCATGCTGCTTTGAAAAAGGTCTTAGGTGAGCATGTCAATCAAGCTGGTAGTTATGTTGGTCCAGATCGGTTACGCTTTGACTTTTCACATTTTTCAGCAATTAGCAATCAAGAATTAAAAACCATAGAGCAAATTGTTAATGAAGAAATTTTAGCGGCGGTACAATTAGAGGTTTTTGAAACAGCTATTGATGAGGCGAAAGCTTTGGGTGCGATGGCACTTTTTGGTGAAAAATATGGTGAGATTGTGCGCGTAGTGCGGGTTCCTGAATTTAGTACAGAACTGTGTGGCGGTGTACATGTGAGTAATACTGCAGAGATAGGACTTTTTAAGATTGTTAGTGAATCAAGTAGTGGTGCTGGCATTCGTCGTATTGAGGCAATTACAGGTCATATGGCGCTTGAATATGTGAACAATCAGGAAACTTTAGTTAAGAATGTTTCTAGCGCATTGAAGTGCCGTGAGCAAGATGTTTTAACTAAACTAGAAGCTCTATTTGGTGAAATAAAGCTTGCTGAGCATAAGAATGAAGAGTTAAATGCAAAATTACTAGGCCTGCAAATGGGTGAATTTGAAGCGAAGGTGCGTAGCATCAAAGGAGTTAATGCGCTTTGTACAGTTGTAAGTGTTGAAAACATTGAAGCATTACGTTCTTTAGGGGATAAATTGCGTGATAAGACAAGCGGGATTGTCGTGTTACTTAATGATAATGGGGAAGAAAACATTAATGTTTTAGCGATGGCAACGAAAGAGGTTGTGCTACAAGGTATTCATTCTGGCAATATCGTGAAGTCTATAGCGCCAATCTTAGGAGGTAAAGGCGGCGGTCGAGCTGATATGGCTCAAGCTGGTGGTAAAGATAAATCAAAAATTGATGAAGCAATAGCAAGTGCATGGCAAGTCATTGAAAACCAAATAAAATAAAAAATAAGTAGTTAGATGGGGGATGTTCACTCTATTTCTTGCCAAAAAGACAGGGAATAGAGTGAACATCCCCCATCTTTTACTAAAAAATCAAAGTTTTTTTCTTTTATTTGTGTTAGAATTAGTTAACGAGCAAGGGAGGTATAAAAAATGAGTGATACTTCACAAGAAACGATGATGTTTAAAAGAAATCCTGATAATAAAAGTGTTGATAAAACGATTGAAGAGGTTTGCCAAGCGTTGGAAGATAAAGGTTATAATCCAGTTGATCAATTAGCAGGATACCTTCTTTCAGGAGATCCTACCTATATTACTAGTCATGGTGACGCTAGAAGTAAAATACGTCAATTTGAACGCTATGAACTCATTGAAGAACTTGTTATTAATTATTTGAAAGAGCGTAGTCAACGTTAATGAGAATAATTAGTCTTGATGTTGGGGACAAAACTATTGGTATTGCAATGAGTGATTTAACGGGTACATTGGCAACGGGTTTAACTACGATTAGACGCACTTCATTAGAAAAAGATTTGGACACTTTGACAAAAATTGTGGACGAATACACAGTAGACTCAATTATTATTGGTTTACCAAAAAATATGAATGGCTCATTAGGTGAGCGAGCACAAAAAAGCATAGATTTAGCAAAAATATTGGAGGAGCGTTTTCAAAGTGTGACTGTTAAGTTGTGGGATGAGAGACTTTCGACAGTAGCAGCAGAAAAAGTATTGATTAGTGCAGATTTAAGACGAGAAAAACGTAAAAAAATTATTGATATGATGGCGGCTGTTGTAATTTTACAAAATTATTTGGATAGCACTAAAAATTAACAAAAGCTTTGTTTGACAGCAGTAAATATCTAGTATAAAATGAGTAAGAATACAATTAAGGGAGGTGCTCTGTATGGAAAATGAAGAATTAGAATTATTAGAAGATGATGAGCAAATTGTTGTAATGACTGATGAAGAAGGCAATGAATATTATTATAGAGAAGAAATGATTATTCCTTGCGATGATAAAAACTTTGCTTTATTGGTAGCAATTGATGGTTGTGATTGTGAAGATGAAGAGTGTGAGTGTCACGAGGAACATGAAGAAGAAGAGCCAGATGTTTATATAGCTCGAATTGATTTTGATGAAGATGGAGAAGCTGTTTATCTCGATCCAACTGAAGAGGAATTCGAAGCGGTTAAAGCTGCTTATGAAGCAATGATAAATTCTTCTGAAGAATAATTATAGGTTTTGCTGCCGAGTAGCTGGCTACTCGGCTTTTTTCATTATAAATTAACTTATGAACGGAGCAAGGTATGAGTAGGTTTAATATTTCTCGTCCAATTTTAATAATAATTGTTGTTATATTAATAGCTAGTATTGGCTTTATGCATTTAACTGGAAATGTAGCGTTGAAAGGCGAACCTAAGCAATTAGTTGTTGTTAAAGCTGGAATGACGACGGATGAATTGACGGAAGTACTGTTTTCAGAAAATCTCATAACCTCTCCACTGGCCTTTCGGATTCAAGCACGAGCTTTACGTTTAGGTGATAAATTAAAGGTTGGAGAATATGAAATTAAACCAGGTATGTCTAATAGTAAAATTATCAAGATGTTAAAAGAAGGAAGAGTACGCTTTTTGGTCTTAACGATTCCTGAAGGATATACTGTTGAACAAATTGCTACTAAGATTGAAAAAGAGGGTTTTGGAAAAGCCGAAGAAATAAAAAAATTGGCTAAAGATTATGCGCCGTACCCTTACATGCAAACTAATAATCCTGATGTTATCTATAAAGCGGAAGGTTTTTTGTATCCGTCAACCTATCATATAAGTTTTGGTATATCAGAATCTGATATCTTAAGATTATTGGTTAATGAGTTTGATGAACAATTGACACCAGCAATTAGAATGGCAATTACAGCACAAAACATGACTATTCGGGATGCTGTTAATATGGCAGCTATGGTAGAAAAAGAGGCTGTATTTGCGGATGAAAAACCGTTAATTGCAGGAGTATTTAGAAAAAGATTGGCAATTGGTATGCCGATTCAGTCTGATACAACGATTCAATATATATTAGGCACCCAAAAACCGGAGATTACAATTGCTGATACTAAAATTGAATCACCCTATAATACCTATTTACATCAAGGGATGCCACCGGGACCAATTGCTAGCCCCTCTATTTCCACGATTGAAGCTGTTTTAAATGCTACAGATACTGAGTTACTTTATTTTGTAGCAGATTTAGAGGGAAGACATCATTTTACAAAAACGTATGAGGAACACCTACAAGAAATTGATAGGATACATGGGCCTCAATAATATAATGGAGAACAAGTAATGGATAATAATAGACAAAACGTAATAAACAAAAAGCCAGAGTTATTGGCTCCAGCAGGAAGTATGGAAAAAGGCAAAATGGCTCTTTTATATGGTGCAGATGCTATCTATTTAGGCGGAAATAAATTCGGTTTAAGAGCTTTTGCAGCTAACTTTACATATGCAGAGATCACAGAAATTACTAATTTTGCCCACAAACGGGAAAAGAAAGTATATGTAACTGTTAATATTTTTGCTCATAATGAGGACTTGAGTGGGTTGCCGGATTACTTACTTTCCTTAGAAAACTGTGGTGTGGACGCCTTATTGATTTCTGATCTTGGTATTTGGAGTATCGCACGGCAAACGGTGCCAAATATGGAGTTACATGTTAGTACGCAAGCTAATTCAACTAACTGGGCAGCTGTAGAAGCATGGTCGTTACTTGGTGCTGCTAGAATCGTTTTAGCAAGAGAGTTATCAATGCAAGAAATTTCGGAAATTAGGGCTAAGACAAAAGCAGAATTAGAAGTTTTTGTGCATGGAGCTATGTGTATTTCTTATTCTGGAAGGTGCTATTTAAGTAGTTACTTGACTGGTCGTGATGGTAACCGTGGTGAATGTGCACAAATTTGTCGCTGGAAATTTAACTTGACTGAAGCGAATAGACCTGGCCAAGAATTTGCAGTTGCAGAAGACGAACGTGGCACTTACATTATGAATTCAAAGGATTTGTGCCTTTTGCCGTCTTTACCTCAACTAATTGCCAGTGGTGTTAACAGTTTGAAAATCGAAGGTAGAATGAAGAGTATGCACTACGTGGCTACTGTTGTTAGTGTATACCGTAAGGCTATAGACAATTACTTTGCTTCACCGGATAGATTTGTTGTCAAAGAAGAATGGCTAGCTGAATTAGAAAAAGTTTCTCATAGACCTTATTTTCAAGGCTTTGCTGCAGGTGAAGAAAATCAAGATTCAGAAGTCTATGGAACTTCGAGTTATCTACAAACGCATGATTTTGTTGGCTTAGTTTTGGCGTATGATAAAGAGTCAAAACGAGCCACTATTGAGCAACGCAACCGTGTGTTTGCTGATGAGGTGCTAGAAGTATTAACGCCGCAGGGTGAACTTAATGCTTTACAACTTACTGATATTAGAGATGAGCATAATGTTTCTTTAAATGTGGTAAACAAAGTGCAAGCAGTTTTTACGATTAGTACAGAAGAACCGGTTGAACCATATTCTCTACTAAGGAGAAAAATATAATGCAAGATAAAGCTTCTGATGGCATCGTCTATTTACATTTAAGCAAGGAATACATTGCGGACCTTACTCGTATAATGGAAGGTTATGAGCATATTGCAATGGTTACTACGATTGATTCTAAAAATGGTATTGTTAAATTAATAGGAACACCGGATACAAGTGCTGATCTTAATATTATTATTGAAAGTTTGCCTTTTACAACAATAAGACTAGCGAATTTTGAGGAATAACATAGGCAAAATATTAAAAATATGATAAAATAAGCAGGTAATTATGTGCATTAATCATAAAATGAGTGATAAATATGAATAGATTAGACAAATTAAGACATTTTTTACTGGAAAATGATGCTGATGCTATTATTCTCAAAGGAACAGCATCATTAAGGTATTTTGTCGGCTTCACAGGTGATGATAGTTTACTATATGTTACAAAGCAACAAGCAATCTTAATTACTGACTCTAGATATACATTGCAGGCTAAAGCAGAAGCTCCAGACTGTGAGTTACTTGAACAAAAAGGCGGGTTATGGTCTGCGTTAAAGAGCCTAGGTCTAGCAGATATGAAAATTGCTTTTGAAAGTTTGAATTTTACAGTTGCTGATTATAATAATTTGTTAGAAGTTGGCAGTCGTTGTTCTTTTAGCGGAGTAGATCTTACATCTTTACGTATAATTAAAGATACTGACGAAATAGTTAAGATTAATGAAGCCGTAGAAATTGCTGATGCTGCTTTTGCCGCACTTTTACCACAGTTAACTATTGGTATGACGGAAATAGAGGCGGCAGCAATCCTAGAGTTTGAGATGAGGAAACGTGGTTCAGAGGCTGTGTCTTTTCCCACAATCGTGGCTTCAGGAGAGCGCTCTGCCTTGCCACACGGTTTGGCGAGCAATAAAGTGATTAATAAGGGAGAATTTGTTACTTTTGATTTCGGAGCAATTGTTGCAGGTTATCATTCTGATATGACTCGTACAATTATTATGGGAAAGGCATCTGAACGCCAGAAATACCTTTACAATGTGGTTCTTGAAGCTCAGCTATTGGGTATTAAAGAAGCTAAAGCTGGTATTACGGGTAAAGAGCTTGACCAAGTTGTGAGAAAGTTTATTACAGATGCTGGCTTTGGCGATTATTTTGGCCATGGATTAGGTCATGGTGTTGGGCTTGATATACATGAGTTACCGATTGCTTCAAAACGCGGTGATAATCTTTTGTGTGAAAATATGGTGCTGACCGTTGAACCAGGTATTTATCTGGGAAAAGAAGGCGGTGTAAGAATAGAAGATATGATTGTGATAACAACTGAAGGCTGTCGTGTTTTGACGGCTAGTAACAAACAGTTGTTAGAAATTTGTCAGTCTTAAAATATTCAGGAGGGTTAAAATGATTTCAACAAATGAGTTTAAAACCAATGTGACAGTGAAAATTGATGGGGATGCTTGGCAAGTTGTAGAATTTCAGCATGTAAAACCAGGCAAAGGAGCTGCATTTGTACGTGCGAAGATGCGTAATCTTTGTACTGGATCTGTAGTTGAACGTACTTTTAATGCAGGTGAAAGATTGCCAAAGGCTCATATTGATCGCCGAGAAATGCAGTATTTGTATGAGGGTGATGGCGTTTATAATTTTATGGATAATGAAAATTATGAACAAGTTGAGTTATCAAAGGAACAATTAGGCGCAGCAACTAATTTTCTTAAAGAAAATATGGATGTTAAAATTATG
>DVNI01000117.1 GCA_018714505.1 Candidatus Avacidaminococcus intestinavium
TTGTTCTTCGCGAAGTAATAGGATCAGCTTCCAATCTTTTTCGTTCATTTTAAGTACCTCCAATTTGTTATATTATACACAATTTTCAGTAGATATAAAAATTATTTATATAACAATATAGAAAATCCTTAAATTGACTTATGCCTATAATCTATTATAATATCATCAAAGGTTAAATATAGTATTTTCCCATATGCTTACTCAGCAATGCGTTTATCAGTACGGTGTGGGGAAATCTATTTTATCACACATATTAATTACATGGAGGCGTTTATTGTGAAAGCATTAGAAAATGTTACAGTACTAGATTTGACAAGAGTGCTTGCAGGACCCTACACCGGAATGATCTTAGCCGATTTCGGTGCGAATGTTATTAAGATTGAGGCTCCAGGCGTTGGTGATGATTCCCGTGCGTTTGGACCATTTATTAAAGATGAAAGTACTTATTTCATGAGTTTGAATCGTGGCAAAAAGTCCATTACTTTAAACTTAAAGAAACCTGAAGCAAAAGAAATCTTCAAAGAATTAGTAAAACAAGCAGATGTGGTTTTAGAAAACTACAGAACCGGTACGATGGAAAAACTAGGTATTGGTTATGATGAAATCAAAAAAATTAATCCAAAGATTATTTATTCTGCTTGCACTGGTTTTGGACATACAGGCCCTTATGCTTTTGACCCTGCGTATGACGTTATTGTACAAGGTATGGGTGGTATTATGAGCATTACAGGTCAAGAAGGTGGAGAACCAACTCGCGTAGGCGCATCTGTTGGTGATATTACTGCAGGTCTTTTCTCCGCAATTGGTGTTATGACAGCTTTGTATGTTAGAGAAAAAACTGGTCTTGGACAAAAAGTTGATGTTGGTATGCTCGATTGTCAAGTTGCTATCTTGGAAAATGCGATTGCACGTTACCTTAACACTGGAGTATCTCCAAAACCGATCGGTAACCGTCATCCATCCATTACTCCGTTTGAATCATTTAAAACTAGCGATGGTTATGTAATTATTGCTATCGGTAATGATACTTTATGGCAAAAATTCTGTGCATTAGTTGACAGAGATGATTTAGCTAAAGATGAACGTTTTACAACTAATCCGCTAAGAACAGAAAACCAACCTGCACTAAAAGAAGCTTTGACTCCTATTTTTGCAACTAGGACTGTTGATGCATGGATCACAACTCTTAAAGAAGCTGGCATCCCAGTTGGACCTATCAATACGGTTGAACGTGTTATTAATGATCCACAAGTTCTTTCAAGAGAGATGTTGGTTGAAACAGAACATCCTGTTGCAGGTAAGATTAAAATGGCAGGTGTACCTATTAAATTGTCCGAAACTCCAGGTAAAGTTGAAAATCCAGCACCAGTGCTTGGACAACACAATGAAGAGATACTAAAAAGTATGCTCGGATTCGATGATGCTAAGATTAAAGCTTTACATGAAGAAGGCGTTATTTAATTAACTTAAAATTAGATTTTATGGCTGTTTATTCTAAACAGTTAAAAAGTATGTTGCTGCTCAGGTATTAACTTTCTACAACATTCATGGTCTTAGTGATGACTTTGTTTGCCTTCCAAACTCCTGAAAATAAGATTAATGAGCAGATAATATAGCATATCCGAGTTGGCCAATGGTGCTGACTCGGATATTTTGCACTTATTAAGCAGAGGATCGAACCTGTAAACGCAGTATCATTTAGCGCTAGTAAGGAGATTTGATCATTTTAAGCTTTTCTTTATTTCTTACTTCAAGTATAATATTTACTAATAATATGTAGATATTGTTGAACGCTAAAATTCAATAAATATTGTGTTGGTGAAAATTATTAAAGGGGAGAAGTATATTGAAGAAGAAAAGAGTTATAACATCTTTGCTCGCAATGTCGCTGTTCGTTAGTGGGCTTGTTGCCGGGTGTGGGTCAAGTAATGATAAGGATATTAAGATCGGCATGGTTTATGAATTAAGTGGCAATACCGCATCTTACGGTACTTCAGCTGCTAATGGCGCAAAATTAGCTTTTAAAGAAATTAATGAAGCGGGCGGAGTCTTGGGCAAGCAAATTCAGATAGTGACAGCAGATAATAAAGGAGAACCTTCTGAATCAGCGAATGCGATGTCTAAAGTTATTAATCAAGATCAAGTAACAGCGGTGACTGGTTTTACAGTTAGTTCTTGTGGAATCGCAGCGTCTGCAGTTGCAGAAGCTCATAAAACTCCGTTTGTTGCTGCTGCTACTGTTAATCCTAAGGTGACGGTTGATGAACGTAGTGGCAAAGTGAAAGACTATACTTTTAGAGCTTGTTTTATTGATTCTTTTCAAGGAACAGTGGGCGCAGAGTTTGCTATTAATGGCCTAAAAGCCAAGAAAACAGCGATTATGACCGATAATTCTAGTGATTATAGTAAGGGGCTAACAGAAGTTTTTAAGGAGACCTATGCTAAGGGCGGCGGGCAAATCGTAGCAGAAGAATCTTATTTGCAAAAAGATCAAGATTATAAACCAGTATTGACGAAGATTAAGGCACAAAATCCAGAATTAATATATATTCCAGGCTATTATGAAGACGTAGGTAAGATCATAAAGCAAGCAAGAGAACTTGGCATGAATATACCTGTCTTAGGAGCTGATGCCTGGGATTCACCAGTTTTAGTGGAGATGGGCGGCATACAGTCGTTGAATAATACTTTTTTTACTAATTTTTATTCAATAGAAGACAAAAACCCTGTATCCAATGCTTTTGTTGAGCATTATCAAAAAGAATATGGTAAATTACCTGATTCAATGGCGGCAATGGGATACGATGCGGCAAAATTATTAGTAGATGCGATTAAACGTGCAGATACAACAGATAAAGAAAAAATTAGAGAAGCTTTAGCTACTACTACTGATTTTGCAAGTGTTAGTGGTCCTATGCAAATTAACGATAAGCATGATGCAGTTCGTGGTGTTGTTATTTTAGAATTAATTGACGGTAAACAAGTCTATAAAGAAACTGTAAAGCCATAACTGATAAATAACAAAAATGTCTGGTGCAATTATTTTGCACCAGACATTTTTGTTTAGTAATTAATTGTTAGCTGTTAGCGTTTTTGTGCATGCGTTGACTATGTAAAAACAAATTATAATCATGTTCTGAAGGTGGGAAAATATTACCGCCTATAAATTCTCTAAGAATAGAATTAAACGGAATCTGCGAATGATCAATTGGCTCAAAGAAAGAAAGTAAACGCAAGAGACGTTGCTTAGTTTCATAATGCACGCTATCACTTGTTAGGTTATTTAAAGCATGCTCCGCAAAAGGTTTTAAAGCATTCATTTCATAAATCAAACTAGAGTTAAACATGACATCGCATTCTTCTTGAAACTTGAAAATATGCTTGCGCTCACCGCGCCTTACACTTGGCCATTGGCTCATTGTACGTTCGGGCATAAAACCACGAAATTTTTCATCACGAACCATACGGCGAATTAAGCGCACATCAGTTGTTGGAATACGATTAAGATAGTCGATGTTTAAACCAAAAAGTGCACTTACATAAATCCTAAAGAAGACGCTTTTAGTAATGTTACTAATAAGAGCCGGATTTAAAGCGTGAATGCCCTCCAAAACTAAAATGCCATCGTTTCCCAATTCTAGTTCACGCGTTTCTTGTAAACGGCATCCAGTTTGAAAGTCAAATAATGGAGCTTGTATTTTCTCGCCATTGACAAGTTGTTCTAAGTGCTTATCTAATAAATCCAGATCTAAGGCTTCGACCGCATCAAAGTCGTAATTGCCTTTTTCGTCTTTCGGTGTAAATTCACGATTAACAAAATAGTCATCTAGTGCTAGGGGAACAGGACGTAAACCATTAACCCTTAATTGAGTAGAAAGGCGATGTGAAAAAGTTGTTTTACCAGATGAGGATGGACCAGCAATTAAAATAACTTTAACGGCGCGACGTTCTCGCATGACCATGTCCGCAATGTCTGCTATTTCTTTTTCTTGTAATGCTTCAGCAATATTAATCAGTTCTTGATAGCGTCCAGCCTTAATATAATTATTAACGTCGCTAACTAGCTCAATTTTAATATTAGATAACCATAATTGAGATTTCCCATAAGTTGAGGATAAACGACGCGGAAGCGAAAAAGTAGTATTAGTAGCATTTGGGGAAAAATCTACAACATAACCGCCAAAAAAAGGTAGAATTCTAAACTGATCGGCAAGAGCACTATTTTCACTAGTTGGATGAATAGTTTTAATAATTAAATCATTAACTTTATAGTGATAATAACCATCTTGATCAGATAGCAATTGAATTGGCTGCTTTTCAGCTACCCACTTATGAAGTGCAAGTTCAATTTTTTTTACTTCACGTTCAGATAATGCTGAGCCAACTAGTTGACAAAAGACGCCATTCGGTATGGAACAAACTGTTTCAAATGTTTCTGCAGGAAAAAGATCGTGCGTTACTTTAATAAGGCCAAGTTTTAGTGTTTGGCGATCTTTACGCAAGTGAGTTTCTAACATTATGCCACCTCGCAAGTACTAAGTTTTCATATTTATTCTACGCCTAGTCAGGTAAGTCCTTTATTTTAAACACTAATTCGCTATTAGAGCTTAGTATTTCGCCTAAGTGTAAAAGAAAT
>DVNI01000118.1 GCA_018714505.1 Candidatus Avacidaminococcus intestinavium
TTAATTTGGATTACTGTTTATTTTGTTTTTTATTCATTTATGGCTACTAAATATATAACCTATATTTTCCCCATAATTTTCCCTGTTACGATACTTACGGCCTTTCATCTTAAGCAGATGATTGACAATAATAATAAAAAAGGGATTTTCTTGTTGATAGGAATACCGTTGATTATACTTATTTTGGTATATTTAGGAACAGCTTATTATTATTTGTCGGGCTGGAAATTATATGGAGCAGGAATTTTTCTGAGTGGTTTTATGGTATGTATTTTGATAGCAAAAATAAAAATAAAACAAGTTAGATTTCTTTTTCATATATTCTTACTCTGTCAGCTAGGAGTATATGTTATACTTTCTATATTTATTTTTCCTACTATGGCTGATCAGCGGTCTGGTAAAGAAAGTGCTGAACTTATTAATTATATTGGGGCACAAGAGATTGGCATGTATAAGTTTTATAGTACGTCTACAGTTTTTTATAGTGGTATACTTGCTGTGAAGGTAGAACAGGCTGAAACAAATAGTTATATGGAAGAGGGGCTTAGTTGGTCGAGCAAATATACTATGCCTAAGCAAAATTTAATTGATTTTGAGAAAAAACAATATGTTTTTAAACGATTGTTATTAGTGAAAAGCAAACAGAAGGAAGACGCACAATTGCCAATTGATTTAAGAAATTATAAATTGTTAAAGAATTATAAGGGAATATCTTATTATTTAATGATAGAGTAATGAATATGTAGAAAGTGTGAGGTTTTATTTTTATGAGAGTATTACTTGCTGAAGACGATATTAAGCTCGGCAACTTAATCAAACACATGTTGGAAAAATCTGGAGTTTATATTGATTGGGTGTTAAACGGAGATTTGGCACTGGAATATGCTTTATATGATCCCTATGATGTTCTTGTTTTAGACTGGATGATGCCACAAATGACCGGCATTGAAGTGTGTCAAAAATTACGTAATCACGGATATAATGGAGCAATTTTAATGCTTACAGCAAAAGATGCCTTGGAAGACAAAGTATTAGGTTTAGACACTGGTGTCGATGATTATTTGATAAAACCATTTGAGTTTGAGGAATTATTTGCAAGGGTTCGTGCTTTAGCAAGACGTAGTAGAGTTAGAATTGAAGATGACATTTATCAAATAGGTAATTTAATGTTCAATGAACGAACACATTGTATCTGTCGTGGGGATCTAGAAATAAAATTGACAATTCGTGAGTTTCAATTATTAGAATTGTTAGCACGCAATAAAAATAGTGTAATTCCACGCGAAGTTATTTTGGAAAGAGTATGGGGGTTAGAAGGCGACGTTTCTTCTAATAATTTAGATGCCTATATAAAATTGTTAAGAAAAAAGTTGCTTCAATTTGAAGATATTGTTGTTTTAAAAACAATACGTGGCATTGGCTATACGCTGGAGGTTACAAATGTTTAAGAAAACTCGTAAGAAGTTAACATTGCGTTATGCAAAAGTCATGGTCTTATTTATGCTTGCGTTTATATTTACGAGTTCGGTAAGTGTGTTTGTTGTTTTGTATCAAGAAGAAAAGTATGATTTGCTTTTTTTAGCTGAGGAAGAAGCTCTTAAGCAAGTAAAAATTATCCGAAGTGATAATGGAGTTTATCCGTTAGTTGAACAAAACAGTCAGGATGAAGAGCCTGATGTTTTCTATTATGTATTAGATAGAGCACAACAAGTAGTTACAGCTAAAGATGCAAGCTCTGCAATTAGAGGTGAGGTCTTAAATATTATTGATGCGTGGAATGGAGAGCATCGAAGTATTGAGTTAAAAAGAATTAATCTTACGCAGGGTGAGCAGGCAGTAATACTTTTGTGTAGTATAAAAATGTATGATGAAAATCAAGAAGTAGGAACACTTTTTATGGGTGAGGATGTTAGTGTTGAATATCAAATATTGAAAATGATGTTACACATTATGATTTTTGTCTCATTTATTTTTTTAATTATTGCGGCTTTTGCGGAACATTTTTTAGCCAAAAAGGCTATGTTGCCAATTAAGCAAGCTTTTATTAGGCAACGTGAATTTATAGCTGATGCTTCTCATGAATTGCGAACACCACTTAGTGTTTTACAACTTTCTGTAGAGGCGGTGCAAAAAGATACTGATCAGCAACTCTCAACATTTTCAACACAGGTGCTTGCTGATATGAATATAGAAATACACAGAATGACAAAATTGGTTGCTGATTTATTGACGTTAGCACGTGCTGATGATGGCATAAGTAATATTATGAAAAAAAGATTTGACTTAATAGTAATGCTAGAAACATTAATTCGTTCTTTGCAATCTTTGGCGGCAGCCAAAGCAATTAAATTATCTTTTAAGGCAGATGAAAAGATTACTATAATGGCTGATCCAGAGAGAATAACTCAATTGTTAGTTATTTTACTTGATAATGCAATTAAATATACTCCAAAGGGAGGAATAGTTGAGGTTATAGTACAAAAAGCAGTTTCAACAAAACCTAGTGTTTGTATTATAGTAAAAGATTCAGGAGTGGGGATTGCTGAAAGTGATTTGAGTTTGATTTTTGAGCGTTTCTATCGTGTTGATAAGGCAAGAGTGAGGGATGGGTGTGGCAGTGGATTAGGTTTAGCAATTGCTAAATGGATTGTTGGTGCTCATGATGGAAAAATACAGGTGCAAAGTAATAGAGGTGTAGGTAGTTCCTTTATTATCACCTTACCATTATAATTAAGCTTAGAAACTTAAATTTACGATTTATAATATAAATAATTAGGTTGACATAATAAGTGATGATGGATATAATAGTAGCTAATGACAAAAGGGAATAGTTATAATACAAAGTCAACATGCTGGCGTTGAGCCTGGCTTTGTAACCGCTTCGGTAACGAGACTTTTGACATAATTTGATAATCTCAAATTATGTCAAAAGTCTTATTTTTGTTATCCCAAAAAAACAGTAAAAGCGAGGTAGAGGAGAATGTATTTAGATTTAATTGCTTTTTTGGTGTCAGCGGGAGCTGTTGTTCTTGCAGAAATGGGTGACAAGACACAACTTTTGGCGATGGCGTTCGCTACAAAGTACAGAGCATCCAAAGTAATGATCGGAGTGTTTTTGGCAACTATTTTGAATCATGCGCTAGCAGTGGCAGTAGGCACGTATATCACAAAATTTGAATCAGCAGAAGTTTGGATACAAGGGATAGCTTCGTTATCCTTTATTTTTTTTGGACTATGGACAATTAGAGGCGATAAGCTGGAAGGTGAGGAGAACCGTGTTTCCAAATATGGAGCGATTGCAACGGTTGGTATAGCCTTTTTTATTGCGGAAATGGGTGATAAAACGCAATTGGCAACAATTGCTTTAGCCGCAAAATTCCCGGAAAGTCCTATCTGGCTTTTATTTGGCACGACAACGGGCATGATGATAGCCGATGGTCTTGGTATCTTATTAGGTGTTATTATGTGTAAAAGAATTCCCGAAAGAACAATTAAATTAATCTCAGCTGGAGTCTTTATTTTGTTTGGTTTTATAGGGTGTTATGAAGTTGGTACAAATAAGTTGGAGTTTGGTTATGGCTTAACTTTTGCTTGGCTTGCTTTTATTGCTCTTATTACGGCCTTGGCGGTTTTTTATTTAATTAAACAAAATAAAAATCAGACTGTAGATGAATATCAATATTGTAAAAGAAAACATATTACTAATGATTAGCTTTAAATAAAATTATTATAAAAATAAATAAATAAAAAAACGGATAGAAAAGATTAAAATCTTTTCTATCCGTTTTTTAGTGGAATACAAAGCCAAGAGGCGTAAAGAATTTTATTTGCTTTAAGATAGACGTTACCACTCTGTTGTAGTAGTTTTGCGGAGACTTTCTGAGTAGTGACAACAAGGCGAATTGTATCATTTTTTTGTACTTCTTGCCAAAATTCGGCTGCAATGACTTTAGCAAGAACCCAATTGTTAGAACCAAGCAAATTACACTGTTTTAATCCTGCGCCACCGCATTGGACTAATGCTTCAATTAAAAATGGTGATGGTACTAAAGCAGAAAGGTCTTTAGTCTGTTGATAAAATAAAAAATTCTTATCAAAAGTTTTTTCACCGATTATTGCGCTTCTTGATGAAAAGAGAAGTTTATCCACCATTAAAAAAGGCGGTCGTTGAGGTAATAAGTTTTCGATTTTAGTCATTGATAGACCTTTTTTCCTTTAAAATTATACGTAATAGTTGTTTATCAACTTTATCATTAATGTTCAAAGGAAGTTGTTTAAAGCGATATATGCGTAAAGCGCAGTGGCGTAAATTCATTTTGTTTCGACAGAACTCTAGTAAATGTTGTTTATTTAGGTGCGTATTAGAGGCTATTTCAAGGCAGATGCAAACTATTTCGCCCCTTAGTGCATCTGGTAGTCCAATTACAGAAACATTGCTGATCTGAAGGTAGGTTATGAGTGCTTTTTCAAGTTCTTCCGGCAAGATTTTAATACCGCCGCTGTTGATTAAACCGTTTTGCCTGCCTAATAGATAGATATAACCATCGCTATCGATTGTGCCTAGGTCACCAATCGAAGTTGTGGGTTGAAAGTGTTTGGCTAAAAAAGGACTTTTTACAAAGATGAGTTGATCATTAAAGCTCAAGGTAACTTGTGGAAATGGCTTGCCAACGGAATTTGGTTTATTTTTAAGATCGTTAGCATTAGCGTAAGTGACATAGCCTAATTCACTAGCGCCGTAGTATTCTGTAAAATTAGCATTGGGAAAAAGTTGCATTAACTTTTTTAAATCAGTAAGATTTATTTTTGCTCCGCCACTTACAAGCGAGGTAACGGTAGTAATTATAGCTTTATTTTTTATTTTGCATAGTAATCGATAATTAGTAGGTACCATAAAGAGAGCAGAAATAGCATGCTTTTTTATTTCAAAATACCATTTTTGTGGTTGACGACTTTCTGAAAAAACGACAGTGCCGCCAATGGCTAAAAGATGAACGCAAGCGTTAAGATTAGCCGTATAAGCGAGGGTGCCAACAATGAGCAAACGATCTTGACTGGAGAGATGAAATAACGAGCTTTGGTAAGGAAAGCTTAGACTCCAGCTTTGATGATCACGGTCGATAACTTTCGGAAGACCACTAGTTCCAGAAGTTAGCGCACCCATAAAAATATTTTGAGGATCAACTTGTGGTAATGGCTGACCTTTTTGTGAGGGCAGGCGGTATTTGTCGTCAATGATTAAACGATAGGCATAAATCTTAGAAATTTTTTGTGTAACTTCAAGGTTTGTTTGTGCATCCATTAAAGTTGCAATGCCACCTGCTTGAATAACTGCATAAAACATAATAAGCATAGTGAGCGGATTATTTAAAGAAATGAGGATGCGGTCACCTTTTTTTATCTGGCTAGTAAGTGCTAGCGCTGTTTGATCAATAGTACTTACTAATTCTTGCCATGTTATTTGATGTTGAGCGTAAACTAAACAAACTTTTTTTGGTGTTAGCTTGGCCTGGAGAGCAAAGTTCTCATAAATTAACATCTTAGTTAATCCTTTCAATTAATTGTGCTGTACCTAAACCACCGACAGCACCAATGGTCGCAATTCCATATTTGCCATTGATACTTTTTAAAGCTTCTAAAAGATGCAGTGTAATAATAGCACCGGATGCGCCGTAAGGATGACCGTAGGCTAAAGCTCCACCAAGGATATTTACTTTTTCTAGAGGAAAGTTTAGTTGGTGGCAACACGTTAGTATTTTTACAGAAAAGGCTTCATTAATCTCCATGCAAGCTATTTGGTGTAGTTCTATTTCAGCGAGAGCAAGTAACTTTTGCACTGCTGATACAGGAGATAAGGGGAAAAAGTTGGGATCACAACCTAGTATCGTATTTTGTAAAATAACTGCTTTAGGTTCTAAAGAATATTTTTGTAAAGCATGTTCAGAAGCCAGTAGAATAACGGCGGCTCCATCGTGTTTTAAGCAACTATTACCAGCTGTGATCTTACTTTTACGCATGAAGGCGCCAGGAAGACGACTAAGAAGACGGGGGGTTAAAGAGGGGCGAAGGCATTCATCGTTGATAATAGCAGTATTATTATCGTTTAATGGTAAAATAATATTTTTTAATAAGTTTTTGTTTTTAGCTTTTAAAGCTTTTTGATGGCTCTGAAAAGCCCAAAGATCCATGGCTTCGCGGGTTATTTTATATGTGTCTGCAAGCTTTTCGGCCGCTTCGCCAATCCCTGGGTTACCAATTGTAGGTGGAGAAAAAGGAGCTTCGCTAAAATAAGGATTTTCTGCATCGTAGCGCGGATCTGAAACATTAAATTGGCGTTGAGGAGCCATTGTAGTGCTCTCACAACCGCCGGCAAGGACGAGATCCGCTTGTCCGCTTTCAATTAAGGCAGAGGCGAATTGTAGCGTGTTGAGTCCTGAGCCGCATTGTCCATCAATGCTAATTGCTGGATTACTATAAGGCCAACCTGCTGTTAAAACAGCGACTCTTGCTATATTGCCGCCAGGGCCAGTTGCATTACCAAGTAGGACCATATCAATGTTTTCGGGTCCTAAATGATAACGAGTCAAAATTGCATTCAATGTGTAAGCAGCAAGTTGTTCTGGAAGAAAGTTTTTTAGAATACCATTAGTTTTGCCTATGGGAGTGCGTATACCGCCTATAAGATAAACGCTCATGAGATTTTTATCCTATTTTTCTGAAGGCGTTTATTAATGGTTAGGCCTAAACTGGTTGCAATAAAAACTTTAATGATATCGCCAAGAATAAAAGGTAGAGCTCCGATATATAATGCTTTATCAAGGCTAATTCCAGTTGTAACGCTTAGCCAGGGCACACCAATTAAATAGACTATTAATATTCCTCCGAATAGATTGGCGCTTGCTAGTTGCCAAAAGTTTTGTCCAGAACCTTTGCCAACAGAAATCATAATGGCGCCCACCAAATAGCCAAACAAATAACCGCCGCGTGGTCCAAGAATAATGCCAAGACCACCACTAAAACCAGCAAAAACTGGTAAACCGATAGCACCTAGCAGTAAGAATGTGATAATAGCAAGCGCTGACTGGCGTGGTGCTAAAAGGCAGCCAGTGAGCATTACACCTAAAGATTGTCCGGAAACTGGAACAGGTGTGAAGGGCAGTGGAATAGAAATAATTGCTAAGGCTGAAATTAGTGCAGCAAAGATGGCTGCATAAATCAAATCGTGTAGTTGTGTTTTCATAAACAAGTCAACCTCCTGTAAAATTTGGTTTACAAGAAGTAGTATAAGAGCAATTGATAATAAAGTCAACTTTAAATAAAGAAGGGTTAACTAATGCGAAAAAGATGGTCAAGATGGCGTGAAGAATGTATAATTAAAAAAATGAATATTTACAAATTTGCGGGGGAACTTTTTAGTTGAGAAGGTTAAAACCTGACCCTTTGAACCTGACAGTTAAAACTGACGTAGGGAAGCAGCTCTGAGATATATTTCTTTTAGCGCTTCCTTTGTGAAGCGTTTTTTTATAATACAAAAAGGAAGTAGTGATTAAATGCAAGTTGAAGAAATCAAAACAAAGATTAAAGCTGCTGTCATAGCGGCTAAGAAGGCAAAGCCATTAGTTGGTTCAATTACTAATGCGGTGACTATTAATTTTGTTGCTAATGCGCAGCTTGCTGCTGGTGGATCAGCGGCGATGGTATATTTACCGGATGAAGGCCAAACTTTAGCGCAGTTAAGTAATGCTTTTTATATTAATGTAGGTACAATGTTACCTATTTATGCAGAGGCGTTGCCCAAAACTGCAGCAGTATTGGCGGCGAGCAATAAGCCCTGGGTGCTTGATCCTGTTGCAATTGGTATTGGCAGCTTAAGAACTGATATCTTGAGGAAGTTCAAAGAATATAAACCGACTATTATTCGAGGAAATGCTTCGGAGATTATTGCTTTGGCGGGTTTATGGAATTTAGAGGGCGGCTCACTGCTATCAAAAGTGCGAGGGGTTGACGCAACAGAAGATGTTAATACGGCTAGAAAAGCAGCCGAAGCTTTAGCTGCGTATACTGGTGGTGCAGTAGCAGTGTCGGGCGTGATAGATTTGATTACGGATGGTGATTCAACGGTATATTCGTATGGAGGTTCTCTTCTTATGGAACGGATTACTGGAGCGGGCTGTTCTTTAGGTGGTGTAATGGGGGTTTATGCAGCTGTGGCTGATCCTTTTATTGCAGCTGTGACGGGCAGTGCGCTTTATAACGTGGCTGGCAGTTTGGCTGCTGCAAAAGTGAGTGGACCGGGTAGCTTTATCGCTCAATTTCTAGATGAGATATTTTTATTAAGTGCAGAAGAAATAGGTAATAATAAATTAGAAAAGGATGATAAGATATGAATACCTTAGTTGCAGTTGCGATAGCGCCCATTGGTGTTGGTGAAGAATTAGCTGAAGAAGTAGCAGAGGTGATTAGAATTATTCGTGCATCAGGCCTACCGAGTAGAACTAATTCAATGTTTACTGAAATTGAGGGCGAGTGGGATGAAGTAATGAATGTTATTAAAACAGCGACCTTTAGTTTGGCAGAAAAAGGAATACGAACAGAGGTTATTTTAAAAGCGGATATTAGACCGGGACATATAAACATGCTACAGACCAAGGTGGAAAAAGTAGAGAAGGCCTTAGCTAACAATTAGTTTACTAATTTGTAAAACTTTTGTAATTGACCCTAGGAAATGAGTATGCTAGGATAAAAGTAATTAGGAACATAGATCAAACATCTAGATAATGAAAGGTGTGATTTATATGAAATGGCGTAATCGAAGGTTAGTTTGGAGTTTCTTGACCATTGGCGTATTAGCTTTTGCGTTTAGTTCAGTTGCCTTAGCAGAGACTAGGACTTTGACACAAGAAACAAAATTATACCCACAAGGCTGGTCGGTAGGAGAAGAACTGAAGTTTAAAAAAGGAAGTAGCGTAGAAACCAATGCTATGGGTGAAGTTATTAGTGGTGTTTTAGCTAGTGATACATTTTTAAGACCGCATGGTTGGAAAAATGTGATCAATGATTATTATTATGCAACGGCATATAGTGATATCAGACCTTTTTTCTTTCGCTACCCATTTGTTGAACGAAGATACAATATTGCAATTCCTGCTTATGGACATTTGAGATATAAGGGTGGTAGCGCGGTTGTTTTCTCCGCTCAAGGTGATGTGCTTGAAGGTATTATTGATGAAGATGCGACAATTTTATTGAATGAAGAAAGATATGGATTTGTTACATTCAAAAAAGGCTTTGTTCTTAAATTTGATGATAGTACTGGGACGTTGAAAGAAGGTACTTTAGCTGCAGATACCAATTTGCGGCCAATTGGATGGCAGAATAATTTAGGTGAGAATAAAGAACAAGCGGGTTTTCTAAAATTTAAAAGTAAAAGTAGAGTTGCTTTTACAGAAGATGGTTTAGTAGTACTTGGCACTATTAAAGAAAAAACCACCTGGCAACAGCCAGATGGGTCGGTAGTAGAATTAGAAGCAGGTAAAGAAGTTACCTTTAGTGAAACGGGTAGAGTAGTTAGCAACTAAAAATAAATGGTACAGTTCTTAAGAAAAGAACTGTACCATTTTGTTTTTTATTATCTTCTTTTTAGTTGCGAATTAAATAATCACAGGCAGCAAGGGAGGCATTAGCGCCAGAACCCATAGAAATAATAATTTGTTTATAGGGGCAATCTGTGCAATCGCCAGCAGCAAAAATGCCAGGTACATTGGTTGCACCACATTTATCAACTACAATTTCACCAAATTTATTTAGTTCAAGACTACCTTCTAACCACTCAGTATTAGGTCGCAAACCAATTTGAATGAAGACACCATCAAGCTTTAGATGCTTGGTTTCGTCGCTTGTACAATCTAGGTAATTTAAGCCATCAACTTTATCTGTTCCTGTTATTTCAGTTGTTTTAGCATTGGTAATTACGCTAATGTTAGGCTTTTGTGCCATCCGGCTTTGCAAGATTACATCGGCTGATAGCTTCTCAGAAACTTGTAAAACAGTAACGTGTTCAGCAAGTGCAGCAAGATCAATAGCTGCTTCAACACCTGAGTTACCACCACCAACAACTGCAACGCGTTTTCCTTTAAAGAAAGGTCCGTCACAATGCGGGCAGTAGGCCACGCCTTTTGTTTTCAACTGTGTTTCACCAGGAACATTAATATTGCGCCAACGTGCTCCAGTTGCGATAATAACCGTTTTACTTTTAATAACAGCTCCGTTAGTAAGCACTACTTCGACTAAGTCTTTTTTTATTAGTTGTTTAACTCGTTGCATTTTAATTATATGGATATCATATTCTTTTAAATGTTCCTCTAGGTTGGAAGCAAGCTTTGAACCTTCAGTATAAACAATACTAATGAAGTTTTCGATGCCAACGGTTTCTTTAATTTGTCCACCAAGGTTTTCCGCCAAGAGAGCAGTGCGAATGCCTTTACGTGCTGCGTAAATTGCAGCACTAGTACCAGCAGGACCACCGCCAATTACTAGGACATCGAAAGGCTCGATGTTTTCTAGTGAGCTTGTATCTGATTGCACATTTAATTTAATTAGTAGATCTTCAATGGTAGCACGGCCACTATTGAAGGGTTCTCCATCTAAATATACATTCGGTACAGCCATAATGTTTTTACTAGCTACTTCTTCAGTGAAAACTCCACCGTCTACCATCGTATGGGTGATATTGGGATTGAGCAGGCTCATTAGATTTAAAGCCTGAACAACTTCTGGACAGTTATTACAACTAAGGCTGATATAAGTAATAAAATCACATTTACGAGAGATTGACTTTATCCGTTTGATTGTTTGGTCATCAACTTTAGGTGCTCTGCCACTTACTTGTAAGAGGGCGAGTACAAGTGATGTAAATTCATGCCCCAAAGGAATGCCGGCAAAGGTAATACCAGTAGGTCCTTGTTCGTTCGCAAGAGAAAAACTAGGTGTCCTGTCAAGAACAGCTTCTTCTAAACTGATGAGCGGAGACATAGTTGTGAGTTCTTGCAATAAATCACGCATATTTTGTGAAACAGCATCAGAACCGGCACTTAGTTTAATAAAAACTTTGCCCTCTAAAAGCTCAAGATAGCCTGCAAGCTGCTGTTTAATTTCAGGATCTAGAATCATTATTAAATCTCCTTATATTTTACCAACTAAATCAAGACTTGGTTTCAAAGTTGCAGAACCTTCATGCCATTTTGCTGGGCAAACTTCGCCAGGATTTTTTCTAATATATTGTGCAGCTTTAATCTTATTAAAGAGAGCGCTTGCATCACGGCCGATACCACCAGCATTAATTTCTACAGCTTGAATAATTCCATCTGGATCAATAATGAAAGTGCCGCGGTCAGCTAATCCTTCGCTTTCAATCAAAACATCAAAGTTTCTTGCAACTATGTGGGATGGATCACCAATCATAATATAAGTGATTTTTTTAATAGCATCTGAGGTATCATGCCATGCTTTATGCGTAAAGTGTGTATCGGTCGACACCGAGTAAACTTCAACTCCTAATTCTTGTAGAGCAGGGTATTGATTTTGCAAATCTTCCAATTCAGTTGGGCAAACAAAAGTGAAGTCAGCTGGATAGAAACAAACAACACTCCATTTACCTTTGAAGTTTTCTTCAGTGACCTCAATAAATTTACCGTTATGGTATGCTTGTGCTTTAAATGGTTTTACTTCTGTTCCTACTAATGACATATAAATTCCTCCTTATTTTGTGAATTCCAATTGGTAATAAATTGCAATAAGAATTCGTTATTAACTCTATTTATTATGCTACAGAATAAGATATAAGTCAACAGCTCTGGCATTAATAAATTATTAATTTTAAAAGTGTTTTTGGTTCTAGTAAAGATTATTATTTCTCACTTATCTGGATGAGGAATATTTAAAATTAATAGATGAATATATTCTTTTTAAGGGATGAATTTTTAGCTGCTTATTTATGCAGATATCAAGGATTTACGTTGACATTTTTAGTAAAGAGTGCCTATAATTTGAATGAGATTCAAATTATAGGAGGGACGACTATGGCAAGGCCTTTGGGTGATCGGTCCAAAAAGATGAATGAGATATTAGACGCTGCCGATGAACTCTTTATAACAAAGGGTTATAGAGGAACGACTATCAGTGACATTGCTAAGAAAATTGGAAGTGCGCAAGGAGCATTATATTATTATTTTAGTTCAAAAGAAGAAGTGTTAGAAAGGCTTCTGGAACGCTATGTATTAAGTTTAATGGCTGAAGTAATGATTATTCAAGATCGTAATTACGATGCTGCGAATAAAGTTTCTCAGGTACTGGAGCTGGTGTTAAAAAAAGCCAGTTATAAAAATGGTGTTTTAATGAGTCTTTTATATGATCAAGATAATTTGCGCATGAAAGAAAAAATATTTAATGAAATTGGTTTGGTATTACGTCCTATTTTAAAAGATATTATTGAAGAAGGTCGAAAAAAAGGGGATTTTCATACGGATAGCCCTGACGTAGCGATCGATTATATTTTAGTGATTACCGATTATCTTAGTTTAGTAATTTATAATAAGCTTGATAATGATTTTAAAAAACGGATAACAATGGCAGAGACTCTTATTGAAACGACTTTAGGGACTACGGATAAAGCAATAAAAATAAAGTGTGAGTAATAAACTTAGTTAGGGGGTATTAGAAATGGATAAAGTTAAAGCTTCTGAAAATGTTAAGAAAATATTAGCGCAAGTGAATACAAAAGTTGTAGTTAGTATTCTCTTAGCTATCGGTGTTTTTTTAGTTTGGTATTTTTGGCAAGGGGCTACTGACAAGACAAAAGAGATGGATAAAGTGCCTTTGGTCAAGACGATTGTGATTGGTAATGAAAAAAATGATGTCAACTATTCTTATCCGGGAGAAGTTCGGGGAAGATATGAAAAAGAATTAGCTTTTCAAGTTGGTGGCAAAATTATTGCGAAGAATATTCAAGCGGGAAGTGTTGTACAAGCGGGAGAACTTTTGCTCGCGATTGATGACAAAGATGTAGCACAAATAAACAATGTATCATTGGCACAACTTACAGCAGCTAATTCGCAATTAAAATTAGCTGAGAGTAATTTAACAAGATACCAACAGCTTTATGCACAAAACGCTATTAGTCAGGCACAACTTGATCAATTTGAAAACGCTTACGAAGTAGCAACAGCGACTCGTGCTCAGGCGTTAGCTCAGTTTGAACAAAGTTCTAACAAACTAGAGTATACGCATTTAGTGGCAGAGGAGGCAGGAATTATTGCAGCTGTGAATGCTGAAATTGGACAGGTGGTAGCAGCTGGACAGTCAGTTATTAGCTTTGTACAAGATGGAGAGCGTGAGGTCGTTATTAGTGTGCCGGAAAATCGTTTAGATGAATTAAAGAGTGCAAAAGAACTAGAAGTTACTTTTTGGGCGTTGCCAGAAGTGAGAGTAAGGGGTATGGTTAGAGAAATAGCTCCAATTGCTTCGGCTCTTACGCGCACTTATACCGTGAAAATTACGCTTCTTGAGGCACCGCATGATTTAAAATTAGGTATGACAGCTAATGTATATTTGAAAAATACGGGTAATTCGTTAACTGATGCCGTGCAAATACCTTCTACTGCTTTGTTTCAAAATGGAGAGCAACCTGGAGTTTGGGTGGTTAAAGAGGGAACTGCTCAGCTTAAAATAGTCAAAGTTCTTGATACGGGTAGTGATTACTTGATGGTTCAAGGTCTCACTACGGGTGAACGGATTATTAGTGCAGGAGTGCATAAAATAAAAAGCGGTCAGCAAGTTAGACTAGTGGATG
>DVNI01000119.1 GCA_018714505.1 Candidatus Avacidaminococcus intestinavium
AAAAAAAACATTAGGCAAATAGGACAGTTTGCAGCAGAAGAACAAGTTTATATGATTACTAATAAAGGTGAATTACCTGTGCGTGTGATTGGTCCTTTGCGTGATGAAACACAAATAGAGATTTCAATAACCGAGGCCCGTATTCTTGGTTTAGAAGTGAGCTTACGTATTTCAGGTAATACCGATTCAACGCCCGGTTGTTTGTTAGTTGGACCAAAAGGTAAAATTGTTTTAAAAAAAGGAGTTATTGTTGCTGCACGCCATATTCATCTTTGTCCAGCTACGGCCGAACAATATAGATTACAAAATGGTGATGTTGTTGATGTTAAGACCGTTGGTGAACGCGCTATAACTTTTCATAATGTTGCAGTGCGTACAGGTGAAAAACATGTTGATGAATTTCATGTTGATACGGATGAAGCTAACGCTTGTGGTTTAGTGACGGGAATAATGGTTGAAATTTTCAAATAGACGTATATTAACAATAAAGATGCTACTACTTAGATGTATTTTATTTAAGTAGTAGCATCTTTATTATTTAAAAAAATCCTGGAGAAGAGATGGTTTGATGATTCAACAAAAAAAAAGCAATATTTTTGTAGATTAGTCCATATGATATATTGTGAAATATTTGTAATATAAAGCGGAGGAACTGAAAGACACTGATTATGTGTTACGAGTATTAAGACAGGAAAGGAGAATAGAGGTAAAAAACATATAGATGGTGTTTGGCAGTTAAACGTATAAAAAGGGGCGGTAGTTAATGGATAATGTAGTAATTGTTTCGGCTGTACGCACTCCAATGGGATCAATTGGTGGAACTTTAAAGAATGTTTTGCCAGAAGAATTGCTAGCAAGAACTTTTAAAGGAATTTTAGAAAGAAGCGGAATTGATGAAAATTTGATTGATGAAGTTATTGCGGGACAAACAAAACAGACAACTGATGCACCTAATATTGCTAGAGTTGCAGCACTTATGGCGCAAATACCTGAAAAGGTACCAGCTTATACTGTACATCGTCAGTGTGCTTCTGGTATGCAGGCTTTAACTAATGCAATGCAACAAATTCAATGCAACTATTCTGATATTGTCTTGACTGGTGGAGTAGAAAGCATGAGTACGGCTCCATTTTATATTAGAAATGCTAGATTTGGTATTGGTAATGGCAATAGTTTATTACTAGACCCTAATATTGAAAGCCAGCCTAAGTCGCAACCTAATTCAATTTATGGAACATTTAACATGATTCAAACTGCTGATAATGTAGCTAAACAATTTGATGTCTCTCGACAAGCTCAAGATGAATTTGCTTTATTAAGTCAGAGGAAAGCATTAGCGGCTATTGATAACGGTAAATTTACGGAAGAGATTGTACCGGTTGTTATTCCACAACGAAAGAAAGATTCTATTATTTTTTCAGTAGATGAGTATCCGAAGCGCAATACAGATTTAGAAAAACTATCAAAATTGAGACCAATATTTCAAGATGGAACAGTTACAGCTGGTAATGCATCTGGACGTAATGATGGTGCTTGTTCTCTTTTGCTGATGTCTGAAACTAAGGCCAAGGCCTTACATTTAAAACCTTTAGTAAAAATTATTGGTGCTACTGCTTGTGGTGTGGATCCTAGAATTATGGGGATTGCACCTGTTGCCGCAGTGCAAAAACTTTTAACGAAGATTCAAATGCAGATTTCTGATTTTGGTTTATATGAGTTGAATGAAGCTTTTGCTGCACAGGCTATTGCATGTGCTAGACAACTGAAAATGGATCCAGAAAAACTAAATGTGAATGGTGGCGCGATTGCTCTAGGACACCCTCTTGGATGTTCTGGCGGAAGAATCGTTACAACTTTAATATATGAAATGCAAAGAAGAAGAGAGCAGTTTGGATTAGCGAGCATTTGTATTGCTGGTGGACTAGGAATGGCAATGGCTTTTGAACTTGTAGATTAAGTAATCGGTGAGGGAGGAAAAATAATGAATGAAGTTAACAAGTTAACTAGTATTAAAGAGGCAATGAAGCATATTAAAGATGGTGATCGGATTATGGTTGGTGGGTTTGGGTTACGAGGAGTGCCGAATGAACTTATTGATGCATTGGTTGAGTGTAATAAAAAAAATTTAGTAATAATCAGCAATGACCTTGGTTCACCAAATGTTGGTTTAGGGCGACTTTTGACTAATAATTTGGTTAAAGAGTTAATCGGGAATTTTTATAATTGGAATCCTGATGTAGCTTTAGCTAAAAACAGAGGGGAGATAAAAGCATCTTTAATTCCTCAAGGGAGTTTTGCAGAATCTATTAGGGCAGCTGGTTGTGGTATTCCAGCCTACTATACTTTAGCTTCTGCTGGTACTGAATTAGGAAAGGGAAAGGATGTAAAGGTGTTTGAAGTAAACGGTCAAAAACGAGAGTATGTTTTGGAAAAAGCATTATTTGCAGACGTTGCTCTTATTAATGCGTCAGTGGCTGATACATTAGGTAACCTTATTTATTGTAAATCTGCACGTAATTTTAACCCAGCAATGGCTATGGCTGCTAAATATACAATTGCATTAGTAGATAGAGTGGTTAGCCCTGGAGAGCTAGACCCAGAGAGCATTGTTACTCCACACTTATTTGTGAATGCAGTGATTAAAAGGGGGGAGAAGCATGAAGATTGATAAAGAACAAGCAAATATAAGAATAGCAAAAAACATAGCAGCATTATTTAATGAGACCAATGATATTACAATAATTAACTTAGGTGTTGGTTTACCAACAACAGTATCTAATTATATTACGAATAAGAAAGTTTTTGTACAAGCGGAAAATGGTATGCTTGGTGTTGGTGCATTAGCTACTGATGAAGAGGCACATCCACAATTAATTAATGCTGGACGACAAGCTGTTAAAGAAACACCGGGATGTTCTTTTTTTGACAGTGCTACTTCTTTCGGCATGATTAGGGGGGGCCATATTAATGCAACAGTTCTAGGAGCTTTTGAAGTTGATGAAAAAGGCAATGTTGCAAATTGGATTATTCCTAATGGTAAGATGTTTGGCGTTGGCGGTGCAATGGACTTAGTGGTTGGGGCTGAAAAAGTTATAATTGCAATGATGCATACTAGTAAGGGAAAAAGCAAATTGCTTCGTAAATGTACATTGCCAATTACAGGTTATGGTGAAGTTGATATTTTAGTAACAGAAATGGGAATGTTCTTTTTTGAAAATGGAATTATAACTTTGCGAAAAATTGCTCCAGACGTTAATCTAGAAGAGTTAAGAGATGTTACGGAATTCGAATTTTTAGTTGCTGATGATTTGGTAGATATGATTGATTAAAATAAGAAAAATATAATTTATAAAAGTAATAGTAAGAATAGTATTCAGTTGGTGATTTAATAAAAGATAGAAGGAGCGGTTCAAACTATGTTTAGAAAAATAACAGATGCTGTAGTGGTATTTTTAAAAAACTATTTACCAAGTTCTTATTGGTTAGCATTAGTTCTTACTTTAATAGTTTTTCTAAGTGGCCTTGTTCTTACACCATCATCATTTGATGATATGCTAAATTATTCTGGTAAAGGAATGTTTAAATTATT
>DVNI01000120.1 GCA_018714505.1 Candidatus Avacidaminococcus intestinavium
TGTCGTGGATCTGATACCCAGCAAACTAACAATCCCATTGATAACATAGTAGCTGAACGCAACCCTTGAATTGCACCGTAAACAATACCTTCACGATAAATAGTAATTCCTCCTGTCAACTGTCCCAAAAAACCTGTTCCTGGTGCCAAAAGTATAAAAAGTGGAGTACGTGGCGTCTGAGAAAAGAACAAAGCCTGGCTAAACATCGAGCCCCATAAACCCAGTAACAAAAGAATAGCCATGACTTGCCATTTATAAATAGACGTTTTAACTAAAAGATGCAGCAACAAACTTATTGAAAATATAAAAAATAAAGTTCTAGGGTTATCAATTGTGATGACTAAAATAGAAAAAGCAAATAACAAGAGTAATTTGGTTCTACCATCAATTTCTCTTGCCCATTCGGCCGCATCACTACCTTCCCACAGTTGACGCATCGACATAAGCTAACACCTCCTCAACTTTTATACAAGGTTGTAGGCCCAATTGTTCTGATACTTTTAACATCGGCGGTTCAGCTAAACCACTTAACGAGAGTGTTTCTTTATCAATCAAAACCTCGCTTGTCGCTTGATCACTAAGCAACTTACCCGCTTGCATCAGTAAAACGCGATCAGCAAGTTCAGCTGCTAACTCAATATCATGTGTACAAAATAAAACACAGCCACCTGCTTGAGCAAAAAAACTAACTAACTTTTTAATTTCTTCCAAACTTTCCTGATCCTGACCCGCTGTTGGTTCGTCCAAAATTAATAAAAATGGTTTTCTAGCTAATAGCGCTCCTAAAACTGTCCGTAAGCGTTGACCTTTACTCAAAGCTAATGGGAAATCATTTCTATATTTCGTAAGATTCATTTTTTCCAATAGATCTTCTATATATAATGAATCTACAGTCTTATTTTGCCAAACCAGCTCTTCCCAAACCGTGTCCGCTAATAACATTAAGTCCGGCTCTTGACGCAAATATCCCGCAAACTGGCCCTGCTTACCATTAGCCATTCTCTTCAACTCTAAACTACCCTTCGTTGGTTTTGTTAGCCCAGCTAAAATATTGAGCAACGTACTTTTACCGGCACCATTAGCCCCCATTAAAGCCACAATTTCACCAGCATATAACTGTAATGAAATATCAGTAATAGTTGCCTTTTGTGCGCCACGATATTGATAAGCAAGGTCACTACAACTTAATAATAACTCACCCTTTGACGATTGTAATTTACTTGCTTTAGGAGTAGTAAATATTTTGCATTCATTTTTAATGATCTGCACTGCTTTTTCAGTTTTATAATTTAGCACAGATAACCTAAGTGCTCTGCCCAATTTTATTGTTTGCGGCTCTCTTAAACCTTTAAATTGATATTGACTAACTTGCTGCCAGGCTCCTTCAATTGGTCCATCATAAACGATTCTTCCCTCAGACATAATTGCAAGCCTCGCAAAATAGCCAGCAAGCTCATTCACCCGATGTTCCGCAATAATAATAGTAATTTTATCATTTTTATTAAGTTCACAAAGCATTTCCATAAAATCTTTTACGCCTTGAGGATTCATTTGACTAACAGGTTCATCAAGAATTAGAATTTTAGGTTTGGTAATTAAAACAGAGGCGACAGCCAACCTTTGCTTCTGCCCTCCTGATAAACAATGGATACTCGTTTTTTCAAATCCTTTTAAACCAACTTTATGCAAAGTATCAGCCACAGCTTCTCTTATTTCTTGTGCTGACACCCCTCGATTTTCTAAAGCAAACCCAACTTCATCTTCTACCGTCATCGCAAATAATTGATCTTCTGGTGACTGATAAACTGTTCCTACTAAAAAACCAATATCTTCTAATGGCATTTGACTAATATCTTGCCCATTAATCAAAATTGTACCATGCTGCCCATCTTTTAATACACCACTAATTGCCTTTAGCAATGTTGATTTACCACAACCAGACTTACCAGCTAGCAGTAACATTTCCCCATGCTCCAACACCAAAGATATATCCTGCAGAGTATTTTCTACGCGACCAAGATAACAATATGAAACCTGATTTATTTTAAGCATCTTATTCTCCCATTACTTGTTGTAATTTATAACCTATTTTATAGCCCATCATTGCACCAATTGAACTATAAATAAGACCATTAACAAGCATATAAAGTGCAATATACCAATCAGCATAGTATAAACGATAGAAAAACATCATCTGCTCCATATTAATCATCGTTGTGAAAGCATCTGCAAGCCCTAGTAATAGAGCTATAAACAACATATATGAAAAGCTTAATTCTTTTTTTACATAAAAACGTGCTAGATAGAGGATCGTTTCTAAAACAACAATTTGCACTGCATAAGATAAAATTCCAATAGGCGTAAATCTACCAAAAATTAAACCTGCCAAAAGCCACTTTAAAAGAAATAACAACGTAATAACACCTGGTTTACGATATAAAATAAGTAAACTAACTAATAACAAATACTGTAAAACGCCACTTAAAAGACCTGTCACTAAGCCAGAAAAAGGTCCTAAAATAACCTGCACAAAATCCCCGATTAAAGTTGTCGGCACAACGATACCACCAAAAGCTACAGCCGCAAACAAAGATACCGTAATTGCACCTTTGGCGCCGATAAGTTTGATACATTTAGTTACTTTTCTTAGAAAGAATAAAAGTAACAACAAACAACATCCCGCAAAAGCTAAAGCAAAAAAGCTTAAATTCCGTTCTTTAACTACCTTAAGCGGAATTTCCTGTATTTTTTCTTGCCCTCCGCCTTCTGCTGTAAGTCGCATTTTATAGTCACCTGCAAGTATCTTAAAAGGATCCGTATAAATAGGTAAAATAAAAGCTTGATCTTTTAAACCATTCAAAGAAATTAACGCGGTAGTAGCATTCACTACGCTTTCTGAGTTGCCTCCAGCCCAGCCCTGCCCAGATTCATTATCACTTTCACTAGCACGGCTAAAACCAGGCACTACTCGTCCAGTTGTTTTATCAACTAATTCGGCTTTAACTTTGAGCGTACGTATATCTTGCTGTGGATTACGCATATCGAGCACTAGAAATGCTGTCGGATGATGAAATACTGCAGCCCAATTAGTAGCTCCCTCGCCAATCATCCTATTACGAAAACTCTCAAGCCCCATATCCTTAATATATAAAATAGCTTCTTGCGTTCGATCATCTTTTTTGCCTTGATTATCAACAGGAAAAACAACTGATTGTATATACCAATTATATTTATTAGCTTCTATACTAGTTCTATGAATACTTCTGTTATCATCTAGCGTGCTATTTTGTTTATGCACAAACCGCAAGACTTTTTCGGCTTGCCACTCTTCCCCACTAGCGCGCACCAAAATATTATGTTCACCTACAGCAAGTTCATTTTCTGAATGTAAATATACTAAATCAAACTTTTGCCCATAAAAAGCAGGTATCTCTATTTTTCTATGTAAAATTAACCCCGTAGCAGTCTGCCAAGACTGCCATGCGGGGTTTTCTTCAGCTATTAAACCAACAGGTAATTCAATTTCTACATCGATTAGTTGGCTGAAATTATCATTATAGTTTTCTAAATTAATATATAAAGGCATAGTTCCATTTTGGTAAGTAGTTAAATCCACTTTTCCATCCATACTATAAGGGTACTCGGCATAAAGATTAATAGTTCCTGACGCCAAACAAATTGGCAACTCAAAAACAAGAAGATACAATAAAAGTAACAATACTCTACTCTTCATAAACAAGCGGTAATCTCCTTTAGCTTATCTTAACCTGAAAATAATTGGAACATACGTATAACAACGTATAGGTTGCCTTGCAGCATTTTCTGCTGGAATAAAAGACCATTCATAACAAGCCGTAACTGCTGAATTATCTAAAGCAGCATTACCAGAAGAAGATTCAACTACTGCTTCTTCTACGACACCCGTAGCACTAATTAGAAGCCGCACCGTAGTTGTGCCCTCAATTCCTGCCAAACGAACATTGTTGGGATAAACAGGTTCTTTATGAGATACCAATCTTGGCGGAATAGCTGGTGAACCCGTTGCCTCACCACCACCATAACCAGTACCAACACCAGCACCAACACCATCGCCAATACCAGTGCCTTCACCATCACCATGTCCGCCACCAGAACCACTGCCAGAACCACTGCCAGAGCCGCTACCATAGCCCATACCCTGTCCAGTGCCATAGCCACCGCCACTGCCTGTGTTTTGTGTAACATTCACGCCAGCAATATTTTTACTCTGTTCAGAGTTTTCAGAAGTGTTTTCATCACTACTTTCTTCATTCGAATCAGAAGTAGTTGGCGCTTGATATTCTTGCTCATACTGTTTAGTCAAACTATCCACAATATCATTAATATCAGTAGAAGTCTTAGGCTGCGCAGAACTTTTAGATTCTGACTTGTTTTGCGTACTTTGAATTGCTTTACCAGCTAAAGCCGCTTCTCTAGCCTTCGCAAAATCGGCAGCGGTTGGATCATCCGGTCTAAGTCCACCACCGCCGCCGCCTCCGCCGCC
>DVNI01000121.1 GCA_018714505.1 Candidatus Avacidaminococcus intestinavium
AGCAAAGAAACTGTTCCCGACCTACCCAAAAATTGTTGGCCACCACTTCTTCTTAACGCGTAAACAAGTGAATGAAGAGCTTGTGAAAGAGGAGAACCAAGATCTCGTAGGCAAACTTGCTAAAGGGACGATTTATGCAACACCGCTGTTTCTCTGCATTATGGTCATTGAGTTAAGTGACCTAATGTTTGCCTTTGACTCTGTTCCTGCGGTAATCGCTGTGAGTAAAGAGCCACTTATCGTTTACAGCGCAATGATGTTCGCTATCCTTGGTCTGCGTACGATGTACTTTGTGCTTGAAGCGATGAAACAGTATCTCGTTCACTTAGATAAAGCGATTATCTCACTCCTCTTCTTTATTGCTGCAAAACTAGCGCTAAATGCCTCAAACCACCTCTTTGGCCACGGCATCAGCATTGAAGCTACGACCAGTTTATATGTGGTCCTCGCCATGTTGGCATTAGGCGTACTCGCCAGTGTGATATGGCCTGCGAAGAAGAAATAAGTTAATAATAGAAGAACAAGAGAAAAGGGGCTAAGGCCCCTTTTTTGTTGTGTTCGTTAAAAGCAATCTTTCTTTATAGGAAAAGAATGTGGGGATGCTTAAAGGTTCTACTTTGTTAACTAAATAGTAGCGATAATTTTGATAGACGATAATATATTACATAATTAAGTTTTGCTTGCTGATATTTATAATGAACATAATCTGCTTTATATATTAACATTATTGCTAAGGTAACGTATGGATATCAATCCGGAAATAGTAGAGAAAATTAGAAAAATTGTTATCAATGATCCTAAATATTATGCTGAAAAAACAGGAAATGATGAACGTTATAATGAGTTTATCCATCTATTCCCTAAGACAAAAATAAAAGAATTAACATTAAATGAGTATTGTTTAGGCGATCCTGAAGGTTATCCAAATAATTTTTGCTGGTGGATTGAACATAATTTAAGTGAAGCACTCGGTAGATACGCAATGGGAAGTGCTCTTGGTCACATAATCTATAAGCGAAAAGATGATGGGAAAATACAAAAAATAAAAGATCTTGAAGGTTTAAGTGATGAAGACGCAATGGATAAGGTAGCTAAATTGCATTCTTTTATAATCAATAGTGATGTTAACGATGTTGATATTCTTGATGATAACTCTCAAATTGCAAAATTGGCTGGATTAGATCGGAGCATATCTATTGGCGGTGCTAGAAAGTTACGTTTGCTTAATGCTTATAATCCTGACTATTTCCCTATTGTTAATTCACCTAAACACATAGGAAAAATTCTCCTCTATTTGGGAATGAATAAAGCAGATATGCCAGCGGAGAAGTTTGCAATCAAACGGGCTGAATTATTAAGACAATATTATCATCTAATTAAAAAACAGATTGGTCTTAATATTTCTCCTTATCATTTTGGAAAGCTTTTTTATGAGAATGAAGATGCGTTAGGTTTTTCAATAAAAGATAGCATTGATGTTGATAAAGATGAGAACGATGAAATCGAGCAAAACGGTGAAGGGTTGATGAAAATGCATAGTGAGCCACTTAATCAAATTTTTTATGGACCTCCAGGTACAGGAAAAACTTATCGCTCAGCAGAGATTGCAGTTAAGATTGCAGATTTCAGATGGTATCAAGAGTGGTGTGATAGGAATAATGTTGAGGGAGAACATCGCAGTGAATCAGAAAGTCGCAGAGAATTAAAAGAAAAATATGATGAGCTTTTACGTGATATGCAAATTCAATTTGTGACCTTTCACCAATCATTTTGTTATGAAGATTTTATTGAAGGAATTAGAGCAATAACTGATCAAGAGAGTAATTCACTCTCTTATATTATTGAAGATGGTATTTTTAAAAAATTGTCTCACTTGCAAACCAAAAGGAACTCGTTACTTATAGCGATAATGTATTGGACATTTCTGACAGAAAATTCTGGAAAATATCCTTAGGAAAGAGTGATGAGCAATTTATTTATGAGGAATGTTTAAAAAATAATTATATTTTGTTAGGGTACGGAAAAGATATTGATTTTAAAGGTCTTGATACACAAGAGGAAATTAGAGAAAAATATGTATCAAAATTTGGAAATGAATATGAAAAAACCTCTTGTATAGCAAGTATAGTACACAAATTTAAAAATGAGATGAAACAAGGGGATATAGTAATTGTTTCTGATGGAAATTATAAGTTTCGCGCTATTGGAGAAGTTGTTGATGAATGTCAATTTCAATATGTTGAGGAACAAGGCGCTTTTTATCAAACTCGTCCTATAGAATGGCTTCGTGTATTTGAAACAAGCTTACCTGTGGATTACATACTTGATAATCACTTTTCTCAATCACCACTTTATCGTTTAGCTGATTCTAATTTAAAAAAAGAAACGTTCAGAAAACTTATTGAGTCTTCTAAAAAAGGAGTAGTCTCTCAAAAAAATTATGTACTTATCATTGATGAAATTAATCGAGGAAATATTGCTAATATCTTTGGTGAACTGATTACTCTGATTGAGCAGACAAAGCGTTCTGGAGAAAAGGAAGCTCAATCGACAACGTTACCTTATAGCAAAGAAAGGTTTTCAATACCAAACAATCTCTATTTAATAGGTACTATGAATACTTCAGATCGCTCATTAACTTCATTAGATATAGCATTGCGTAGGCGATTTAAATTTATTGAACTACTACCCAAGTATTCGCTTTTAAATAATATTAAAGTTTATGGCGTTCATCTTTCTGAAATATTAAAA
>DVNI01000122.1 GCA_018714505.1 Candidatus Avacidaminococcus intestinavium
CACGTACCGCTTTTAATTCACAAACGTCGCCTGGTCGATGTTCGCCAACTATCTTAACTTCATTTTTTTTATTTTCTTTCATTTTTTGCATTCTCCATAAATGTTTCCGATGGTGCATCTGCCCATAATTGTTCTAGATTATAGAAGTTCCTTTCTTCATCAAGGAATATATGAACAACGCAATCACCATAATCAAGCAACACCCAACGCCCTTCTACGTAACCTTCTTTGTGTAAAGGTAACACGCCAGCTTCTGCTAGTTGCTCTTCTATATTATCTGCTATGGCTTTAACCAAAATCCCATTACCAGCACTTGCAATAACAAAATAATCCGTTACTGGCGAAATTCCTTCCATATTTAAAACTAAAATATCTTCTGCCTTTTTATCATTGGCCACATTGGCAGCCTGTTTTGCAATTTCCCAACCTGTTTTTTGCATCAAACTATCGCCTCCTATTTATTTGCTTTCCACTTTTTTGTGAGGAATGTTGAGTTCCGCTAGAGATTGTTCTACTTTTTCTTGAGTCGTAATCCAGTAACTAACATCGTTAATTGTTTGAAAATCTCCATATAACATTTGCGTGCGTAACTTATCCCCGCCAAACACTTTAAAACTATTCGCGGCTTTAATCATTGTTAATAAATCCATATCTGTTTCAATATGCTCATTAATCGAATTCATTAAAGTTGGTACTTTCACCACATTTTCCAAGCTAAATAATTCTGTCGTTAATGCTTTTAAAAATCTTTGTTGCCGTTGTACCCTACCAATATCTCCCAATTCATCATTACGAAATCTAATATATTCGCCGGCTGTTTTACCGTCCATATGTTGAAAGCCTTTTGCAATATGAATAGAAAGATCAGCATAAGGATCTTCATAGTTCATGTCATGCTCAACATAATAATCAATACCGCCTAAAATGTTAATCACCTCAATGAAGCCTTGCCAATTAAGCAAGACATAATGATGAATTGGAATTTTTAATAGTCCAGCAACCGTTTTTTTGGCTAAGCTCACACCGCCATAAGCGTAGGCATGGTTCAGTTTATCTAATGTTTTATGTCCACTGATTGCAACTCCAGTATCTCTTGGTAACGATAATAACGCCACATCTTTATTAGTCGGATCAAAACTAGCAACCAGCATCGCATCGGTACGTTTTGGTGCATCTTTATATTCATTATCACCATCATCGATTCCCATAATTAGTATATTAATACGCTTATTTAAAGTTTCATCAGTAGCGATGTTTTCATCAGCGGCTACAATGGGTACCGGCTTAGGCGAAAAAAAATTATATAATGCTTGCCCTAGAAAAAAACAACCGGTCAAGATAGCCACAAACAATATGATGAGCAATATTAAGCGACCAACTCTGATTTTTCTACGCCGCCGTGGCTGCCCAGTTTCATACTCACTCATATAATGTTTCAGTCTCCTTAACGCAGCGACTTAGCCGCATTTTTAAATTTAACTTGTAATTCATTTAAGCCATAAATGCAATCAGGATGAATTAAAAGATTTTGATCAAGTAAATATTTAATAGTCAAAGCATAAGCTTTAACCATCGTTTTTTCCAAATCTTTTTTGGCTAATACACGCATTTCATCTATCCCAAAAAAACCACGACTTGGTTCTAAAAGATCTGCCAAATATACAATCATCGCTGTTTTACTCATCTGTGGTGCGCCTGTGGAATGTTGTGCAATAGCAGTTAGAACTTCTTCATCAGTAACACCATATTTATGTTTAGCCAAATATGCCCCTAATTTAGCATGCAATAAAATGGGCTGATTAGCTTCAATGAAATCAATCGTAATCCCTACTTCTTTGGCTTTGTCTAGATTAGATTTAATAGGTATTTCACGCCCGCAATCATGCAAAAGAGCGGCAACACTAACTTTTTCTAGATCTGCATCATGATATTTGGCAAGTTCTCTCGCCGTATCATAGACTGCCAAAGAATGCGTATACCTTTTATACTTGAGAGCCGCTTCTAGCATTTTTTTCATTTCGTCAATCGTCATAATTTTATTCTCCTAACCAAAAATCAAACAAGGCCTCTTACAGTCGATAGAGGCCTTTTTGATAAATATATTCTGCAACTTCGGCCGGTACTAATTCTTCAATCGAAGCACCTCTTTGAATTCGTTGCCTAATATCCGTTGATGAAATATCCATTTCCGGCGTATCTAACCACTTAATTTTATTAGCACCAAGCTCTCCAAAGTACTTTATTACTTTTTCTACAGTAGAGGCAACTCCCGGTCTAGTCGCTGCTACAAAGGTACAAATTTCCATGATTTCTCTAACTTTATGCCAAGTATCAAGTTCTGCGACTGAGTCAGCACCAATGACAAAATAAAGTTCAAAGTCTGCGCCAAACTTTTTATGCAAAGCTTGAATGGTATCATACGTATATGATATGCCACCACGACTAAATTCAATATCTGAAACAGAGAAATGTGTATTTTTTTGTACAGCTAATTCCGTCATTGCATAGCGGTCATCGGCTTTTGCAAATTCCATACCGATTTTATGTGGAGCTACATAAGCGGGCACAAAAATTATCTTCTCGAGTCCGAGTTTTTCATAAACAACTTCTGCTGTTTTTAAGTGTCCATTGTGGATAGGATCGAAGGACCCACCGATAATTCCTATTTTTTTACGCTCAACGGCGATTTTCATCACCCACTCTCATTATCTTGCTATCTATTATACCAATTAAGAAAAAGTTCTACAACTGCTTCTAAGAGCATAATAATCAGAAAAAGAATGATTACCCCTTTGATTCGATCTTTAAAATCAAAAATCGTTTTTGGTCGTTGGCAATAGTGAAGCCAAGCTTGCCAAATCTCTTTTAACTTTTCTTTATTCATATCTAAGTGCATCAATTGGATCTAAAAGTGCAGCCTTCCTTGCTGGATAAATACCAAAGAATAAGCCTATACCTACGGAAAAAACCACAGCAATAATAATTGCCGGTAGCGAAACTACTGTACCCCAGCCGGAAACATACGAGAGGGCATAAGAGGCACCAATACCTAACATTGTACCTAAAACACCACCAAAAACACCGATAACCATAGATTCTATTAAAAATTGTAAAAGAATATTATTGTAAGTTGCACCTAGTGCTTTTCTAATACCTATTTCTCTAGTACGTTCTGTAACTGAAACTAGCATGATGTTCATAATGCCAATACCACCAACTAAAAGACTAATAGCTGCAATGTTACCTAAAAGGAGGGTAATAGTATTCGCCGTTTCCATCATGGTATCCATTAATGCTGCTAAGTTGCGGACCGTGAAATCATCATCATCGCCTTCTTTTATTTTATGCCTTGCGCGTAAAATGGTTTCAATTTCAGCTTGTACAGAGTTAATAACAGTCTCATTTTCTGCCTGTATCGTAATTCTATTGACATAGGTAATTCCCATCATGCGTTGTTGTGCGGTCGTTACAGGAATATACACTACATCATCTTGATCCTGTCCGTTAGCGGATTGACCTTTTTCACTCAAAACGCCAACTACTTTAAACGGTGCTTTGTTAATGCGTATGGTTTTGCCTACGGCAATGCCATCTGGAAAAAGATTATCGACAATAGTTTTACCTACAACTGCTACTCTTGCTCGTGAATTCAAATCTTTATCTGAAAACATGCGTCCATCTTCAATATTAAAATTTCTAATATCTAAAACATTTGGTGTTGTTCCTTCAACATTGGCGGTCCAGTTTTGATTACCGACAACCAGTTGATAAGAAGAACTCACTGAAGGCGCCACATACATAGCACCTTCTACGCTACGAGTTATTGCTTCAGCATCTTCCATCGTTAGCCTAACACCAGTACCTGCCGCTAGCCTTGCCCCTGAAGAAGTTCTTCCCCCTGGCGTAATAATTAAAAGATTACTGCCTAAGCTGGAAATGTTTTCTTTTATTTGTTCTTTAACACCCATTCCTAAAGAAACCATCGTAATCACGGCACCAACACCAATAATAATACCTAAAAGAGTTAGGAAAGTACGCATTTTGTTGGTAATCATGCCATCGATAGCCATTTTAATACTTTCACCAAGCATCTTTCCTACCTCCGTTCATCTTGCACAATCTTACCATCGTGCATTGTAATAATGCGTTTAGTCAGCTCCGCAATATCTGGTTCATGCGTAACCATAACCACGGTTTTGCCTTCATCATTAAGTTCTTTAAAAATATCCATAATTTCATAAGTAGATTTAGAATCCAAATTGCCAGTTGGCTCATCAGCCATAATAATCGCTGGTTTATTAACTAAAGCTCTTGCTATCGCCACGCGCTGTCGTTGTCCACCGGACATTTCAGTTGGTCGGTGTTCAGTACGTTCACCAAGTCCCACTGAGGTCAAAATTTCTTTAGCTCGTAGCAAGCGTTCTTTCTCGGGTACGCCAGCATAAACTAACGGTAATGCAACATTTACGAGTGCCGACAAACGTGGTAATAGGTTAAAGTTTTGAAAAACAAAACCAATTTTTGCATTACGCGTCTTAGCCAGCTCATCATCATTATAACCACCAATTTCTTTACCATCTAAGTAAAATTGGCCAGCAGTCGGTCTGTCTAAACAGCCGATAATATTCATCATCGTCGATTTTCCTGATCCGGAAGGACCAACTATTGACGTAAACTCTCCTGCTGCAATTTGCACATTAACATGATCAAGCGCATAAACAATACTATCGCCCATCTGATATTTTTTTACAATATCTTTTAATTCAATAACTGCCATTTTTAGCTCTCCCATTACATATGTGGCGGTGGTCCACCCACATTACTTTGTGTTGAAGTGCTTCTAGTATTCATTCTCAAAATAACTTCTTCACCTTCAGAAATATTGCCTTTAATTGCTGAACTTTCATCATTCGACATAACTACTTCAACATATTCTTTGCGAGCAACTTTCTTGTTCTGCGTATCATAAACTTGTACAAATCTACCTTGTTCATCGTTACTTATCGCTGATAGTGGCACAATCAAAGTCTCTGGTAAATCTTCAGCAATAATCTCAGTACGTGCTGTCATCGTTGGTAAGAGCTTACCTTCGCTATTATCAACATCAACATACACCGTATAGTAAATTACATTATTAGATGTAACAGCACTCTTTGAAACCAACCTTACTGTACCAGTAAAGGTTTTATCCGTATAAGCATCGACTGTAAAATTAACTTTTTGGCCTGCTTCAATCTGCCCAATATCTGATTCATCAACTAAAACTTCAATTTGCATCTTATCCAGATTAGCAACAGACATTAAAACTTGAGGCGCCGAAATACCAGATGAAACAGTCTGTCCAACTGGTGTCGGCTCACCAATGATATAGCCTTCAATTGGGGAGGTTATCACGGTATCCCTAACATTAGAGGTCGCTGTATCATAATTAGCTTTTGCCACAATATAATCAGCTTCTACTGCATCAAATTCGCTTCTTGCCAAAGCTCCTTGATTTACCAGTTCGAGATAACGATTATACGTAACACTAGCATTCTGCAATTTAGCAGCCATTTGTGTTTGCGTCGCAACTAGCGTTGTATCGTCTAACTTTACCAAGGGATCACCAGCATTAACATGCTGATTTTCTTTGACAAAAACCTGCACGATTCTACCCGTGATTTTTGAGTTAATATCAACATTGTCGGTAGCACTTAAAGAACCTGTAGCCGAGATAGTCCTAATTAATTCGCCTTTTGTTACCATTGCTGTTTTTTCTGTAACAGCTGCGGTTTTCGGTGCTGCATAGTACTTATATAAACCAATAGCACCGCCTAAGACCAAAAAAGCAATGAGTAACTTACTAAAGTTTTTTCTTATAAATTGCATAATTTTTATCACTCCACACGCTTTTCGCAAAAATTTATAGTTAATTATAATTATACATTGTCGTGAGAAGGGCGTCAAAAGGCGCCCGTGACAAATCTATGTCTTTTTTGACTACTTAGTCAAAAAAAGCAGGACCTCACCTGCATGAGATCCTGCTCCAATGATTTATCTAATCTGTCCTTCGCCCTTAACTAAATACTTTGTACTAGTTAATTCTGCTAATGCCATTGGACCTCTAGCATGCAATTTTTGCGTACTAATGCCAATTTCCGCTCCAAAACCGAACTCATAGCCATCAGTGAAGCGTGTTGAAGCATTAACATAAACCACTGCTGCGTCAACTTCTTGCTGAAAACGATTAGCGTTCGTATAGGAACTGGTTACAATCGCTTCTGAATGATGAGTACCGTATTGTGCAATATGAATCAAAGCTTCATCTATATTATTTACAACCTTAATAGCTAAACGCAAATCACCATATTCACTCTGCCAGTCTTCTTCCGTTGCCGCAGCAACACGAGCATCAAGTTTTTGCGTAGTTGCACAACCATAAATACTAACTCCCGCTGCCAAAAACTTTTCTAACATCTGTGGTAAAAAGCGTTCTGCAATCTTTGCATGCACTAATAAGGTTTCCATTGCATTACATACAGCTGGTCGTGATACTTTTGCATTAAAAGCTATTGCTTCAGCCATCAGTAACTCTGCGCTTTCATCAATGAATGTATGACATACACCAATGCCTGTTTCAATAACTGGAACAGTACTATTTTGCACAATCATGTTAATTAGACCGGCCCCACCTCTTGGAATTACTACATCAATATAAGCATTAAGTTTAATTAAGTCTTGTACGGTTCTACGATCTGTGGACTCAATAAATTGAATAGCATCTGCAGCGATGCCAGCATTTTCAGCTGCTTCTTTCATTACACCGACAATTGCTTTATTCGATTGTAAAGCTTCTGAACCACCTTTTAACACAACGGCATTACCTGCTTTTAAGCACAAACCAATTGCATCAGCGGTTACATTAGGTCTTGCTTCGTAAATAATTGCAATAACTCCGAGCGGTACTCGCACTTTAGTCATTTGTAAGCCATTAAGCAATTGTTTCCCATTTAAAACTTCACCAATTGGATCTGGTAAATCCGCTACTTTGAGTAAGCCCGCAGCCATTCCTTCAATGCGTTCTTCAGTAAGCATTAAGCGATCTAGCATTGCTTCTTTCATACCACTTTGTCTAGCTGTTTCCATGTCTGTCTTATTTTGTTGCAAAATATATTGTTTGCGTGCACATAAAGCTTCTGCCATTGCGCGCAGTGCATCGTTTTTTATCTGGGTTGTAAGAATCCCCAGCTTGACGGAAGCTGCTTTAGCTGCTTGCGCTTGCAAAACTATACCTTGTGTACTTTCCATTGTTTACTCCTCCTACAAAATCACCAAATCATCCCTGTGAATTACTTCATCATAATATTTATGCCCTAATATTTGTTCAATATCTGTTGATTTTGCTCCTTTAATTAAGTCCAGTTCTTCTGCAGAATAGTTAGTTAATCCTCGTGCTAGTTCATGGCCTGTGCTATCAACAACACTCACGGTATTACCAGCTTCAAAATCACCTTCTATCGCACTGATACCAGCAGGAAGCAAGCTACAGCCGCCGACTTTTTTTATTGCTTTTGTACAACCTTGATCGACAACAATTTTGCCGGCAATACGTGCGCCAAATGCTAACCAACGTTTTCTAAACTGTAAACGATTTTCACGAGAAACAAACAACGTACCAATCTCTTCACCATTTAAAATTCTGCTAATTGCATCGTTTTCCTCACCAGAGGCAATCACCATATGAATTCCTGAACTTGTAGCAGCTTTAGCTGCCTGTATTTTAGTAAACATACCGCCGGTTCCGACTTTAGAACCAGCCTCGCCAGCACTATCTTCGATGTCCTGCGTAATATCAATTACCTCAGAAACAAGTGTAGCGGTAGGATCTTTTTGCGGATTAGCAGTATAAAGACCATCAACGTCTGATAATAATATTAAAAGATCCGCATCGACAATGCCTGCAACTAGTGCCGATAAATTATCATTATCACCAATCTTTAATTCATCAATAGCGACCACATCGTTTTCATTAACAATAGGAATAACTTGATGGCCTAGAAGTGCTAAAAAAGTATTACGAGAATTAGTATAACGATGTCTATCCACCGAATCAGCTCTTGTCAATAAGACCTGTGCTACGATTTGCCCATATTCCGCAAATATTTTTTCATAAGTATGCATTAAAACGCCTTGGCCAACCGCTGCGGCGGCTTGCTTTTCAGGAATCGTATTGGGTTTTTCTTGCAAACCTAGACGATCCACACCGACAGCAACTGCACCTGAAGAAACCAAGATAATTTCTTTTCCTTGATTAACTAAATCTGAAATTTCTCGTGCTAAATGATCAATACGAAAAAAATTTCTTTTTCCATTACCATGGGTAATGGTACTGCTTCCTACTTTTATTACAATTCTAACCGCTTCTTTTAAAGCTTCCCGATTCAAACTCACTCAACTCATCCTTTACTATTCCTTAAATTCAAAAACCATATCTCGGATACGTATCGTTTGTCCTTCTTGCACACCTTTTGCTTTTAACGCTTCTTCAATTCCTAGTTTACGCCAAATTAGTTGGAAACGATAAAGTGCTTCATCATTGTCAAAATTAGTCATCGCAACCAAGCGTTCGATATTCTTACCTTTGACTTCATAATCAGCATCTGCACATTCTACAATTTCAAAACTATCAGGATCAATCTCTTCTTGACTAATGACCGTTTCTTCTTCTGGTTCAGGCACGTACGCAAGCAAAAGCTGGAAGGCTTTTTGCATCAAAACGTCCAGTCCTTCACCCGTAGCAGCCGAGGCCTTAATAATTTCAAAGCCTTTGTCAGCAACATACGCAGCTACCCGCTCAAAGTTCTCCTGAGCTTCTGGTAAATCCATTTTATTAGCTACGACAATCTGTTTACGACGAGCTAACCGTTCACTATACAGTGATAACTCAGCATTAATTTTATCAAAATCTTCAATTGGATCACGTCCATCCATCCCTGAAACGTCCAATACATGCAATAAGACCTTGGTTCTTTCTACATGCCTTAAGAAGTCATGTCCTAGCCCGATGCCTTTATGCGCACCTTCTATTAATCCTGGAATATCCGCTAATACAAAACTACGTTCAGCGTCAATCCGAACCATACCTAAAACAGGTGTTAAGGTTGTAAAATGATACGCTGCCACTTCCGGCTTCGCTGCTGAAACTCTAGAGATAATGCTAGACTTACCTACACTAGGATAACCAACTAAGCCGACATCGGCCAAAAGTTTTAATTCTAATTTAATCCAACCAGCAGTTCCCGGTTCACCTTTTTCGGCAAAAGTCGGAGCCCGATTGGTACTAGTTACATAACAAGCATTCCCCTTACCACCGCGACCACCTTTAGCAGCTCTAAACTCTTCACCATCGGCAACTAAATCTGCCAAAACCACACCGGTCACATCGTCTTTAACTAAAGTTCCTAAGGGCACACGAATAATCACGTCCTCAGCAGCGGCACCAGTACAATTACTATTGCCACCACCATTACCACGCTTTGCAACGAATTTTCTTTTATATCGAAAATCAATTAAAGTATTAATATTCTTATCTGCTACTAAAATTACGCTTCCGCCACGACCACCATTACCGCCATTCGGACCGCCTTTTTCAACAAACTTTTCACGTCTAAAGCTGCTAGCACCATCGCCACCAGCACCAGCTTCTACATAAATTCTCGCTCTGTCAATAAACATCATCTTACTCCTGTTTTCTTTAAACTCTAATACTACTCTTTTAATTATAATACACAATGTAATATAAGGAAACTATTACTATTTATTCTCTCTCTAACTCTCCTTAAAGAAAAAGAAAAAGTGCCGTCTCCATAAAAAATGGTGAGACAGCACTTTTTCCTTTTCTTCCTTAGATAGCTTCTGCTGTTACGGGATAGACGCTGATTTGTCTTTGGTCACGACCCTTACGTTCAAAAGCAACTTTACCTTCTACTAAGGCAAAAATAGTATGATCTTTACCGATACCTACGTTCTTACCTACATGAAATCTCGTACCACGTTGGCGAACGATAATGCTGCCGGCGGTAACAACTTGTCCGTCATGAGCTTTCGTACCCAATCTTTGAGCATTCGAATCACGACCGTTGTGAGAACTACCGGTACCTTTTTTATGTGCGAATAATTGTAATTGAATTTTAATCACTTTTAATTCACCTCCTGCGTTCTTGTATACGAACCCGCTGCGGATACTGCTCTGCTATATCAAGCAAAGCCATTGACATCGTTACCAAAATAGCTTCTGTCAACTGATCCGGAGTCTGTTTTAATTCTACTTTTAATGCGCCATTAGAGCAAACATACTGCACTTCGCATTTTAGATGTTCTGTCAATCCATTAAGCGCTGCTAGCGATAAAGCCGAAACAGCTGCACAGACGATATCAAAACCTTCTTCAGCGTAACCAGCATGTCCATTAATTTCATAACCTGAAATCAAGTCTGTGGCTGTTTTATTAATCTTAATCTTAATCATCGTGCTTATGCTTCAATTTTAGCAATTTCTACTTTTGTATATGGTTGACGATGACCTTGGCGTTTACGATAGTTGGATTTAGCTTTATACTTAAATACCAAAATCTTTTTGCCCTTGCCATGTTCCACAACTTTTGCTGTAACTTTTGCACCTTCGATAACTGGTTTACCGATTTTAACATCACCATCAGCAACTACAGTCAACACTTCTTCAAAAACTACTTCTTCACCTTCAGCGGCTGTTAATTTCTCAATAGAAACTACATCGCCTTCACTAACACGGTATTGTTTACCGCCAGTTTGAATAATTGCGTACATTAATAAGACACCTCCTTCATTCAATACTCGCCCAATACGGTACTCAGCTAAGAGTTTACGGAACCTCTTCGCGCGGTAGGAGACAGACCACTAGAGTCTATACCCAAGTAATTTATCATACTTAATCATATTTGTCAAGAGTAGTACCTTCTACCTTTGTCAACCTTTACTTTAAAAACTCACCTGTACCTAGTAGTTAACAAGCATGCTAAACAGCTAAGTTTTTAAGCATTATCTAAAAGACAAAAGGCTTCCTCGTGTAAAGCAGGGTCTTTTTCCACACTAATAGTACAACCAAATTCTTTTTCTAAATCTTTTAAATTATGACGCTCTAACCATTCGCCAACATAAGGATGGACCGTAAGTAAAATATCTTTAGCAGCCAAGCGTTTTACTAACAAATGCCTTAGCCGACGCCTAATTTCCACTGTAATGGTTTCTGGTGATTGCACTTTACCACTCCCTTGGCAAACGGGACACGGCGCATACAGAACTGCTGCGGAATTTTGTCTAGCTTTTTTTCTGGTAATTTCTACTAAATTTAATGCCGTAATACCTTGCACTTTCGGTTTCATTTTATCATTCTCTAACGATATCGCTAAAGCATCAAGCACTTGTTTTTGGGTTTCCTTGCGTGCCATATCGATAAAATCAATAATGATAATACCACCAATATCACGCAAGCGTAATTGTCGTGCAATCTCGATCGCTGCTTGTTTATTAATTTCTAGAACCGTTTCTTCTAGCGATGTACGTCCTTGAAACTTACCACTATTCACATCAATAACTGTCATCGCTTCTGTATGATCAAGCACCAGGTACCCCCCACAAGAAAGCCAGATTTTCCGGTCATCTAAAGTAGAGATTTCTTCACTTACTTTATAATAAGCAAAAATATCACTTTTACCTGCAAAATGTTGCAAACTGGCTTGTGGTTTTTTATCTAAGTCTGCTACTAGTTCTTTAACTCTTTTATACGTTACTTCATTATCAAAAATAATCCTACGCACATTTTCAGCTAAATAATCTCGCACAATACGCACGGGCAAATCTAGTTCGCGAAACAATAAGGTTGGTTGTGTCGAGCGTTTGGCTCGCGCGCAAACAATGCGCCAAGTCGCTAACAGTGCTGTTAAATCCTGTAATAAAGCATCCTCACTAACTCCCTCTGCCAGCGTCCGTATTACACATCCTACAGTGGTCGGTTTATTCTGCTCAATTAGCTCTTTTAATCGCGTCTTTTCTTCTTTACCTTTAATCTTATGCGAAACTCCAACATAATTAGAAAAGGGTAATAACACTAAATACTTACCAGGCAAAGCAATACTACGTGTCGCCATCGGTCCTTTAGTACCGCGAGAATCTTTGGCAATTTGAACAATCACAGTTTGTCCTTCATTAACCACACTATCTTCAGGTACAAACAGGAAGGCATTCTGCTCTCTGCCGATATCAATAAATGCTGCTTGCAAACCACGTACTATGTTTTTTACTTTACCGGTAAAAATACTACCGACCAGATGCCGTTCGCTACTTCGCTCTACTATATATTCGGCTAAGCGATCATCTTCTACCAGGGCCATTCTCGTTTCTTCCGGGGTTTCACTAATAATGATATCTTTAGACATTGCTTTACTGCGCCTCCTTTTCTTCGTATCTTCAATCGTGATTATTTAATAAAGGTTGTTTTTTTCCTTGTTCATCAGTAGTGTAAAGATCGGTTCTCAAAATATCAGCTTTTTCTAAAACTAAAGGTAAACCAAGCTGTTTTTGCAACACTTGCAGCACCTCAATCGCTTTCATACTGCCGGTCGGAGTAATAGCACAATCAAAGCTCAATTCGATAATTCCCTCTTCATAACTACCAGTAATCTTTGGCACAAAATGTTTTACTTCAATGTCCTTCGTCTTATACTTTTCTTTCGGTAATGCTTTAGCAAAAATAATACTTGCTGCATTATTATACTCATCTAGTGCACTTTGCCAATCACAAGCAAGGCAAGGCACCTTAATAAGATACGATGCTCCACGCGTCAGAGCCATTAATTTCCCTGTTTTTTTAGTCACCAAATCCGCCTCTAAAACACCAATACCACGCGGTAAACTTGCTTGTAATGCTTGTAGTGCGCTTTTCAGTTCTACCGCTTCTGCCAATTCTACTTCTACAAATTCTGCTTTGCTCGCTACACCTACCCCTAGCGCCGACGCCAAAGAAAACTTTAGATGCGGATTAAACCCTTCAGAATAAGCTGCTGGTAGTTTAGCTCGCCTAATCGCTCGTTCAATAGTTCTAATATATTCTAGATGTGAAATAAAACGAATTGAATCATCTTTAGTAATTTTAATTCTCAGCTTCATGGTTTCCCTGCTCTTTCCAATCAATAGTTTCTACTTGCAGTTCTGGACATACACCACAGCCGCTACAAGCTCCATGACGACAATCTTCCGTTAATTCTGCTTGTAAAGCTTTTTGATATTCACGCCAAAGGAAGGCTCTATTTACAGCCGGCTGGATGTGTTCCCAAGGAAAATGTTCCTGTTCTCCACGCTGCCGATTCGCATAAAATTCTTTTGCCAAACCTGCTGCGTCTAGGGCATTTAACCAACGTTCATAAGAAAAATGTTCCGACCAACCATCAAACTTAGCTCCACTTTGCCATGCTAAATAAAGGGCTTTGCCCAATCTGCGATCACCACGAGCAAAAACTCCTTCAATAACACTCGTAACAGAATCATGATATTGATAAGTAATATTTTTAACTTTTAACGCATCTTTTAACAAAAATTGTTTACGTCTGATCTCATCAATTGTATCTTGGGGGCTCCATTGAAAAGGGGTATATGGTTTAGGCACAAAAGAAGACACGCTAACAGTAACTTTTGCTCCTCCTTTACCCGTAACTTCCTTATATTTATATTGAACTTTTTTCGCCAGGTCTGCAATCGCTAAGATATCTTCATCTGTTTCACCCGGCAAACCAATCATAAAGTATAGTTTGACCGTTGACCAACCTGAAGCAAAAGCCGCAGTAACCGCATCCATTAAATCTTGTTCGGTCACACCTTTATTAATTACGTCGCGCATTCTTTGACTACCAGCTTCCGGTGCAAAAGTAAGTCCACTTTTGCGCACCGCTTGCACTTCTTTTGCTAAATCCACGGAAAAGCTATCAACGCGCAAGGATGGCAAAGATACACTAACCTTTTCCTCTTTTAGTTCCGTAATTAGTTCTCTAATTAATGGTGCCAAACAAGAATAGTCAGCAGTGCTTAAAGATACTAAAGAAATCTCATTATAGCCGGTGTGATCAGCAAGTTCTCTTGCCAACTGTTTGAGTAATTGAGGGTTGCGTTCACGTACCGGTCGATACACCATTCCCGCATGACAGAATCTACAACCACGAGTACAACCTCTAAATACTTCTAACATGATGCGATCATGCACAATAGAACCAAAAGGCACAATGGGCTTCGTCGGAAAAGAAATACTGGCTAAATCTTTAATTACTCGTTTCGTAACAACTGCTGGCGCTAGCTTATTACTAGTAGTAACTTGTGCAACTTCGCCACTCTTTAGATACTCCACCTGATAAAAACTTGGTACATAGATGCCTTTTATTTGTGCAACACGCTCAAGAAAAGACTTGCGTCCACCTATCTTGCCGGCTTTTTGCCAAGCTTTATAGGCTTGCATCAGCTCAATCATAACCTCTTCGCCTTCACCGATCACAAAAAAATCAACAAAATCAGCTAGCGGCTCCGGGTTATATACACAGGGTCCTCCCGCTATTACAAACGGTTCTTCCTCATTACGACATTCTGCATATAAAGAAATTCTTCCTAAGTCCAGCATGTTCAGAATATTAGTATAGGAAAGCTCATATTGTAAAGTAAAACCAACAAAGTCAAAATCGCACAGCACCTTTGCGGTCTCTTGTGACCAAAGCGGCAAATTATGAGTGCGCATTTGTTCTTCCATATCAACCCATGGAGCATATACTCGTTCCGCAGCTACTCCTGGTTCTTTATTAAGAATGTGATAAAGTATTTTAAAGCCCAGATAGCTCATGCCTACTTCATAAATATCTGGAAAAGCTAAGGCAATAGAGACCTCAGTCTCTGCTGCAGTTTTTATGATACTGCCAAACTCACCGCCAGTATATCTGGCTGGTTTTTTTACTTGACTTAAAATATCTATTGGGAATTTATTATTCATTTGTTTCTCCTCACATAAACGATAACTTCTGTTGTCTTACTTCAATATTTAATAACAGTCCAGTCAAAATCATATTCGTTGTCAACGAACTAACACCATAACTTAAAAATGGTAATGGCACACCAGTCACTGGCATAATTCCTGCTGTCATCCCGACATTGACTAAGACATGAAAAACAAACATCGAAACGATACCAACTGCTAATAATGTTCCAAAATTATCCGTTGCATCCATTGCAATATTAATACCACGATAAATAATCAATAAATACAAAAGTAAAATAAACGTTGTACCTATAAAACCAAATTCTTCACCCGCAACCGCAAAAATAAAATCAGTATGATTTTCTGGCAAAAAGTTAAGCTGACTTTGTGTGCCCGCAAACAAGCCTTTACCGACGAGTTCTCCAGAACCAATAGCAATCATAGACTGAATCACATGATAACCTGCACCTTGAGGTTCTAAACCTGGATCTAGAAAAACCTTCAGTCTCATTTTCTGATACTCTTGTAACATGGTCCATAATAACGGAGCTGAAACTACCCCAACGCCGATCAGGCGCATAAAATATTTCTTTTTGAATCCGCAGAGAACCATTAAACCAAATAAAATAGCTAAAAAAACTAAAGATGTTCCTAGATCTGGCTGTTTCATAACCAAAATAAAGGGTACAAAAACATAACCAAAAACAGGAACCCAATCCCAAAATGACTCCAGATGGTCCAGTCTTTTATTTAAAAAAGCCGCCAGAGCAATAATCATGATAATCTTCGAAAATTCACTTGGTTGAATACTAATAGGTCCTAACTGAATCCAGCGTTGTGCCCCTAAGGCTGTTTGCCCAAACACCATAACAGCAACGAGCATCAATAAGTTAAAAATATATAATTTTGTTGAAAGATCTTCTAAGACTCGATAATCAAAACGCAGGCAAAAAAACATAAAAACCAAATTGAGCGCAGCAAACGTCATTTGTCTGCCGACATACCAATAACGATCATCAGCGACAACATTAACGTGCGTGGCACTACCAATCAGCATAATTCCAATGCCGACTAGCAATAATACCGCTAAAAGTAATATGTAATCTAAACGTTTTAATATTCTTGTGAATTCCATACTTTACCTTCTTAAGTCTATTTAATATTCTCTGTGCTTACCTTCGCAGAGGGAAAAGCATATTCAAAAATGCGTTTGACGATAGGAGCTGCTGAAACCGAGCCGTAACCGCCTTGTGGCACCACTACCACAATAACTAGACTCGCATTATTAGCTGGTGCATAACCTGCAAACAAGCCGTGGTCTTTACCATGAGGGTTTTCTGCTGTACCGGTTTTTCCTGCGACAGGCACCGCTAAGTTCGCCATTTGAGCACCGGTACCACCTTCTTGTGCTACTGCTTCCAATCCTTTTTGTAATAAATCAAGCGTCTTCGCAGAAATTTCTAAACGCCCGATCTTCTCTGGTTGCAAAACCTTCGCAACGGAACCGTCATCATTGACAATTTCTTTCACTAAATGCGGTCTATAAACATCACCATTATTTGCTACCGCCGAAAACATTAATGCAATTTGCAAGGGTGTTGCCAAATTAAAACCTTGCCCAATTGCAGCGTTAAAAGTATCGCCTAAATACCAATCTTCATTAAATACTTTCATTTTATACTCAGGGCTTGCAATAATACCTTCATTTTCACCAAACAAATCAATACCCGTAGGTCTTCCTAAACCGAACATTGCTGAATATCTTTTCAAAATATCAATACCAATTCTGTTACCCATTTCATAAAAATAAACATTATCAGAAACAGCCAGTGCTCGATGAAAATTAATCCAGCCCAAAGCCTCTCCGCCAGCATTTTCCATAGGTATTAACCAGTGCTTACCAGCATCAAAGATTAATTCTTCTGGTGTGACTTTGCCTGTTTCTAGCGCTGCGGCACCTGTCACGATCTTAAAAGTTGAACCTGGTGGATATTCTCCTGCAATAACTTTATCAGACATTGGATCAAAAGGATTATCATTAATAATCTGCCAATCTTTTGAAGAAATGCCATTAACAAACAAATTAGGATTAAATGCGGGCCGACTTACTAATGCCTTAACTTCACCATTTCTAGGGTCTAATGCAATAACAGCCGCTGCACTAGCATTCGGCGCAAAACCAATAGAACGTAAATACGCTAAATGTTCGTCGGTGATTTTTTCTACTTCTCTTTGTAGGTTCGCATCAATAGTCAACACTAGTCCTTGACCTGGCACTGGTGGAATTTGCTCTAAAGTTTGGACAACTCGACCAGCTACATCGACTTCCTCACGATAACTTCCATCTTTGCCACGCAAAACATTGTCATAAAATCTTTCTAAACCAAATTTTCCAACAATGCTGCCCACTTTTAGTTCCTGCTCTGGTTTTTTGCTCATCTCATATTCACTAATTTCTCCCACATAGCCGAGAACATGAACAGCCAATTCATTATTAGCATAAGTTCTTACGGCTTGTGGTTCAACCAAGACTCCTGGTAATTCTTTATAACCTTCTTCTAGCATCGTTACCATCTTGGGGGTCAAATTGCTTTTTAAAAGAACCGGCTCATAACTATCTGCCTTTTTTTCTATTTTTTCTAAAATTGTTTCTATTGGTACTTCAATAATCTGAGCTAATTTTTCTAATACTGCTCGATCCGGCTTTTTATCTGTCCGTAGTAAAGATACAGCAAAACCAGGATCATTTTTTACAAGTGCTTCGCCATTAGCATCAAAAATAATTCCTCTTGGTGCTCTAATATTAACCGAGCGAACCCGATTGCCCTCGGACAAGCGATAATAATACTCTCCTTCATAGAGCTGTAAATAGGCCATTCGCCCAATCAAAATCATTATCGTCAAGATAGAGGCAATCATCAATATTTCTAATCGATAAGCATATTTTTTGTTTAACACGCTACATTGCCCCTCCTCTATCAATATGAATTACGTTTTGTCAAAAAAGCTTCAATCTTACCAATACCAAACCACAATGGTACGGCCATTACTAAATTAAGTACGATATAGTAAAAAGAATCTAGCAAATAACTTGGTAGCCAAAAAAATTCCATGTCAGAAATAATAATTTGCAAAATTGCATAACTAAAACGACAAAAAAGTCCTGCTACCGTTGCAAAAACTAAAAAGGCTTCTATATTCTCCTTCATAACCCGCTTTTTCATTTTACCAATTACAAAAGCAGCTACAGTTCGCGTTAAAATATGAAAACCAAAAATAGTCGCCCCTAAAATATCCTGCATCAAGCCCACACCTAAAGCATTTAAGGCACCATACTTAGTCGGTGTATTCATTGCATAAAATACTATGAAAAGTAAAAGGAAATCCGGAGTAACATTATACCCCGGGAAAAAAGCGAACCATGAAGTTTGAAGAACTATTAAAAAAAAGAGTACTAGACTCCGTAATAATAGGGCCATCTTATTTACCTCCAGTAGCGCTATTAGCCACGGGCGGTGTCAAATTAGTATAGGCGGTAATGACCATCACTTCTTCTAATCGCGTAAAGTCAACGATTGGCGTAATTCGCGCTTGCTTTAATAAACCGCCAATATTCATTGCCACGCTTTCAACTGTTCCAATAACTAAACCTCCAGGGTGATTACCACCTAGGCCAGACGTCATTATCACATCGCCACTTTGGATATCGGCATCACGAGACATATTACCCATAGATAAAATATGTTCACCACTTGTAACGCCACTCAAAACTCCCGATACACGCGACTGGGCACGCAAAACAATTCCACCAACTTTACACCGTGGACTAGTAATTAATAAAACACGTGATACTGATGGTGAAGTCTCATCAATAATGCCTACTAAACCAGCACTATTAATAACCGCCATGTTCTCTTTTAAACCTGCATTCGCTCCTGCATTAATCAAAAGAGTATCTTTGGCATCACCAAAGTCACGACCTATTACTTTTGCCGTCAAAAGATTTAGGTGTGCTGCTGTATTTTTGTATTGAAGAAGATTAGTCAGACGCTGATTTTCGGCCCAGATTTCTGCCATTTTCAGATTAGCACTGCGCAATTCTTCAATATCTTGTTTTAACTTATTGTTTTCTTCTTGCATAGTCGTTATTGCTGCAAAAAATGTTCTGATAGAATTAGCACCTGAAGACAACCCCACTATTTTCTCATTAACAGGAGCAATAGCTGTCGTAAGCACGCGGTCTAATAAAGGAAATCTAGCCTTGCCATCAACAGCTAAAAATGCTAATAAACAAACAATTATTACTGAAATAACAGCTAACACACTTTTCTTACTCACAAGCGTGCTCTCCTTAGATTAATTATATTAGGCACGATTAGAGGTTGCCATAAAACCTTTTTTATAAACATCAACATGTTCTACTGCAATACCTGTTCCTAAAGCAACACAAGCTAGTGCTGAATCCGATACATATACCGGCATCCCTGTTTCTTTACTAATCATGCGATCTAAATTACGCAATAAAGATGCTCCACCCGTCATTACAATACCACGATCCATAATATCTGCGGACAGTTCTGGCGGTGTTCTTTCAAGCGATCCACGCACAGCATCAATAATACCTGCAACTGGTTCACTAAGAGCTTCCTGAATTTGATTAGCGTCGATAGTTAAAGTTTTTGGTAAACCCGTAACTAAATCTCGACCTCTAATATTCATCGTTTCAGATTCTTCTAGTTTCATAGCTGAGCCAATTTCAATTTTAATTTCTTCAGCAGTTCTTTCGCCTATTAAAAGATTGTATTTTTTCTTAATATATTGCACAATCGCTTCATCCATTTTATCGCCACCAATACGCACGGAACGACTAACAACAATCCCCCCCAATGAAATGACTGCTACTTCCGACGTGCCTCCGCCAATATCAACGACCATGTTACCAGTAGCTTCTTGTACCGGTAAACCTGCACCAATAGCAGCTGCCATTGGTTCTTCAATTAAATACGCTTCACGAGCTCCAGCTTGAATGGTTGCATCTAATACCGCTCTTCGTTCCACAGCAGTTACACCAGAAGGAACACCAACAACTACGCGTGGACGAATAAAAGTCTTGTTTCCAATCGATTTTTTAATAAAAAACTTGAGCATTGATTGCGTAATATCGAAATCGGCGATTACTCCATCTTTCAACGGACGAATTGCTACGATATTGCCAGGAGTCCTACCAATCATACGTTTTGCCTCAGCGCCAATCGCTAGCACCTCATTGGTATCTCTTTGTACCGCAACTACCGAAGGCTCGCGAATTACAATTCCTTTACCTTTAATATGCACCAATGTATTAGCTGTACCTAAATCTATACCCATATCCTGCGATAAGGATTTTAAAAAATCAAACATATATATTTCCTCCTCGATTCATTCTTATAAGTAATTATGTTCTTTAAAACTATAATATGAACCATCACCTATAATAATATGGTCCAATATCGGAATTCCCAAAAACTTGCCTGCTTCTTTTAAAGTTGCAGTTAAACTTTTATCTTCTCTACTCGGCGT
>DVNI01000123.1 GCA_018714505.1 Candidatus Avacidaminococcus intestinavium
TTGAATTGAACTTGCTCCACCATCATGATAAACATCACTATCAATGATTAAAGTACGAAGCTTAGGTGCATTTTCTTCTGCCCACAAAATACTATGCGCAATGTCATCATAATATTCTTCTAAACTACGCGGTAAGCTTCCATCTTTTACCAATTCGCCAATCGGATCTGCAGCAATGGCACCATGTAGATCACTTAATGCTACCTTCTGCTCTTTAGCAAGTGCTGCTAAGGCACCTAAGAAAGATACATTAGATGCTCCCGTATAGATTGCAAATTCATTTTTAGTTAAATCAATACCGTCCAAAATTACTTTTAAGTCATCTAAGGTAGATAAAGAAACTCCTTTATCCGCAAATTCTTCTAATTCATTTTGTAAAACATCAAGGCCTTTTAAAGTAAGGGTGTCAAGTTTAAAACAAATTGCGGTGGAACCTTTGGTTAATTCATATTTTTGCATTTCATTAAGTTCTGCTGGCATTTTCGCATCAATCTGTTGCGCAATAGTCCATAAGTTACTAATGTATCCTCCAGCATGTGCACCACGTAAGTTATTAAATTGCCCAGGATAAGAATTAGGGTCACTAAGTTTATCCAAATCTTCTTTTAAATAAATTGGTTTTAAAGTAATTCCCTCGTAAGTGGCTGTATACATACTTCTGTCAAAATCAGCGCCTTTTAACGCTGCAATTGCTTCTTCTTTCCACTTTTCATAAGAAGGAGTACTAAATTCTTCAAAGCTTATTTCCGGAATATCATTTTTCTCAAGATTTTGATCCTGTTCCATATATTGCATCCTTTCATAAGTTATTTAAATGGGCGTTTTTTACTAAAGCCTTTCCCCCTTTTCTATAATGAAACTATAGTATGTATGCAGAGTGGTTCGAGAATCTCCTACCTAAACTGCCAACTTTTTCTCAAATTCTTTTCAGCCACACCCAGGCCTATGTTTAAGAAAAAGTAATACCTCTATCCGTAAGGCAGGTATCCGCAAAATAAAAAAAGCCGTCTTTCATTTACGAAAGACGGCAACATATTTTTAATCGCGAAAACCCACGCGACATCGCCTCCCCGTCTCCCGCGGGTCTACCAGTGATGTATATGCAGGCAGTTCTTCTGACTTAGTTTCATCACTTATCTCAACCTTCCCAGATCTATAAATCCAGTGGCATAAAGAGATAAGCTCCACAACACAGCGGCGGGACCGTACCGGAATAAACCGATTTCCCTATTAAGCTCTTTCGAGCACCTACACAACAATATTAAATTATTTAACAATTTGATTATATTTGTTTCTCGCCTAGAAGTCAATACGCAAACAAAAAAACCGGACAAAATGTCCGGTTAAAATTCTGGCTCCCCGAGTAGGACTCGAACCTACAACAACTCGGTTAACAGCCGAGTGCTCTACCGATTGAGCTATCAGGGAATTAAAGTTATCGACAGCATTTATTTTACAACACATTACTTTAACTGTCAATAGTCTACAGCTTTATTTATTGCCTGTTAGCGAGCTAATTTATAAATCAAAGCATTACAAATCGCTGCAGCTACATTACTACCACCTTTACGCCCACGTGCAACAATATAAGGTACGCCAGAAGACATGATTATTTCTTTTGATTCAACAACATTTACGAACCCAACTGGAACACCAATTACTAGTTCTGGTTTTATTTTGCCCTCAGCAATTAATTCGTTTAATCTTACTAAAGCAGTCGGTGCATTACCAACAGCAATAATAACTGGACCCTCCACCTCACAAGCCTTTTCCATGCAAACAGCTGCGCGAGTACAACCTTTTTCCTTAGCAGTTGCTGCTACATCAGCATCAAGCATAAAGCACTCCACTTTCGCCCCTAATTTTGCTAAGCCTATTTTGTTCACACCGGCTTTGGCCATATTAGTATCAGTAATAATTGTAGCCCCATTTTTTAATGCAGCTAAAGCCTTATCTATGGCGTCTGGCGAGAAATGCAAAGTCCTTACATAATCAAAATCAGCTGAAGTATGAATTACCCTCTTAATTATACTTGCCTTTGTTTCATCAAGGATAATTTCACCTAACTCTTCTTGAATAATCTCCATACTTCTTTTTTCAATATCACCTGGCAACACATTTTCTAAATTCATTTTTACACTACCTTTCTATACCGTCACGAGCCGAAATTCCTTTTTCGTACGGATGCTTTATTTTTTTTATTTCAGATACATAATCAGCTAAGTCAATCAAGTTCTGCGAAGGATTACGACCAGAAAGTGCAACTTCTAAACCTTTATCCTTATTACGTAAAAAATCTATTAATAACTTCTCATCAAATAAACCTTTATCACAAGCGCCTACAACCTCATCTAAAACTAAAAGATCTATTTTTTCAGTTTGACATTTAGCTATAATTTGAGCAAATAGTTTTTGATGTTCTTCAGCAACTTGTTGTTTCTCAACATCATTCATTTGAAAAGTGAATTTTAAAATTTCTTTGCCACGTAAAACTTCGATATTCGGTAATAGAGCAAGACTACTTAGCTCTCCGCTAGGTCTCCCTTTTAAAAATTGAGCAAATAACACTTTATTATTACGACCAGCACAACGAATTGCTAGACCTAAACAAGCTGTTGTTTTTCCTTTACCATCACCACAGTAAATATGGATCAAACCCTGTTCCATAATTAAATACCTGCCTTTAAAATATCATAAACTTTATCCATATCAACATTTTTTCTAATAGCATCGGCTAAAAAATCATATTGCTTATTTTTATAATCAGCAAAGCTAATCATCTCAATATCTTCTTGTTTCAAACCTTTTTTAGCAAGCAGTGCAGCAACAATATTTTGTGCAATTCCATCACCATCAAAAACACCGTGAACATAGGTACCGTATATTTCAAAAGCATCTTCGAGATTTTGTGATCCTTCAACAGAAATAGCTTCTCGCTCATCTATTGTTGTTAGCTTTGCTAAATATTTTGACTCATCCAGAATGGTCACACCAGCGTGAATTTCATATCCGTGAAAAGGCATACCATTTAGATTACTAAAACGTCCTTCAATATTTTCAAATTGACCTTTTACTTGAATTGTTCTCTTTTTATCAGCAAAAATAGTTTCTATTGGTAAAAGTCCTAATGCACTAATTTCTCCGCCTTCTTCAATGCCATATGGATCAGATATCTTTTGTCCAAGCATTTGATAGCCACCACAAATACCGAAAATTACGGTTCCAGCGTGAGCTTTCTTTAGTACCTCGGCTTCTAATCCACTTTGCCGCAACCACAATAAATCCCCAATCGTATTTTTAGTGCCCGGCAAAATAATCATATCAGGATTACCAAGTTCTCGCACGCTCTTAACATAACGAACTGATACTCCAGGAATCAATTCAAAAATATTAAAATCAGTATAATTAGACATCCGCGGTATTCTAATAACAGCTATATCAATAACCTTAGCTTCCCTTTTGTCATCTAGCCTATCAGACAAACTATCTTCATCTTCAATATCAATATCCAGCATCGGTAAGACACCAACAATAGGAACCCCTGTTTTTTCCTCTATCATTTTTAAACCCGGACGCAAAATATTTATATCACCACGGAACTTATTGATAATAATACCTTTAACCATTGCGCGTTCATCTTCCGGCATCAGCATTAAAGTACCATAAATCGCTGCAAAGACACCGCCACGGTCAATATCTGCTACTAATAAAACCGGAGAACTTGCCATTTTTGCCATCCCCATATTAACAATATCTTGACCACGTAGATTTATTTCAGCGGGACTTCCTGCGCCTTCAATTACAATTATTTCATGATTATCTGCTAGTTTATTATAGGCTTTCATAATATCTGGAATTAATTGAGTTTTAAAAGCAAAATATTCAGCAGCCGGCATTGTTCCAATTGCCTTGCCATTGACAATTACTTGCGATCCTTGATCACTAGTCGGTTTTAAAAGAATGGGGTTCATCCATACGCTAGGCTCAACATTAGCCGCCTCTGCTTGCACAACTTGTGCTCTCCCCATTTCTGCACCTTCTCGCGTAATAAAAGAATTAAGTGCCATATTTTGAGATTTAAATGGAGCAACTCTTTGCCCATCTTGATAAAATACCCGGCATAGCCCTGCTGTTACTAAACTCTTGCCGGAATTTGACATTGTCCCCTGCACCATTATTGCTTTTGCCATCTTATCGCCTCGCAAATAAAAAGTTTTTTATATCATGATAATCTTTAAATACCGTTATTTTTTCTTTATAGTTAAGTGTTGCAGCAATACAAGGCACTTTATCTCGCGTATGCTTGCCACTTAAAGAACTCGTAGCATGATCAGCACAAACCAAAATTTTCACAGGTTCATGCCAATTATTCAATAAAAAAGCAAAAAACTCTCGGTCAATTCTTTCAACAAACGCTGCTTTCTCTCGATAATCATATCGATGAGCAGCTTCATCTGTACCATTAAAATGCGTAAAGACAAAATCATGGCTTTGAAGTGCCGAGATTGTCTGCTGTGCTTTTTCCAATAAATTAGTATCTGTTTCACCGGTTGCCTGCTTTAAATCCATAATTGTTAAGCCTAAAGCCAAGGCAATACCCCTAATGATCTCAGCTTTACAAACCACAGCGCCTGTTCGTTGATAACGTTCTTCAAAAGATTTTAATTGTTCACGCTCAGCTGGTCCCCAAGGATAAAAAAGGTAAGTAAACTCTTTTCTGGCAAACTTTGCCAAACGCTTTTCAGTTGCATCAATAAAGTCAGCGATTACCAAAGATTTCTCACGAAGATCATTTAAAAGTTCTACAATATTTTCGCCAATACTTTCGTGGGGCGGTTTAATCATAGCTTCACGCAAAACATCTTCTTTTTTATCTAAAATCAAAAGATTACGATAATCCGACAAATGAATGAATTCAATATTAGAACGATACTCATTGGCTATATTAGTAATCTCATTAATTTCATTCTTGCTTAAACCCTCACCATTAAAAGAATGTAAACATCCCTGCTGATCTATTGAAACCAAGTTACATCTTAAAACCATCTCAAACTCTGAAATATCCTTGCCATTAGCTAGTAGTTCCATATAAGCTCTATTAGTTGGAAATTCCTTTTGCTCAAGCCCTAGTATACGTAACGTACAAGCAAGGCTCTCCGGTAAAAAATCTTTTTGTGCTATACTAAGCGAACTACAAAAACCATTTGTGGCTATTCTATCTAGATTAGGATGCTTAGCATATTCATAAACAGTTTTATTTCCAAAATCGGCAATTTTATCATCACCTAAACCATCAATAATCACTAATAATGTTTTCATCACTACAAATCTTCCTTAAAGCATTTATTAACAGCTTATTATCACTGTGTTTTTTTACGGCAATTCGATAATAATCTTTTCTTAAATTATGATAATTAGAGCAATCTCTTATTAAAAACCCGTACTTACGCAGTTTTTTAGCCAAATCCGTTACCGGAGAATGAAAAAGCAAAAAATTTGTGGTTGACGGAATTGGTCTAATCTTTAACTCCGTTAAAGCCTCAGCTAAATAAGCACGTTCTCGTGCAATATAAGCAACGGTCTTTACAACATATGCGTCTTCCCCGCAGGCAGCAATGCCAGCGGCTTGCGCTGGTACAGAAACATTCCAATCTTGACCTGTTTGCCTCATTTTGGTGATTAACGCTAAATCCTTAGTAATACAGTACCCTAATCGAAGACCCGGTATGGCATAAATTTTGGTAAAAGCTTTAAGTATAATATGTTCATTAGCTAAAAAATCTATTGCTGAAAACTCATCTTCTTGTATAACAAAATCCATAAAACACTCATCTATTAACAATCTAATTCCATTTTCAGTACATTTATTAGCAATTTTTTTAATTGTTTCTTTCCCCACCAATTGTCCTGTCGGGTTATTCGGATTGCAAATAACTACAATATCGTATTCGGCATCCAAGGCCTCGAGGAAGTCCTCTTGTATTAAAAAGTCATCCTCTTCTCGTAAATTATAATAACTAATATTACAGTCAACACTTTTTAATGCTTTTTCATAATCAGAAAAAGTAGGTGCTAGTAGTAAAGCTTTTTTCGGTCTTAATGCTATCGTTAAACGAAATAAAACATCCGCTGCACCATTACCAAAAAAAATATTTTCTGACTTTACACCATTTTTCTGTGCAGTTAGTTTTGTTAAATCACGACAAAACGCATCTGGATAATTAATACATTCTTGCAGTGATTCTTTAACAGCCTTCTTAACAGAGCTCGGAATCCCAAAAGGATTGATATTCGCTGAAAAATCCACGATCTTTTGTTTCTCTTGTATGGGTAAAGAATGAATATCTCCACCATGTGCATACTTATACATATAATCCATCCCTTAAAAAATTACTTGCTAACAGTATCAATGAGCAAAGAGTAAAACCCAAAACAGCTGTAAAATACATTAAATCATTACTTTTCTTTATATCTAATGGTTCTATACACCTTAAAGCATCACCAATAGTCGGTTTATAGACAAATTTGCCAAAATAATTATGTCCGCCACCTAATTGTATGCCCAATGCTCCTGCACAAACCGCTTCCGTTTGTGCAGAATTAGGACTCAAATGATTGTTACGATCACGCTTAAAAACTTTCCAAGCATTACAAGCATCTAAGCCCAAAAAATAGGCCGCTGCGATCATCAAAAAAGCAGAAATGCGAGCAGGAAAATAATTAAACAAATCATCTAACTTAGCCGCTGGCATTCCAAAATGCAGATATTTTTCATTTCTATAGCCAACCATCGAATCCATCGTATTAACTGCCTTGTATAAAAATGCGAGTGGTGCACCACCAAGAAACATAAAAAGCATCGGAGCAATTACCCCGTCCGTCGTATTCTCAGCTACAGTTTCAACCGTGGCTTTAGTAATTTCTTCAAAGCTTAGCTCCGCTGTATCTCGTCCTACAATCCAAGATAATTGCACTCTTGATGCATCTAAATCACCAGTCATAATTTTATTATAGACGGCCATACTTTCATCACGCAAAGAACGCATTGCAAAAATTTGGTAAAACATAATAACTTCTATTGCAAATTGCAAATGAGGACTAATATAGCCCGCCACCTGCAAAAGGAAAAACGGTACTATATAAGCAATAACAAGAACTACGATAACCATGAATACCCCAGCTAATTGTAATTGTTGCTGACCATGACCAAATAAAGACCGTGCCCATTTTTCCATTTTGGCAACCAAGTTGCCTAATAAACAAATCGGATGCGGTAAATTACGCGGATCACCTAAAGCAAAATCCAATAAAAAAGCTATTAGTATTGCTATGATAGTCGACATTGATTTTTCACTCCAAAATTAGCTGTTTGTGCGTTTTTCCGCACATGCTTTAACAAAGTTTTTAGCAAATTCGCTATTACCACACAAATGAATGTGAGGATAGCCTGCATATAAGGTCGCCGTTGCATTTATACATTCCCATTGACCTTTAAGTGAAGCCTTACAAGCTAAATAGCTATTTCCATTAGCAGTACTATCTGAATAATGGAACTCATGAGCATTAATACTTTCACCACAAGTAGCCAGTAAATTATCATGCTTTGCCGTTAACGTAACATAACCAAAACGTTGTAAAGATTTAGTCATGCTAACCTCTCCCGCCAGAGCACCTACCCAAGTGAAAGAAGATCCTGTGGCGTCAATATACCGTTCAAGTAAATACATGAAACCACCACACTCAGCAAGACAAGGTTTATTTTCTTTAAGTAACGTTTTAATACTCCTTAGCATTTCTGTATTTGACGCCAGTTCTCCAGCATAAACTTCTGGATAACCACCACCTAAAATTATACCATCACAACTTGGAACCGCTTTATCATTCAAAGGACTAAAAGGCACGAGCTTAGCTCCTAAATCCTCTAATAATTCTAAAGCGTCCTGATAGTAAAAACAAAAAGCTTTATCCTGAGCAATCGCAATTTTCACATCAGCAATTTTAGATACTTTCTGTTCTTCATAAGAAAGAGGTTTTGCCTGCTCAGCGATTTTACGCAAGCCTTCTAAATCAATAGACTTAGCAGCTTGCTGCGCTAAACTCGTTACAATATTTTGCAAATCTTTGATTTCTTCTGCTGTTACTAATCCCAAATGGCGGCTTTCAAAACTACAATCTTTCATTTGTGGCAAATAACCTAAAAGCTTAATTCCAGTTTCTGTTTCAATGGTTTCTTTATAATAGTGATACGTCATTGGGTTAATATTATTTAAAATAACACCTTGTATATTACTATCTTTACGAAAATCACAAAAACCTTTAATCATAGCTGCTGCTGACAATGCTGCGCCTTTCGCATTTAAAACTAAAATAACTGGTGTCGCTGTTTCTTTTGCCAACTCATAAGCGCTACCACAATCAGTAGTTCCAATCCCATCATAATATCCCATTGCCCCTTCTAGAATAGCTATATCGCTACCAGCAGCATTCTTTGCCAGAAGTTGTCTGCAAGTATCTGCTCCTAATAAAAATAAATCCAGATTGCGAGATTTTGTACCCAATATTTTACTATGAAACATCGGATCAATATAATCTGGTCCAGACTTAAAAGCCGTTGGGCAAAACTGCTGATTAATCAAAGCCTGTAAAACGGCACACGTAACTGTTGTTTTACCAGAGCTACTATTTGGTGCAGTAAACATGATACGCGGCACATTCTTTATCATAGCATCTCATCCTTTTTAATTATCGTAATAACATAAACAGGATTTTGCGCTTTCATTAAATTATAAGGACCAGCTTTTTGTGAACGCGCAACAAAAACATTTACAACTTCTGTAAGATAATCTTTCTTAGTCGCATAATATTGCATCGTTTGTGCTAATGTTTCAATAGTTATCGCTGTAACGACAATTTTAGCTCGGCTATTTTTAGCATAAATATCATCAAGCATTACTTCGAGCTTACCACCGCTACCACCAATAAATACACAATCAGGTACTGGTGCCTCACTAAGTGCTTGAGAAGCTTCACCTTTGATAATATTGAGATTATCTACACCAAAACGCTCTCTATTTATTTCTAAAAGTTTAATTGCTTCTTCATTACGCTCAAACGCATAAACTGCGCCAAGTGGTGAAAGCAAGGCTAATTCAATAGAAACAGAACCAGTGCCAGCGCCTATATCATAAATAATATCTGTAGCCTTAGGAGTCAATTTTGATAAAGCAACAGAACGCACTTCCTGTTTAGTCATCGGAACTTTTGCACGCACAAATGACTCATCCGGTAAACCATGTATTCCTTGTTTTTTCTGTGGTTTACTATTTAAAATCATCATTACCGAAAGAGAGTCAAACTTTTGCATTGCGATTTCTTCCGCTGTACCACAAACTACTCTCTCCTCTGGATAAGATAGTTTTTCTCCTACATAAACTACCACTTTACCTAAACCACGCTCACTCAGTTTTTGACATAATGCATTAGGCGAATTGTGTCCACCAGTCAACGCAAAAACTTTTGCATGAGCCGCAACCTGGGCTATTAAATTGTTTTCACGTCCATGCATACTTACCAATTGAGCATCTTGCCAACTCATATTTAAAAGAGCGGCAAAATAAACGAGCGAACTGATTCCCGGATACCGAATCACTTCACAATCTGTTAATTTTCCGCTCAAAGTTGCTGCTAAACTAAAAAACCCCACATCACCAGAAACCAAGATAGAAGCTTCATCATTCCCCGGCAATGTCTTTAAAATATTGTTAATCTCTATCGGACTAATTGTTGTAAAAGTTTTCTTTACTGTATCTTCATAAAAAGCAATCATTCTGCTGTCACCAATGAGAATCTTACTTTGTTTTATCACTTCATCCGCAGCTTTAGTCAAAAGTTGTGGATTTCCTGGGCCGATGCCAACTATATTTACTCTACGCATACCCTTTTCTCCTTCTTAGTTCTTTTTGCTTAACTGCCATAACCTTTGTAAAACTTGCTCAAAATCAGAACCGAGTTCTTCATTTCTGCCAATTACTACTAAAGCAGCTCCAGATTGATGTGCAGCTGCTTCTTTTTCAGGAAAGCCACCGACGCTTCCTGATTCTTTAGTAACAACAAATTTAGCCTTTATATGCTTAAACATAACCAGATTGAGTTCTGTTGAAAAAGGTCCTTGCATACAAATAATGTTTTGTGGTTTATACCCAAGACGCAAAGCTTTATCTAAAGATTCCCTCATTGGTAGTATTCTAATAACAAGACGATTAGCAAAGTCTGGTATTTTAGTAAAAATATCTAAAGTATTACTACCTGTTGCCAAGAATATTTTTCCCGTCGTATGAGCTAAATACTCAGCAGCCTCTTCATAGGAATTTACTTTAATACCAGCAGAGCTTTGATCAAGTGGTCTCAATAAACGTAAGAATTCACATTTTTTAGCTAAACAAGCATTTTTAATTGTTTCCGTAACTGCAACTGCATATGGATGAGTAGCATCAACTACCAAGGCAGGTTGATAATGCGTCAAGAAACCTTCCATTGCCGCTTGATCCATTCTACCTTGTAAAACAGTAAGATTGTCTTGTGCAGGAATTAGTTGCGCACCATATTCAGTGGCGACAGAAGCAACTATTTCTAGCTCTGCCGTCGCCAATGCTTCAATAAGCCGTCGACCTTCACTGGTCCCGGCAATAATCCAAATTACCGGTTTCTTAGTCATTATAATTTATATCCTCTCGGCGTAACCATCTTATTATTAATCACACGAGTCTGGGAATTACCAACAATAACCGTAGTAAACATATCTACTTTTGCTTCACGCAATTCTTCAAGTGTCATTATTTCATAAGTTTCACCGTCACGACCAATATTTCTAATAATACCAGCAGGTACATCTTTACGTTGATTTCTCATCATAATATCGCATGCCTTTTGTAAATAGTCATGTCTTTTAAAGCTGGAAGGATTATATAAACAAATTACAAAATCAGCTGCAGCCGCTAATTCTAAACGTTTTTCAATTTTTTCCCATGGCGTTAACAAATCACT
>DVNI01000124.1 GCA_018714505.1 Candidatus Avacidaminococcus intestinavium
GCAATTGATTTAGTTGTAGATAAAATTGAACGCCAAATTCATAAGTTTAAAACTAAGTTGATGAAAAATAGATATAGTAATTTTAAAGAGATTGTGCCGCAAGTAACGCCGGTGCTTAAGGAAGAAGAACCAGAATTTAAAATTGTCCGCAACAAACGCTTTGTAATGCATCCTATGGATGTGGAAGAAGCTATTATGCAAATGAACTTGGTCAATCATGATTTTTTCATGTTTTTTGACGCAGAAACAGAAACTATTAATGTTGTATATAAAAGAAAAGACGGTGACTATGGATTGTTAGTGCCGGAGTTAAAATAAGTTAAAAATGTTATTACAAAAAACCTGGAGTTATTACTCTAGGTTTTTTGACTTTTATATTCTATTCTGATAAAATTTAGTATTGAGTATAGGCTGATTTAGTGTGAAAAAATGAGGAGTGATTGTTTTGCTCGAAGGTTTAATAAAGAAGATTTTTGGAGACCCTAATGAAAAAGAATTAAAGAATGTTCAAGGCTATGTTGATGCTGTAAATGCTTTAGAAAACGATATAGAAAAAATGAGTGATAGTAGTTTAGCGGGCAAAACAGATGAATTTAGATTACGCCTAGCCAAAGGTGAAACTATTGACGATATTTTACCAGAGGCATTTGCTGTTGTGCGTGAAGCTGCGCGTAGGGTTTTGGGCATGAGACATTTTGATGTGCAATTAATTGGTGGTAGCGTTTTACATAAAGGTAAAATTGCTGAAATGCGCACGGGTGAAGGCAAAACTTTGGTGGCGACCCTCCCAGCTTATTTGAATGCTTTAACTGGTAAAGGCGTGCATGTTATTACTGTTAATGAATATTTGGCTACTCGCGATAGTCAAGAAATGGGTAGAGTTTATCAATTTTTAGGACTTTCAGTTGGATTAATTGTTCATGGGTTAGATTTTCCCGAAAGAAAAGCAGCTTATGCCGCTGATATAACGTATGGTACAAATAATGAGTTCGGTTTTGACTATTTGCGTGATAATATGGTTGTTTCAGTTGATCAAATGGTACAGCGCCCTTTGCATTATGCAATTGTGGATGAGGTTGATAGTATCCTAATTGATGAAGCAAGAACACCACTTATAATTTCTGGTCCAGGAGAGAAATCCACGGATTTATATAAAGTTCTTGCGCGTGTTGTCGCTCAAATGATTGAGAACGAAGATTACACTGTAGATGAAAAAATGAAAACTGTTGCGCCAACTGAAGTCGGGATTGCAAAAGCTGAGAAGATGTTAGGCGTCACTAATATGTATGATGGTGAGGCGAGTATTGATTTTTCTCACCAATTAATGCAAGCGTTAAAAGCAAAAGCTATTATGCATAAAGATCGTGATTATGTTGTCAAAGATGGCGAAGTTATTATTGTTGATGAATTCACTGGCCGCTTAATGTTTGGAAGAAGATTTTCAGAGGGTTTACACCAGGCTATTGAAGCAAAAGAAGGTGTAAAAGTTGAACGTGAGAGCCAGACTTTGGCAACAATTACATTCCAAAACTATTTTAGAATGTATGAAAAGTTGTCGGGTATGACTGGTACGGCTAAGACGGAAGAGCAAGAGTTTCAAAAAATTTATGGGCTGGATGTTGTTGTTATACCAACCAATAAACCTAATCAGCGTATTGACCATCCTGATGTTATTTATAAAACAAAACGTGCTAAATATAAAGCAGCCGCCGATGATATTGAAGAGTGTCATCGATCAGGACGACCAGTATTGGTCGGTACGACGTCAATTGCGCAATCAGAGGAATTATCAGACACTTTGAAAAAAAGAAATGTACCGCATAATGTATTGAATGCTAAATTCCATGAAAAAGAGGCGGAAATAATTGCTGGTGCAGGTCAATATGGTGCCGTAACTATTGCAACTAATATGGCAGGACGTGGTACGGATATTGTCCTTGGCGAAGGCGTACCTGAATTGGGTGGCTTACACATTGTTGGTACAGAACGTCATGAGAGTCGTCGCATTGATAATCAATTGCGTGGACGTTGCGCGCGTCAAGGTGATCCTGGTTCTACTCGCTTTTATTTATCGCTAGAAGATGATTTGATGCGTTTATTTGGTTCTGATAATATTTCTGGTATTATGGATAAATTAGGAATGGAAGAAGATGAACCAATTGAGCATAAGATTGTAACTAGATCGATTGAATCAGCTCAAAAGAAAGTAGAATCACGTAACTTTGATATGCGTAAGCATGTTTTGCAATATGATGATGTGATGAATCAGCAACGTGAGGTTATTTACGCACAGCGCAAAAAAATTCTTTTAGAAAAAGACTTGCGTGAAAACATTATGGATATGGTGGAGCGTATTGTGGATAGAACGCTCTCCATGTATGCGCCACCGGAAGTTTATTCTGAGGAGTGGGATTTAACTGCTATGATTTCTTATGCTGAGGAATTCTATGCGCCACCAGGAATGCTAACTGTTGAACATTTAGCTTCCTTGAGTAGAGAAGAACTCGGTGAATATCTGCATGATGTCGCTGTAAAGCATTATCAAGAGCGGGAAGAAGCTATCTCACCAGCAATTATGCGTGAACTTGAAAACCTAGTGATGCTAAAGATTGTTGATAGTCATTGGATGCAACATCTTGATGCGATGGATATGTTAAGAGAAGGTGTTGGCTTACGCGCATACGGACAAAGAGATCCACTTGTTGAATATAAACTGGAAGCTTATGATATGTTCCAGGCTATGATTGATGCAATACAAGATGATGTTGTTCGTTATATGTATCGAGTTAATATTGTGACTCAGCCTAAGGTTGAAGATCGTTTGCAGAATGCGCAAATTAATAATCCGAGCGGAGAAGAAGTCGCAGGTCCAGATAAAACAATTGTAAAGAGTGAAGATGTTGGTCGTAATGAACCGTGCCCGTGTGGCAGTGGTAAAAAGTATAAAAACTGTTGTGGTTTGAATCGAGAATAAACTAAACCAAGCGAAGCCGAGACTACAAGAGTTTTCGGCTTCACTTAGGTTATGAAGATATTTATTTAGTGTAAAGGTGTGAGAGAAGTGCTGTTGGAAGAATATAGACCAGAAATAAATACATTAAAACAAAAGTTAACTGAAATGAGGCGATCTCTTTGACGTTGTTCGCAAAGAGGAACGAATTGCTGAATTAGAGCATAAAATGGGCGAACCAGCTTTTTGGGATAACCCTGATGAAGCACAAAAGACGGCTCAAATTGTTAATCAATTAAAAGACGAAGTTGATAATTTTCATTCTTTAGAAGTGAAAGCCGATGACTTAGAGGTCCTGTGGGAATTAGCCATGGAAGAGAAGGATGCTGCTCTAACAGAAGAGTTAGAAGTTGTTTTACGCAAGGCTCAAGCCGAATTAGAACGTTTAGAATTAGGCATGTTGTTAGCGGGAGAATATGATGCTAATAATGCTATTTTAACGTTACATGCCGGAGCTGGTGGCACGGAAGCACAAGATTGGACATCTATGTTACTTAGAATGTTTGGCCGTTTTGCTGAACGCGAAGGTTACAGTGTTGATCTGCTTGATTACCAGCCGGGAGATGAAGCGGGCGTGAAAAGTGCAACACTAATAATTAGCGGTCATAATGCATATGGCTATCTTAAGTCAGAAAAGGGTGTCCATCGCTTAGTTAGGATCTCACCTTTTGATTCTAATGCTCGTCGTCATACCTCTTTTGCCGCTGTAGATGTCATGCCAGAAATTGACGATACCGTTGAAATTGATATTAATCCATCCGATTTACGGGTCGATACCTATCGTGCGAGTGGTGCTGGAGGACAGCATATCAATAAAACAGATTCAGCAGTTCGCATTACTCATTTACCGACAGGTATTATAGTGCAATGTCAAAATCAAAGATCACAGATTCAAAATAGAGAACGTTGTATGCAGTTATTGCGTGCTAAGTTATTTGAATATGAGAAACAAAAGCAAGAAGCAATGAAATCTGATTTGGCTGGAGAATATCAAGCCATTGAATGGGGAAGCCAAATTCGCTCGTATGTGTTCCATCCATATAATATGGTCAAGGACCATCGAACTGGGGCAGAAACTGGTAATGTACAAGCTGTCATGGATGGCGATTTGGATTTATTTATTGAAGCATATTTGCGTAGCTTGCAAAAAATACAATAAATATAAGCTATAAATCTATCAAGATGAAATGGGTGGAGCTTTCGTGAGGAAAACTGGATATAATCCTTTGTTAATAATTGTTATATTGCTAGCAGTGGTTTTTTCACTTTTTTTAAATTATCAAAGGCATAATGTTGAGCAAGCTAATCGTTCAGTAGAAATGGCAGTTGAGTATGAAAGTGTAGCTCGAATGGCGTATAGCGAAGGCTTGACCGAAAAAGAAGTTTTAAAAATGTTTAAAGAACGTGGTGTTACCAGCCTAGTACTTTTTGATGCAACATTACAAAAGTTAAATACTAAAGGTCTTGTTCATGTGGCTACCGGGAGCGAATTACGCCAGGCAGCAGCGGCTCATTTATTAAACGAAGGAATTTGGCTTGATCTAGTAAAACAAGGAAAAATCTTAGAAAATGCTGTTTATGTTTCTGAGGGTAGTTCTAAACAAGTATTTAAAGATGTAGAAGAAGATTTAATGTTAAGATTCGGTAGTGCTTTAGTTCATAAATTGACTGATGCACCAACTATTATTGAGGTTAAAGGTGATACTAGACTTATTTCCGATGAGGCGTATGGTGAGCAAAGAGGAGTTTTACAGCTTGATTTAGGTTTATCGACAGAAGAATTATCACTTGCTAAAGAGCTGGGCTTTATGGTTATTGCAAGGCCTGTTAATTATGGTCATGGTTATAATAAAGCTTCAGCTAGCGAAAAAGAGCAGATTGATGGTTTTTTCCGCAGACTTGATCAATCCGGGGCAGAAGTGTCGACTGTGATTGGTAGCGGTAAAACGATGTTGGGGTATGAAGAAAACTTAGACTATGTTGCTGAGCAGCTAAAAAAACGCAACATAACTTTGGGTATGGTAGAAAATGTTGTGCAGCTACAGTTTTCGCCCTTAGATGGGTTAGTGAAAACGGCTGAGCTAATGGATTATCATGTAGCTAGAACCTATGTCATTGATAAAGCTGAACAAAAAAAACTAAAGGTTACTGAGGCACTAAGACGCTGGGCGCTTACTGATGAAGAAAGAAATATTAGAATTAATTATATTAAAACGTTTCTAACACCTCAGGATGGTAAAACCTTATTGAATACCAATTTAGATTATGTTGGTGATATAAAAAGTAATGTGGAAAAAAGAGGCTTTACAATTGGGAGAGCAGGAGTTTTTGCTCCATATTTTCCACAAAAAGTCTTATATTTGCCACTTATTTTTGGTATAGTTTCGGCAGGCGTTTTATATTTGTTACAGCTAGTTGATTTAAGTAAAAAAAAGCAATATCTAATAATTGGTACGGTAGGAGCTGTTTTTTGCGCAGGAATTTTTATTTTGCATTCTGTATTGTTTAGACAGTTGTTAGCGTTAGGTGCGGCCACGGTCTTCCCAGTATTAGCAATGACTTATATAATTAATCGATGGGATAAATCAACTAAACAATATGAATCTATTGTTTATATATTATGGTCAGCGATTTGGCAGTTAGGACTAGTAATTACCTGTTCTTTGCTAGGAGCATCTTTGGTTGGCGCAATTTTGGGCGATATTAGATTCTTTCTGGAGATAGATATTTATAAAGGGGTTAAACTTACTTTTGTTTTGCCCATTGTTTTAATGTTCTTAGTAGTACTTAGACGATATTCATTATTTGAAGGTGATAATGAACAAAAAAATATGCTTACGCGTTTTAATAATTTTCTCTCAAGACCTATAACTTTAAAAATTGCTGCTGCGGCATTAGTTCTTGCTTTTGTTGCATGGGTATTTATTGGTAGATCTGGGCATACCGCTGGGGTACCGGTGCCAGCTTGGGAAATTAAACTTAGATTATTTTTAGAAGAACTTATGTATGCACGCCCTCGTGAAAAAGAATTTTTGGTAGGACATCCTGCATTTTTTATGGCGGTATTTGCTTTTTATCGCAAGATGCCAAATTGGTTTAAAGCCCTTTGTGTATTAGGTGCTGTTATTGGACAAGGATCTTTAGTGCAAACTTTTGCACATATGCGTACGCCAATTATTATGTCATACATAAGAGCCTTAGATGGTTATTTTA
>DVNI01000125.1 GCA_018714505.1 Candidatus Avacidaminococcus intestinavium
CACTGTGGACATTCTCAACATTAGGCTGGCCTGAAAATACCGAAGCACTAAAAACATTCCATCCAACGAATGTATTAGTCAGTGGATTCGATATCATTTTCTTCTGGATCGCCCGCATGATCATGATGACCATGCACTTTATTAAAGATGAAGACGGTAAACCGCAAATTCCATTTAATACGGTTTATATGACAGGTCTTATTCGTGATGAAGAAGGCCAGAAGATGTCAAAATCCAAAGGTAACGTACTTGATCCTCTGGATATGATCGACGGTATTTCATTAGAAAACCTGTTAGAAAAACGTACTGGTAATATGATGCAGCCACAAATGGCTGAAAAAATTACTAAACGTACTAGCAAAGAGTTCCCTGAAGGTATTGAAGCACACGGTACAGATGCCCTGCGCTTTACCTTAGCGGCATTAGCTTCAACAGGTCGCGATATTAACTGGGATATGAAACGCCTGTCTGGTTACCGTAACTTCTGTAACAAGCTGTGGAACGCAAGCCGCTTTGTTCTGATGAATACTGAAGATCAAGATTGTGGCTACCAAGGTGGTGAGATGACATTCTCACTGGCTGACCGTTGGATCTTAGCTGAATTTAACAATACCGTTAAAGCCTATCGTGAAGCGTTAGACAACTATCGTTTCGATATCGCTGCAGGTATTTTATATGAGTTCACTTGGAACCAATTCTGTGACTGGTATCTTGAGCTATCAAAACCTGCGGTACACAAAGGTAATGATGCGCAAAAACGTGCAGCACGTCATACACTGATTGAGGTGTTAGAAGGCTTACTGCGTCTTGCTCACCCTATTATTCCATTTATCACTGAGACAATCTGGCAACGAGTGAAGGAAGTTAAAGGCATTGAAGGTGAAACCATCATGCTACAAGCTTTCCCTGAGTTCGATGCTTCATTAGTGGATGAACACGCACTTAGCGATCTTGAGTGGATCAAAGAAGTGATTGTTGCAGTTCGTAATATCCGTGCTGAAATGAATATTGCTCCGGGCAAACCACTTGATGTTATTTTACGTGGTGCGGATGACAATGCTAAGCGCCGTGTCAGTGACAATATTGGTTTCTTAAAAGCGATGGGTCGTTTAGCTGATATTCGTCCATTAGCAGAGGGTGAAGAAGCACCATTATCAGTGACTAAATTGGTTAGCGGTGCCGAATTGCTTATCCCAATGGCTGGCTTTATTGATAAAGATGCAGAGCTTGCACGTTTAGATAAAGAGCTTGAAAAAGTAGAGAAAGATATCACAACTTTAGACAGCAAATTATCTAACGATGGCTTTGTTAGCCGTGCACCAGAAGCGGTTGTTGCTAAAGAGCGTGAACGCTTAGCAACATGCTTAAGCGCAAAAGAAAAGCTAATCGCACAGAAAGTCTCTATCGCCTCTTTATAAGCACTATCGCTTTAAAGGCACAGAGATTGTTAATAAAAACCCGCGTTTATCGCGGGTTTTTGCTTAGTTTTTTTCAGTAAAAAATAAAACTATTTTTCACTTTATTTTTTACTATTCTCGGTTCTATGCTCGTTAATATACCTTTCCATCCCTTATTTTCGCTTAAATTTAATCACCCACTAAAATATAACGCTAGAAATAAAGGGAATAGGTAAGCAAAGAAAACGAGCTAACGGTTTACAAACACGCTTAATCAATTAAGATAGTTTTCGTAGCTATCCGTGCTACTTTCAATGAAGAAGTTCCTTTCCGGTGCTCTCTCAATACGTAATCAAAAAATATTCTACTAATAAGTGAAACGATGAGTGCAACTATGACTGCAACCCAAATTATAGCCCCAAATATTGTTATTCGAGCGATTGAAGAAAAAGACAATGCAGGTATTGCACGCGTTATTCGTGAAGTCTCTGCTGAGCACGGTTTAACTGCTGATAAAGGCTTTGCGGTTGCTGATCCGATTTTAGATACTCTCTATGAAGTTTATCATCAGCCACGTAGCGCTTACTGGGTTGTTGAAATGGAGGGAGAAATTGTTGGCGGTGGTGGTGTCGCACCACTTGCTGGGGGTGATGGCAATACCTGTGAATTACAAAAAATGTATCTTTCATCCAAACTGCGTGGCAAAGGTATTGCAAAAAAAATCGTTCTACAATCTCTTGAGTTCGGTAAAGCACAAGGCTTTAGCCGTTGCTATTTAGAAACCACCGACATCTTAAAAGCGGCGGTGGGCTTATATGAGAAATTAGGATTCGAATTTATTGATGAAGCCTTAGGTAATACAGGACATAGTGATTGTGAAATTCGTATGGTGAAATCACTTTAAGCGTTCTTGTTGTTCCCTACGTAATACAATAAATAAAATAAGTACGACTTTACCCGCATTTCTTATGCGGGTTTTTATTATCAAAAATAGCATCTATAAACACAAATGCTATTTTTTAAAATGATATAAAAGAACTCTATTTACCCTCTATTTGTTCAAATTGATTTATTATTAAATTATTAGCTATTTATTATTCAATAATTCCTTATCTTAAATATCATTAAAAAACACAAGTTTATTTTTTTACTCATTTCACTCTGGATAATTATATTTCACTTCTTAAGTTAAATATTTTTTAGCATCTTTTCTATTTTAAATTTTCTTATTTTTTAGATTGCTATTTATCGCTAATTTAATATCTTTATGCAGATAAAGTCATGTAATGGCTTTTATAACTCTAAAATTTAAAAGGAATTTTTTCATGAAAAACTTTGTTAAAATTGCACTTATTGCTTCTGTAATTACCGTAATGACTGGTTGTACTGGTAGCGTATACAATAAAGAAAAAGACTGTAACTACGACTACTTACTGCACCCAGCAGTTTCTATTTCTAAAATCATTGGCGGTTGTGGCGACACAAGCAAATAAGATTTAAGAAACAAACGTATTAATAAACTACATTCTGACTTATTGTTGCTAAGAAAGAATGTGGTTTTTATTTTTTTATATTTTATGTTTTCAACCATTTTTCATGATTCGCATTCCTCACCACCATAAGAAATCAGAGCTTAGTGTTTCCATTTTAATGGAAGATAGATTAAATTAATCATTAATAAAATCTATTTTAGGTAATTTTATATGACATTAAACTATAAGATTATTATCGTCACATTATTTTTATCTATTCCTATATTGGCCTATTCCTCCCCCCAAGTTAAATGCATTCCCGAAGAAAAAAACTTTTCCACATGTGAGATATTAGCAAAACAAGGAGACGATAAGGCATTATTAGTACTTGGACGTTTCTATGAAACGGGTACTGGGATTGAGAAAAATGTAGAGAAAGCAGAACAAATCTATCAACTCTTAGCAGATAAAAATGATGCTGATGGATTTAATCAACTGGCAATGCTTAAAGAAGATCAGGGTAAAAAACAAGAAGCTATTTTACTTTACCAGAGAGCAATAGAACTCGGCTCATCTTCTGCAAATTATAATCTAGGTATTCTGTACAAATATAATAATAATTATAAAAAAGCAAAAGAGATGTTTGAAAAAGCAATTACCGATGATAACTCAGGTAAAGCTATGATGAGTTTAGGTGATTTATATTTTGATGGATTCGGTATTGAAAAAAATATGGAGTTAGCGGAACACTGGTATAAAGCAGCTATTCAAGCTGATCATTATCTTGCCATTACACGATTGGGAATACTGTATGGTAATTTGGAAAAATATGATGAAGCAATAATATGTTATCAAGAAGCTATCAAAAAAGGTGATCCTGCCGCAATGAACTCAATGGGATTATTATATCAACATGGTTTTGGTGTAAAACGTGATATCAATAAAGCAGTTAATTTTTATCAAGATGCCGCAGAACAAGACGAAATTGGAGGACTAATTAACCTTGGTTTAATGTATGAAGAAGGCCTTGGGATACCTCAAAATTATGAAAAAGCCATCGAGTTGTACACAAGAGCTTATCAATTAGGTTATACCGATATTCAGTTACGAATTAATTTTTTAAATAAACACTTTAATAAATAATAACAGAAAATAATATAACCATAAAAATTAAATTTAATATATTAGTTCCTATGATAAATAATTCTGGATGTCTATTCATCTAAATGGATTTATTTATAGTTTAACTATGAATAAATAAAAAGGAGATTTATATGCAGTGTGGTGATTTAGAGTGGTTTTACTGTAAAGATGGTGAAATATTAAATGCTAATGAGGCAATGGAAAAGCGACTTATTATTTACAAAAAAATAGGTCGGGAACTGAAAAGTGCACATAATCTGGCCCAAAAAACTTGGCAATATGAAGACTCCCCTATTACAAATCAAAATCCCTCAAAGAGATGTACACCCAGAGGGCTGGATGAGTTTATTTATTATAAATGTGA
>DVNI01000009.1 GCA_018714505.1 Candidatus Avacidaminococcus intestinavium
CCGCAATCGATTAATCGATTGCGGTCTAAAAACTACTTAATTTAACGTCCACGAATCCAAGGTGGAATTTCCGTTGAAGGTGGAGTAAAGTTACCAAATCCGCCTTCTTCTTTACGTTCATTTTTATAAGCTGAAGGATAACTGATCTTCTCTGGTCCAGTCTTGGGAAGCGCAGGGTTTTTACTACCAAAACCTGTTGCAATAACAGTAACACGAATTTCGTCATCCATCGTTTCATCAATAGCAGCACCAAAAATAATCATTGCATCAGGATCAACAGCTTTAGAAATAGTATCACAGGCCTCAGTAACATCAATAAGAGTTAAATCCTTACCACCGGTAATATTCAGCAAAACACCTCTTGCACCCTCAATTGTAGTTTCAAGTAATGGACTTTTAATAGCAGCTTCTGCAGCAACATTGGCGCCACCTTCACCCTTGCCAGCCCCCATGCCCATCAATGCAGAACCTGCATTAGACATAATAGTCTTAACATCATTAAAGTCTGCATTAATTAAGCCAGGGACACTGATCAAATCTGAGATACCTTGTACACCTTGCCTCAAAACATCATCGGCAATACGAAAAGCCTCAACCATCGAAGTTCTACGATCAATTACTTGTAAAAGTTTATCATTAGGAATTGTAATTAAAGCATCAACTTTTTGTTGTAAATTAATAATTCCTTGTTCAGCTTGATTGTATCGACGCTTGCCCTCAAAAGTAAAAGGTTTGGTAACTACACCAACAGTTAAAGCACCTGCTTCTTTTGCACATTCTGCTACGATATGCGCTGCTCCTGTTCCTGTTCCACCACCCATACCAGCTGTAACAAAAACCATGTCGGCTCCTTGAAGGGCAGCTAAGATTTGTTCTCTGGATTCTTCGGCTGATTTTTCGCCAATTTCGGGGTTGGCACCCGCACCTAATCCCTTGGTAATTTCTTCGCCGATTTGTATTCGGTTTGACGCTTTGGACAATAGCAATGCCTGAGCATCACAATTGACCGCAATAAATTCTACACCTTTTAGTCCGGCTGTAATCATCCTATTAACAGCATTATTACCACCGCCGCCAACACCGATTACCTTAATATTAGCAAGAGTTTCGTTACTATTTTCCAGTTCAAACATCAAAAGCTCCTCCTTAAAACCGATTATCTATCTACCTTCATCTTACAACAAACTATACACTAATAATTATTTCAACACAAAATGTTTTTTCCCTGCTTAATTATACAAATTTTTTCTACTTTCCTAGATATAATCTGCGAATAATCGCTATGTTTTGGAAAATTCTCATTCCAAAAACTAAGATACCCACAAAATATAAGTCTATACCAATGATTTCGCCACCATAACATAAAAGTGTTGCTAATAGTGCATTAATGAAAAATCCTGAAATAAAAATCTGATTATCGTAGTGTCCCTCTTTAGCTGCTCTTACCCCACCTAATACTGAATCAAATACAGCTAATAAAGCTACTGATAATAATTTAACATATTCTTGCGGTAGGCTTATTGGCATTTCAAAGCCTATAATCAAACCAATAACAAGACCAATTAAAGGATAGATCATTTTGCCTCACCTTCTCCTATTTTAGCATATTCAAAGCTATGCGTTCCACGATAAGGCGGCAATACTACATGTCCTTCTTGTGCAACGGTAACTTGAATACCCCAAAACTTTAAAGTCTCAACCACACCACCACGCATTTTAAGCGAATTTTCCATGCTTTTAGCATCGCCAATCGCCCTAATGATATACGGCGGTGCAAAACGATTATTATTTACGGAAAGCGTTGGTCCTGCACACCTAATTTCAGATATGGCTGTAAGTCTTTCCTCATTAATAGCAATTCCTTCTGCACCAGCAGCTCTAAGTTCATTTATAATACGCAATAAATCATCATCATGAATAATATACAAATTAGCATTCTCGCCAGGTTTAGCAACTTTTTTGCTATCATCAACCGTTACAACAACACCGGGCCCATATAAAGCGGTGTCACCAGCATATGCTTTAAGCATATTAATCTCACGGTCAATTACCTCATTACTAGTTTTTTCTTGTAAACGTTGAATTTCTAACAGTAACTGATTGCGCTCTTTTTCTACGATTTTTAGTCGTTCGGTAATCTCTTCTGCACGTTGAAAAGGCACGCTAGCTTTACGCACTTCATTAATCCGAAACTGCGTTGCAATCATTACTCCTAAAACAGCAAAAACTAACATTATTAAAATTTTAGCATGTTTATCATAAAACATAATTTTTAACTCGCTCTCTATTAGTAATGTGAATTAATTATCGTTTTACTTTAATATAAGGTTTGGAAAATGTCAAGTCAATATATTCTGCATTAATATTTTTTGTTTTTATTTCATTGCAGATTGTAAGAAAATTCTCTGTCTTGTTTTCAATATCATCTAATTCTCCAATAATTATAAGCATGCCTGTTAACATTCTAATTGTCACATGTTTTTGTCCATCAACTGCAATTTCCGCAATTTCCTCCAATAAGTCTTTATCTAATTTACTTAAAAACTGAATCAAATTAAATATTTCTTTTTGTTCGATTTTATCACCTAAATAAACATTACCGACATTAATCCCTGATACATAAGGAACTACAGCATCTTTTAATCCTCGACCAACCTTTAAAACATAACCATCAAAATCCACCTGTACAAACCCACCATAAGCCGTCTTAATATAAAAACCTGCTGTTCTTTCTCTTATGTTGATAGTTAAAATGTTGGGCCAATCATAGCCAGTAGACACATCCTTAATGCGGTAGTCCTGCATAAGATTACGTTTCACTTGTGTTCTATTAATCATAAAAAGATTAATTGGTTCCGTTAAGCCAGCATTGGTCATAACCTCAGCCTTCTCAATAACATGAATTCCTTTTACATCTACTTTGCCAAAACTAAACCATGGTTGGTGAATTAATTGATAAAAACCAATAAAAAGCCCTAAAAAGAAAAAGAAAAAAAGAGTGATTTTAAGTAAGCGTAACCTGCGTTTCTGCCTTTCTTTAGACAGACGTTGTCTAGTTGACACCACTATAAATCACCTCCTTTAACTATTTTACCGCTGTCATTAGGATTGTTTCACATAAATCGGGAAAACTAATACCAATGGCCGCAGCGGCTTTTGGAACAAGGCTAGTAGCAGTCATGCCAGGTACTGTATTTAATTCTAAGACATAGATTCTACCTTCAGCATCTAAAATAATATCAGCCCGTGCAACGCCAGCACATCCTAATGCCTTATAAGCTAAAACAGCGGTCTCTTGAACTTTGTTTGTAGTAGCTTCATCTAACAACGCTGGTACAATATATTCGGTTTCACCTTTAGTATACTTTGATTTATAATCATAAACCCCTGAATGCGGAACAATATTAATAATCGGTAAAGCTGTAACCTTTCCTTCCAGCTCCATTACGGCAACGGTTAATTCTTTACCCTCAATAAATTCTTCAATCAAAACTTCTTTATCATAAATAAAAGCTTCATCTAGAGCAGCTGTTAATTCTTCAGCTTTTTTGACAATTACCACACCAATACTTGAACCTTGACTCGCTGGTTTTACAACAATTGGTAATTGAAACTTAGTTAAAATTGCAGCAAAGTTTTCTTTTTCTTCTACTCTTAAAATTAGGCTATCCGGTGTAGAAACATTAGAGCTTTGAAAAATACGTTTCGTTGCTACCTTATCCATGGCAACTGCACTAGCTAAAACACCTGACCCCGTATAAGGCATCCCCATCATCTCTAAAACGCCTTGCAATTTACCATCTTCGCCATACAAACCATGTGTTGCATTAAATACAATGCTTGCTTGAGCATCACGTAGCTGCTCACTGATTCTATGAGGTTCAATATCTATACCAACAACATCATAATCCTTACTTTTTAAAGCATCTACAATAGCCTGTCCAGTCAAAAGTGATATATCGCGTTCGGCCGATGGACCGCCCATCACAACAGCTACTCTTTTATTCTTTTCCATTTGCAACACCTCGTTTTAACATCTCAGTAAGTTGTTCTCCTACTAAATATACGTTACCTGCTCCAATCGTAACTACTAAATCACCGTCTGTAACGCAGGCAGCTAAGTGCTCAACTATACGTTCTGCTGTAGGAATAAAGATTACATCCTGCTCATTTTCCCTCGCAATTGCGTCGCACACTGCTTGTCCTGTAATACCAGGCAGTGGATCTTCACCAGCGGCATAAATATCAGTAATAATTAATTTGTCGCAGATTGTAAATGCTTGTGCAAATTCTTCAAGTAAAAATTTTGTTCTAGTATATCTATGTGGTTGAAAAATGCAAATTAATCGTTTTGGTTTAGTTAGTTTTGCGGCTGCAAGTGTTGCTTTAATTTCTGTGGGATGATGAGCATAATCATCTACAATCCAAACCCCATTGATGTTCCCCTTAGTTTCAAATCTTCTTTTTGCACCTTGAAAATTAGCTAAAGCTTGAATAGCGCAAGTCAAATCCAGACCTAGTTCCAAAGCTGCTACTAGTGCGCCTAGTGAATTTAAAACATTATGCCTGCCAGGTACTAACAACTTAACTTTGCCTAATTTATGATCTTTATAATAAAAATCATAAATAGTATGGTTTTTTTCAAACTCAATATTTTGAGCTGTATAATCAGCGTCTTTATAATCTATCGCATATGTAGACAGAGCAACGTTCGTAGTAGTCGCCAGTTTGCGAATACTTGCATTATCAAAACAAACAACAGCTTTGCCACCCTCAAGGATATTACCAATAAACTTACAAAATGCTTTATAAATATTTTCCTCTGTACCATAGTGGTCCAAATGATCATTTTCAATATTAGTAAGCACTGCTAGATAAGGATTAAACTTGAGAAAAGAGCCATCGCTCTCATCCGCCTCGGCGACTAAAAGCTCCCCTTTGCCATTGACAGCATTACCGCCTAAACTATTAACTACGCCACCAATAATAGCAGTTGCATCGGTACCACAATTTTGACAAATACAGGCTAACATTGAAGTTGTCGTAGTCTTACCATGTGCTCCCGCTATTGCAACACCTTTACTATTATTTAAAAGTTCTGCAAGAACATCGGAGCGATGTAACACTGGTATTTTTCGTACCTGTGCTTCTTTTAACTCCGGATTATCGGCATGAATAGCCGATGAAATGACCACGGCATCTGCTCCTTCAATTTGAAAAGCAGCATGCCCCAAATAGACCATTGCTCCTTCTTTAGCCAGCTTAGTTACGATATAACCATTTGCCGTATCTGAACCGGATACAATAAACCCTCTTTTAAGCAAAACGTAGGCAATGGCACTCATCCCTACACCGCCAATACCAATAAAGTGTATCTTTTTTATTCCGTCTAACACCCTGCATCCTCCTACTATCGAAGTCTTTATAAACCTAAGCTTTTACTAAAGCTAAAGCTTGGTTGGCAATATCAACCGCTGCGTGTGGCCTACCTAAACCAATAGCTTCTTTTTGCATTTCTTTCAGCTTGTTCTCATTTTGTAAAATTATTGCAAGCTGCTCTAATAATATCTTGCCTGTTAAATCACTATCTTTAATTACCACCGCTGCTCCTGCCTTTGCTAATGCTTGAGCATTAAACTCTTGATGATTGGCCGTAGCATACGGATAAGGGATAAGAATAGATGGTACACCAAGCGCCGTAAGTTCAGCTAAGCCAATTGCACCCGCACGGAAAACCGCTAAATCAGTAAGTGCTAAAGCTTGAGGCATATCATGCAAATAAGGAACAATTTTAATATTATTCGCTTGCAAAACTGTCTTTGATAACTTTTTACAAGTTTCCTCATAGCCAGCAGTTCCTGTAACATGAATAATCTGCAATTTTTTGCTATTTGCTAGTGTTTCATTAACTACAAGCATCGCTTGATTAATGCTTCTGGCTCCGCGGCTACCTCCGGAAATGAGCACAGTCTTTTTATTTGGATCTAAGCCAAGTGCAACTATGGCTTGACTTCGCTTCGCAGTCAAAAGCTCTTCCCTAACGGGATTACCGGTAAAAACTTTCTGCGATTTACCGCCAAAATATTGCTCTGCTTCAGCGTAACCTAAAAATACTTTATTAACAAAATACGACAGTATTTTATTCGTAACACCAGGCATTGCATTTTGTTCTTGAATACAAGTTGGTATACCTTTTAAAGCTGCCAATAGCAAAACCGGTCCACAAACGTAACCTCCCGTACCGATTACTAGCTCTGGTTGAATCTTTTTCACGAGTTGCCTCGCCTGCTGCAATCCTTTAAAAAGTTTAAAGACAGATTTAAACGTATCCTTACTCAGTTTTCTTTCAAATCCTGCTATCTCAATGAACTCTAAAGGATATCCATAGCGTGGAACAATATCTCTTTCCAGTCCAGCCTGCGTTCCTACAAAGGTAATATCCGAGCTTGGCTGATTTTTTTTTATTTGTTCGGCAATCGTAAGTGCAGGATAAATATGTCCTCCTGTTCCACCGCCGGAAATAATAATACGCACAACAATTCTCCTATCATGCTTTAACTAAATTATAAACCAACTGTTTAAAGTATTTTCCGCGATGCGGAAAATTATCAAACATATCAAAAGAAGAACAAGCGGGAGACAAAAGTACAACTTGCTGTGCTTGCGCGATTTTATAGGCAAGCAGCACCGCTTCATCCATCGTTTCCACTTCATAAACATTCTGCACGTCAGCCGCTAATGCTGCTGCCAAAAATCTTTCTTTAGCCTCACCTAATAAAATTAGAGCATCTGTTTGTTGTGCAACTAACTGCATCATTCTAGTTAAATCCGTATGCTTATCTCTGCCACCGGCAATTAAAATAATATGCCCCGCAAAAGCTTCTAAGGCTTTAATTGTAGAATCAGGATTAGTCGCTTTAGAATCATTATAATACGCAACCCCATTAATTGTTGTTATAAATTCTATCCGATGTTCAACCCCGGCAAAAGTCGTTAATACGTGGCTAATAGCCTCTTGCTTCACACCAGCAAAAAAAGCACAACCAATTGCCGCTAAAGCATTTTCTTCGTTATGTGCACCAAAAAGTTTCATTTCTTTAACGCCACAAACGACCTGTCGAACACCTTGCCACGCAATAATAAATTTGCCATCTTCAATAAAAATTCCTTGTTTTAATGCTTGCTGCCGACTAAAAAAGCAAACTGTTCCTTGAGCTTTTTCTTGTAAAGCAGCAACTGCTTTATCGTCATAGTTTAACAACAAGTAATCTTCTTGATTTTGTTGTAAAAAGATATTGCTTTTAGCCTTAATGTATTCATCCATGCTTCCATGGCGATCTAAATGGTCTGGTGTAATATTTAAAATTGCCGCAATATTAGGTTTTAAGGAAATAACACTTTCTAATTGAAAACTAGATAATTCGGCAATTAACCAATCTTGTGCTTTTAACTCTCGCGCCTCAACACTTAAAGCCAATCCAATATTGCCACCGACGGCACTTTTAGTAGGTAATGATTTCATCATTTCTCCCACAAGTGTGGTCGTTGTTGTTTTACCATTAGTGCCTGTAATCGCAATTAATTTTCCTTGATAAAAGCGCATTGCCGCTTCTACTTCACCAATAACTTCAATTCCACAGCGTAAAGCTTGCAAAATCAGAGAGTTTTTCATAGAAATACCAGGTGAAATAATCATTAATGCTACTTCAGGCAAAAGTTCTTCTCCACGTTTATTACAAATATAACGTCCGCCATTAGCTTCTAAAGCTTGCAAAAAAATAGTTGGTAAAGTTCTTTCTTCATCATTAAATAAAATTACTCTTTGCCCTTTATTAAATAGAACTTCCGCAATACCACAGCCGCTAATTCCAGCACCGTAAATAAAAACATATTTATTTTCCGGCATTTGCACTACCTCCTCAAGATCTTCCTACGAAAAACAATAGCAAGCCACAACAAGCTGCTAATAAACTTATTAAAGAAAATACTTTTACTACTTTAGTTTCATGCCAACCACCCAATTCAAAGTGATGATGCAAAGGGCTCATACGGAAAATTCTTTTTCCTCCGCTAAACCTAAAGTAAGTAACTTGGATAATAACCGAAAGTGCTTCTAAAACATAAACAATGCCAATAACTACCAATAAAAGCTCCGTTTTAGTCAAAAGAGCTAGTGCCGCAATCCCACCGCCAATAGCCAGTGAACCAGTATCACCCATAAAAACCTTGGCCGGATAATGATTGAAAAGCAAAAACCCTAGGCAAGCTCCAGCAAGTGCTAATGCGAAAATCGCTAAATCGCTTTGCCCAGTCCATTGAGCAAGCAACATATAAGCTAAAGCTATAGGTATAGTCACAAAACTAACTAACCCATCCAAACCATCTGTCAAATTAACAGCATTGGTTGTTCCAACTAATAACAAAAGTGCAAAAGGATAATACCATAAACCCAAGTCAAAAAAAGTGTTACTACCTGGTAATTGTACTAAAAAATCATGATTAGACGTAGACTCTACGTATAATAAATAAATACCTGCCAAACAAAACTGCATCAAAAACTTTTGTCTTGCTGTTAAGCCAAGATTTCTTTTTAAAATAACTTTTATATAATCATCAATAAATCCAATAACACCATGCCCAACAGTTAAAACCAAAACAACCAGCATCATTGGTGTAAAATCAGCCCATAAGATTGTACTAATTAAAATAGCCGCAATAATGAGTAACCCGCCCATTGTTGGTGTTCCAGTTTTTTTTAAATGTTCTTTTGGACCGCAGTCTCTTATGCTTTGCCCAAACTTTAGCTTGCGTAAAAAAGGAATTAAAAAAGGACCGCATACAGCGCAAAATGCAAAAGCTGTTAAAAATGCCCCCCATAATCTAACATCCATAACTAATCAGACTCCTACCCCATTGTTATCAAAAACCAAGTTAATTACTTTATCTACGGCCATCGAATTTGATCCTTTGAACAAAATAACCCCATTGCTAGTTAAATGTTCTTTGAGAACGCCAGCAGCTTCTACCGCATTGGCACAATGAATCGCCACTCGTCCAGCCTTGACTAAGTATTCTACCATAACTTTTGTTTCCTCGCCATACGCTATCACGCAGTCAATATCATTTACAATTAACTCTTGTGCCACCTGCAGATGAGCGTTTTTTGCTAATGCCCCAAGCTCTAACATATCAGCTAATACAGCAATGCTTTTTTTCTCTTTCGCACTACGCTTAAGCTCTGCTAAAGTCTCAATGGCTGCCTTCATCGACGCTGGACTTGCATTATAAGCATCATTAATAATTATATTATTGCCACAAGATCTTATTTCTTGGCGCTTAGCTGTTAAACTAACTGCTTTTAATGCATCTATAATTGTTTCTTTTGGTATTGCAAAAACTTCTGCAGTAGCAATTGCCGCTAGCGCATTATAAACATTATGCTTTCCTAAATATGGTATATAAACTAATACCGGCTGCGCTTGGTTCAAGCTCTGATAAGCAAAGGTTGTACCAAAACCAGAAGATGAATACTCATTTGCTCTAACTACAGCATCTTTTACAAAGCCATAAGAAATAATTTGTGCTTTAGTCGTCATTTGTTTTATATAATAATCATCCCAATTGAGAATCGCGGTTTGCTTTTTATCTAATCCAGCTAAAATCTCGCTTTTTGCTAAGGCAATGTTCTCCAAACTGCCCAAAAGCTCCATATGCGTCTCACCGACATTAGTTAGCACTGCTATATCCGGCTCAGCAATCATACACAATCTTTTTATTTGTCCTAAGCCACGCATCCCCATCTCAACTACAACAATATCAGTTGTAGCATCAATGCTCAGCAAAGTTTTAGGCACACCTATCTCATTATTATAATTTCCTTCTGTTTTAACAACGTTATAGCATGTCGATAAGCAAGCCGCAATCATATCTTTAGTCGAAGTCTTACCATTAGAACCAGTGATTGCTACTACACGCAGTTTAGTAAATTTGCGTCTATAACATTTGGCAATTTCTTGGTAAGCCGTTAATGTATCTGCAACCACAAATTGCAAAACAGTACTTGGTAAATTACCAATTTCTCGTTCAGTGAGCACTGCTGCTGCACCTTTTTCCACTGCTTGCTGACAATAATCATGTCCGTCAAACTTCTCACCTTTTAACGCTACGAACAAGGAACCAGCGGGAACATCACGCGAATCAGTAATTACCGCCGAAAATTCTTGAGAAGGATCTTCAATCTCATAAACTGTTTTCGTTGCGGCTAGAACCTCTGCTACCGTAATCATTTATCCACCCTATTCTGCCAATAAGCTCTTACAACTTCCGCATCATCAAAATGAATGGTTTCTGTTTTTAAAATTTGATAATTTTCATGGCCTTTGCCAGCAATCAAAATAACGTCACCTTCAGCAACATGTTGCAGTGCATACTCTATGGCTGCTTTGCGATCAGTCAGCTTTATTACAAACTTGCCCGTTTGCACTTCAGGTAAACCTTTCTCAATATCACTAATAATTAATTCAGGCTCCTCGGTACGTGGATTATCCGAAGTAATCACAATTTTATCCGCCAAATCAAAGGCTATTTTACCCATAATAGGCCGTTTTTTACTATCGCGATCGCCACCACAACCAAAGACAACCCATAAAGTATTTTTAGTAATTAGTCGAGCTGTTCTTAAAACATTTTCCAAGCCATCAGGTGTATGTGCATAGTCAACAATGACTGCATACGGTTTTCCAGTTTCAACTAATTGAAAACGACCTGGCACACCTTTGAAACCATTAAGCGTATCAGAGATAACCTGTAGCGATACTTTTTCTGCTAGCATGCTGCTTACAGCGGCCATCACATTATAAACATTGAACTCACCAGTAATATGTAGCACTAGCGACATATCGCCGGCTGGTGTATGCAAATCAAGCTGCATTCTATCTGCTTCTACTTTAAAATACGTTGGATAAATATCATTACTACGGTCTTCACCATAAGTAAGAAGCGGTACCTTTACTTTTGGAATAATATACCCTGAACTAGCATCATCCATATTAAAAACTGCTGTTTTATTTTGTTTAACACCTTCCGCTAAACCAATAAATAGCTTTGCTTTAGCATCACGATACGATTCGAATGTTTTATGGAAATCTAAATGATCTTGAGTGATATTAGTTAGTACTGCAACGTCATATTCGCAGCCTGCCACACGATTAAGCGCTAAAGCATGCGAAGATACCTCCATGACTACATATTGGCACCCAGCTTGTTCCATGCGAAATAAAATACGCTCTAGATCAATAACATCTGGCGTAGTATTATGACTTGTTTCGACAACATCTTCAATCATGACATTGATCGTACCAATCAAACCAACTTTAAAACCAGCTTTACGTAAAATAGCACGAATAATATTGGTCGTTGTCGTTTTACCGTTAGTCCCAGTAACACCAATCATTCTCATTTTTTTGCCCGGATAATCAAAAAACCAGGGGGCAACATAAGCCATAGCCGATCTTGTGTCGGCAACTTTAATCACAGTTAAGCCTTCCGGTCGCTCCTTTATTTCATCTTCGACAATCACGCACGTAGCACCTGCTTGATATGCCTGATTTATATAATTATGACCATCAACATGTGCGCCTTTTAAACAAACAAACAAACTTCCTTCACGCACAGCTCGTGAATCTGCTGTAACATCCGTGACAAGCTTGTCTAGTGATCCTATTACTTGTGCTTGAGGCATAACTACTAATAAGTCTAATAAGTTTTTTGACATCTTGCATTCCCTCCAAAAGTGAAAGAGCAGCCTAAAGGCTGCTTCTCTATATGCGTGATAATTATATCATATACGTGTACAAAAAACTAGATTTTCACTTAGCATAAGCATAGCCATCGTAAGGGTTTTGCTTAGGCGTTGTTGCTTGTACATATATATTGCTTCTCGCCACCTGCATGCCTAGATTGTTTTGTGCAATCGCTGCAATACGGGTCGAGCTTTTAAGTTTTTCTACTTCGATTTTCAGTTCAGCATTAGTTGTAATCAAATCACTTTCTTGCTGCTTAAGTATGACTAACGTGTTGCTATTAGAAATATAAGCTTCACTTCGCATCACCGAAACTAAATAAAAGGCCAGTAAACATACAGCCAAAAGCATTATCCTTTGTCTGAGCAGCCTACGCGCATTTTCTTTTTTCTTTTGCCTAATATCCTCACTTACGTAAGAGCGCTGTTCTTCCCAAGCATAATTATCATACTTTCTGGCTAACATGTTCTCTTTCCTCCCAAGTCTTAGATTTTTATTGCGCCGCGCAAACGCGCACTTCTTGCTCTGGGATTTTCTTCAATCTCTTGCGTTGTTGGTGCTATAGAAATTTGCTTTTTGACAGTTGGTAAATGCCCACATACGCAAATCGGTAATTGTTTGGGGCAAATACAACCTTTAGCTAATTCATTTAAAGTTTTCTTGATTATACGATCCTCTAATGAATGAAATGTTATAACACCAATTCGTCCACCACTATTTAACCTTGCTACTGCGTCTTTTACAGTTGTTGCTAAAATTCCAAGTTCATTATTGACTTCTATTCTAATTGCTTGAAAGGTTCGTTTTGCGGGGTGAGGACCATCTAATCTAGCGCCTTTAGGAATCGCTTTTTTTATAATACTCACCAAATCAAAGGTCGTCTCAATACGCTTCAGCGTTCTTTCCTTAACAATAAACTCGGCAATTCTTTTACACCAACGTTCTTCACCATAAGCAGCAATGATCTCACACAGTTTTTCCTCAGAATATTTATTAACGACATCTGCCGCATCGAGCTTTTGTGTTCTATCCATCCGCATATCAAGCGGTCCATCATGCATATACGAAAAACCACGGTCTGGCGTATCAAGTTGATAAGAAGAAACACCCAAATCAAAAAAAATACCATCAATTTTTGTGATTCCTGCTGAGTCTAGTACTGCTGCAAAATCTTTAAAGTTCGATTTAAAAAATTGCACTTTGCATATCACATCATCTAGCCTTGTCGATGCCGCTTGCAAAGCATCTTCGTCTTGATCAATCCCGATTAAAATGGCATCTTCATTGAGTCTTTGTGCAATAGCTTTGCTATGACCAGCGCCCCCCATAGTACAATCAACATAAATTCCTGACGGATTAGTTACAAGCCAATCCACGCTTTCATCTAACAATACACTTTTATGCACAAATGCCATTTTTTTCACCACTTTTTTTATAAGCCTATATCTACTAGCTGTTCTACTATTTGTGTAACATCTTCATTTATATTTTCATTGTAGGCTTCCCATCTTTCGGTAGCCCAAATTTCTACACGATTGCCAACTCCCACAACAACCGTACCTTTTTCAAGTGCCGCATGTGTCCTTAAAACAGGTGGTACTAAAAATCTTCCCTGTTTATCACATTCAACTTCCGTCGCACCAGAGAAAAAATAACGGGCAATATCACGGGCTTCTTTTTTCATCAAAGTAATTTGCTTAAGCTTACTAACTAAGTTAGACCATTCCTCTTCATCATAAACAAACAAGCAACCATCTAAACCTTTAGTAAGCACAAAGCGTTCTCCAAGTGATTCACGTAGCTTAACTGGCATAAAAAGACGTCCTTTTATATCTATATTATGTTGATATTCACCCATTAACATAACAGACGCCCCCAATTCACCACTTTTCACCACTTTTCACCATTATAATCTTATTTTAATAAAAATACAAGCAATTATATTAAAATTTTCAGAAAACAAAAAAAATAAGGAGACGGTTCTCATTAACAACTTATTATAAGTTATTAATGAGAACCGTCTCCTTATTACGAGCGTTCAATAAGCCGAGTTCTGTTCCGCTAAGCGGTGACAATCATTTATCTAGGCTTTCAGTTACCTAAAAGCTCCAGCGACACAACCCGGAAGGCTCAGCGGGCCGCTTCATCCCTTCCCTATTTGGTCTTGCTCCGAATGGGGTTTACCTAGCCAATCGATTACTCGATTGCTGGTGCGCTCTTACCGCACCGTTCCACCCTTACCGGCCGAAACCGGCGGTTCACATTTCTGTGGCACTTTCCCTGAGGTCGCCCTCGCCGGATGTTATCCGGCATTCTGCCCTATGGAGCTCGGACTTTCCTCGTCTATCACCCAGATAGCCGCGATCATCTTTCACACTCATATTAATAGAATTTAACATACTAAATTCTGAAAGTCAAGTTTAAAACAAAATATATCTTTGTAGCATCTTATTATATTCCCATTGGTCTTTATCCTTATCCTTAGCAAACTGATTCATAATAGCATCTATTTCGTCTGCATAATGAACAATAAAGCTCTCCTTTGTAGCACATGCAATCGGTGATCCCTTTTCACGATCGCCATGATGCGATAATACAATATGTAATAATTCCTGCAATAATTTATCATCTTGAAAACTCATTTGCTCGGCTACTTGTTTGACCAGCATAGCCGTCAAAGTAATATGTCCTAATAATCTACCCTCAGTAGTATATGGAAAACCCATCTCTGGGGAGATTTCTTTTAACTTGCCAACATCATGCAAAAGAGCTCCTGCTATTATTAAATCTTTATTCACATGACCTATTTTATCAGCCATTACACAAGCTAATTCTGTTACTGACACTGAGTGCTCCAAAAGACCACCGACATAAGCATGATGCAAACGCATACCAGCTGGATTAATTAAAAACTGTTTAAAAACATCTCCAGTGAAAATCTTTAAAATTAATTGTTGTAATTCTGTATGCGTAATTTTCTGCACTAAATCATTGAAACGTGTTTCACATAACTGGGCATCAAAATTTCCTTGTGGCAAGAGATGACTAATGTCATCTTGCTCAGTCACTTCACTCATTTTTTGAACAACTAACTGGAGCGCCATATCACTAGAGAATTTATTAATATCTACATGGACATTAAGGCGCACGGCTTTAGGAGCATCAAAAGCACGTAAACGTTCCACAATTCCTGCCTCAAAACAAATAAATGGCAAACAACCACTATTATCTTCTGCTAACCCTCGTGCAAAAACACCACCATTAGAAGAATTACCGATTTTTTGCAAACGCAATAAAACAATAATCTCTGTCTTCATCCCTGCTTTAAGTTCATTAATCATGATTTATCCTTCTTTGTTCATATTGTTCTTCAATTATACCACACTGCCAACATATCTTATTGTGCACTACAAATACTGTAGAACTTCTTTTTCGTCAGCAATACTTGTGGCTAACGCATAATTATTTTCTAAGCTCCAGCTAATAAAGATTTTTTCTAACAGTGCTAAAACTGGTCTTTCCGAAACCTGATGTCCCGCATCAATTAAATTAATACCTAAGGCAAGAGCCTCTTGTGCCTGATGGTATTTCACATCACCAGTTATAAAAGTATCAGCGCCCATTTTTACTGCATCTTGCAAAAATTCCATACCACTGCCTCCACATACGGCAACTTTTTTTACCATGCGCCCCGCATCTAAAAAAACAATTGCCTTTGCGTGGAGAGCTTCTTTTACCTTTTTTACAAAAGTCTTTAACTCAAGACCTCGCTCTAAATCGCCAACTCTGCCGATTCCGTTAATGTTTTTTCCATTTAAAACTTCACTAATTTCATATACTGGCTCTTCATAAGGATGACTTGTAAAAAGAGCGGTAAGCACTTCCATCAACTTTGTTTGCAGCAATAATACTTCAATTCTTTGCTCTTGAGTTTTTTCTAAAACACCTTTTGTCCCACAAAAAGGATTGCTCGCACTACCTGGACGAAAACGTCCTTCGCCTTCACTTAAATAAGCGCAATCAGAATACTCTCCTATAACTCCTGCACCAGCCTTATGTATAGCCGTTAGTACCTCTTCCACATAAGCGTGTGGTACGAAAACTACTAACTTATAAACCTTACTTAGTTCAGCTGGATGTAAAATTTGACAATTTTCTAGTCCAATTCTAGTTGCTAAGGCAGCATTAACACCATTAACGGCCGCATCTAAATTAGTATGAGCCGCATAAACAGCGATCTCTTGCTTAATTAATTGATAAATTACTTCGGACTTCTGGTTATCATTAACTATCTTTTTTAGTGGTGAAAAAATAAAAGGATGATGAGTTATAATCATATTCGCCTGCATTGCATGGGCTTGTAAAACAACTTCTTCTGTTAAATCAAGCGCAAAAAGAATTTTCTTTACTTCCCATTTAGGGTCACCTACTTGTAAACCCACGTTATCCCACTTTTCTGCTAAATATAACGGGGCAATCTGTTCCATTTTTTTACAAATATCAGCTACGGTTATACTCATTTTTCAGCACCTCCACCTCTACCAATAATGTCGCTATTTTCTTGTATTTTAGACTCTTTCTTGCTTTTGCACTCGCGTTCATAGCTTGTAGCAACTTGTGATAGTTAGCAATTATTCTTTCGAAATGTATACTAAGCAATGGATGCCTTTGTTCTAATAAACGCGGTCCAATCTCATAAATAGCCTTTGTATAACTTTCTTCTGCACCAGGTTCCAAAACGATTATTTCATACAATAACCCGCCTTCAAGCACTAAATCCTCACCAACTATTTTCCATCCGGCTCTATTAGCCCATTTTCTAAGCTGAGCCGCCCCATTCATCGGTTGTAAGATTATCCGTTCTGCCAACTTTGCTGTTTTTTGCTCCGTCGCAATGATTTCTATCATTGTCGTTGCGCCCATTCCCGCTATTACAATTACTTCAACAGCATCCTCGCTTTGCACAATACTTAGACCATTGCCTTGACGTACTTCAATCGACTCCTTAAGTCCAGCCGCAGTTATTGTTTTGACTGCCGCCTGACACGGGCCCAAAGCAATATCACCAGCTATTGCTTTAACTATTACACCGTTTCTGACAAGGAATACTGGTAAATATGCGTGGTCTGTTCCAATATCAGCAATTTTTTTATTTTGGGGTACCCATTTAGCAATTGTTTCTAGACGCGCTCCGAATTTCATTAATGCCTCCATATGCAAAAAGCGAAGCCAAAAGGCTTCGCTTTTATTACTTGTTTGGTGGGCCCACCTGGGATCGAACCAGGGACCAACCGGTTATGAGCCGGTGGCTCTACCGCTGAGCTATAGGCCCGATTAGCCTTTCACGGGCAAACCCGAATAGCCAACGAGAATATTTTATAATATTACATACTTTATGTCAAGTCCTACTCTACTCTAAAAAGTCTTTTAACTTCTTACTGCGGCTAGGATGTCTTAACTTTCTTAATGCCTTTGCTTCAATTTGACGGATTCGCTCACGCGTAACACCAAAATGTTGCCCAACTTCTTCCAAAGTTCTCGAACGTCCATCTTCCAAGCCAAAACGCAATTCTAACACTTTTTTTTCACGCAAAGTAAGTGTATCTAGTACTTCTACAAGTTGCTCACGTAATAAGGTGAAAGATGCGGCATCTGCAGGTGCTGGTGCGTCATGATCCTCAATAAAATCACCTAAATGAGAATCCTCTTCTTCACCAATTGGAGTTTCTAGTGATACCGGTTCTTGAGCAATTTTCATAATTTCTCTTACCCGTTCTACGCTAGTATCCATCTCTTTCGCAATTTCTTCAGGTACTGGTTCGCGACCTAATTCTTGTAATAGTTGTCTGGAAACTCTTACTAATTTATTAATAGTTTCCACCATGTGAACAGGAATTCTAATCGTTCTAGCCTGGTCGGCGATTGCCCTAGTAATGGCTTGTCTAATCCACCATGTTGCATAAGTACTAAATTTAAAACCTTTATTATAGTCAAATTTCTCTACTGCCTTAATCAGACCCAGATTACCTTCTTGTATTAAATCTAAAAATAACATGCCCCTACCAACATACCGTTTTGCAATACTAACAACTAAACGTAAGTTAGCCTCGGACAAACATCGTTTAGCATCTTCACCTTGATCAACCATATCATGTAAAAGACTAGTAAAGGTTTGATTATAGTCATCCCATAATCCAAAAAACTCTGCTTCTTTAACATTAGGCAATTCACTTTTTATTTTTTCTAAAACTTCTTTTATAGTTACTAAATAACTTACCTCTGTATCAGAAGTTTGTTTTTTTATTACAGCTTTTTTCTTGCTAGCAGCAATTTTAATTTGCCCATCAATTAATAGTCGTTGAATACGACCAACTTCATCTTTGGTAAATTCTGCACACATTTCTTGCAATTCAGCACTATTAACTATTTTACCACTCTCTTGCATTGCTATGATATGTGTGAAAACGCGATTAACAGAACGCGCAGCATACCATTCTTTTTCTTTCTCTAACAGTTCATGTACCAAAACTAACATCGATTTCACATCATTATTAGTAGGCAAAACCAGTTGTACATTATCCAAATCTTCATTGCTTAGCAGCTTTTGTGCTTGATTGCCTTTATCCATACGTTTAGCTAGCTTTATTTCATCTTCACCAACTAAAAGAGGCACTCTTCCTATTTCTTTCAAATACATACGAACAGGATCATCTATGCTTACGCCTTCAGGCACACTAAGATTAACTAGTTCATGTTCAGCAATCGGAGCTTCTTCAGCGTCCTCATTAGCAGCTGGCACTACCGCATCATCAATAACTTCAATTCCTTTGCCTGCAATTAAATCATACATATCTTCCATATCATCGGTACTCATCTCTTCGGCACTTTGCATGGAATCCATTATT
>DVNI01000126.1 GCA_018714505.1 Candidatus Avacidaminococcus intestinavium
ACAGGTGATTGGTTTGCCAATTTCTATTTTTATTTTAAATATGTTGCCTTATATCTTTACGATTCTTGTTTTGGTTTTGGTTTTGATAAAAAAAGGTGGTCGTTTAGCAGCACCTAATTCTTTGGGTGTTCCTTACGATAGAGAAGAAAGATAAAAAAATAAAGGAAATTGCAAAAAAAAGGCGAACATTTTATAGTAAAGAAGTGAAAGCTTATTTCTATCTAGTGGAGGTGTTTAGCTATGTTTAAAAAAATACTAGTACCGGTTGATGGTTCTGAAACAGCGTGGAGAGCTCTAGAATATGCTGCGGCTTTGGGCAATAAGTTCGAAAGCAAATTGCTTGTAGTTAATGTTGTGCAAAATTATAATAATATTTCTGTGTTGGCGGTTCCGTTAGATGCAGCGACTGTCATTGAAAGTAATAATGAATTAAGAAGAATTGGTGAACATGTATTAAAAACAGCGACCTCTAAGCTTACTGATTTTCAAGGAAAGATTGCCTATAAATTAGAAGAAGGGCATCCGTCAGAAACAATTTTAAATATTGCAAATGAAACAGAATGCGACTGTATTGTGATTGGAAGTCGTGGTTTAAGTGGAATAAAAGAATTCTTTTTAGGTAGTGTTAGTAGTAAAGTCTCGCAGTATGCAAAAATACCAGTATTAATAGTTAAATGATTTTTTAAACGCACCATTACGGTGCGTTTAATTTTTGGCTAATTTAGCTTTAGAAGCAGGAATTTTATAATCAATCAAGAATTATAAATTAAAGAAGATTAAAAATTATAGTTAAAATTTTTTAGAGAATTAGAGTACGGTAGTAGCAATAAAAACGATAGCAGCTATATTTTGAAAATGTTTGGAGGGTTCGTTATGTTCAAAAAGATTTTGGTACCGGTTGATGGTTCAGAAAATGCTTGGCATGCGCTTCAACAAGCCACTAGTATAGGCGAAAAATTTGGCAGTATTATTGTAGTGCTTAATGTGATTCAGCCCTATAATAATGCTGCTCTTTTAGCAGTACCTTTTGATTATGCCACGATTAATCAAGGCAATGATGAATTGGCAAAAATAGGTGATAGAGTATTAGCGATGGCAAAAGAACATCTTATTGATTATGAGGGAGAAACCGAATATATGATGAAAATTGGTCATCCTTCTGAAAAAATTCTTGATGTTGCGAAAAGGCATGAGTGTGATGCTATTGTTTTAGGTAGTAGAGGGCTTAGTAGCATTGCGGAGTTTTTCTTGGGCAGTGTTAGTAGTAAAGTATCACAATATTCGACGGTTCCTGTTTTGATTGTTAAATAAGATCAGCCTATGATGATTCATAGAGATAAAAAAATTTTTATAGGGAGGCGTTAGGTATGTTAAACAAGATCTTAGTTTCGGTTGATGGTTCCCCACTTTCTTTAAGGGCTTTAGAATTTGCCATGGAGATGGGTAAGGCTAATGGCAGCGAGATTATAGTTTTACATGTTACAGTACCGTTAGACCTATCAAGATTACATTCTTATGAGATGGATGCAATTGATGAATCTATTCAAGAGGCGATTCTTAAAAACGAGTTTGACAAAAAAGAACTTTCAGCAAGCGAACAGCGTAAAGCTGGTGAATGGGCTCTTGCGATGTCCGAGAAGAAAGTTGCAGCACTGGGTGGTTATGATAAAATCAGTTATAAAGAAGTTATCCATGACGAACCAGCTAAAACGATCATTAGGGAAGCAGGAGTAAATAGAGTCGATGCTATTGTTATCGGTTATAGTGGATTAGGAGTTTTATCTAAAGCTATTATCGGGAGCGTCAGTAGCAAAGTTGTTGCGAATGCTACATGTCCTGTTGTTATTGTTAGATAAAGAGAAGGCATTTCGTGCCGATTTTTTCGGCACGATTTTTTTGTAAAGGAAGATGATGGATGTTAAAAAAAATACTAGTATTATTTGATGAAACGGATTGTTCTATTCGTGCCTTGGATTATGCGGTAAAACTTTGTTCATTGAGTGAAGGAGAAGTTGTTGTGATGACTTCTGTTAAAACTGAGATGAAAGTTAAAGTAGAAGCAGCACCTTTAGATAAGGAACTAAGAGTGCAAGCTAATGATGAACTTGTTAAAATTGGTAATAGAATATTAGGTGTGGCAAAACAAATTCTCGATAAAGAACAGATACGAGTTCAGTATTTATTGGAGTTCGGTATGCCATCAGAAACAGCTATGAATGCTGTAGAAAAGTTTCATTGCGATACGATTGTGGTCGGGAGTAGAGGTCTTGGAACATTTAAAGGACTCTTAAGTGATAGTGTGAGTAATAAACTGATTCAAACTGCGAAAGTGCCGGTCGTTGTCATAAAATAAAAAAGTCTTGCTCGTTTTAAAGAGCAAGACTTTTTTATTTACTGAACTTAGGTGCTTTTATAGGTATAAGATGTAAACGTTTGGCTAAAGTTACGGCATCTTCCAGTGGTAGATCACGCAACCTTTCACCATTTTTTTCAAAAATACAATAAGGGTTTTCGCTGCCAAGTTCACCGCCTGGCAAATAGATATATTCTTTATTTTCGTCATCACCTAGAGTAATACCAGATAATAATTGTTCGGCAAGTATTTTGGACATATTGTGCTCCTTTCAAGATTAGAACATACGTTTTTTCCAAAGGAAATAGGCAAAAGTACCTGAAATGATAGCAGCAATTCCGATTAAGATAAAAAAGGCGTATTCATTATCGGCTAAAGGAACAGGAACGTTCATGCCCCAGAGACCAGAAAGAACAGTTGGTATTGCTAGTAGAATAGTAACACCGGCTAGGAATTTCATGACAAAGTTCATATTATTGTTGATAATAGAAGCGAATACCTCCATCATGCCGTTAAGAATATGACTGTACATTTCTACCATTTCAATGGCCTGCTTATATTCAATGATAACGTCTTCTAATAAATCTTCGTCTTCCTCGTACATTTTTATTAAATGTTGTAGCTGATTGGTTGAACGTAAACGTAAAAGCTTTTCAGTGACAATATAGTTGCTTCGTAAAGAGGCAGAAAAGAACGTTAATGATTTTTGTACATCGAGCAAATTAAAGAGTGCTTCATTTTCCATTGATTTACGTAAGTGTTGCTCTAATTCATCAGTACGCCTATTGATATTACGAATATATCTTAGATAAAGTGTGGCTGATTTATAGAGAATTTGAAATAAAAATCGAGTTTTCTTAAACGTGCTAAACATACGATAGTTACTAGATGAGAAATCGGCAAGCACGGCATTAACTTCCAAACACACGGTAATTATGGCATTAGCCGTGATAATAATGCCTAAGGGCAAAGTATCATAATCATTGTTACTGCGTAAAAGAGGTATATCTACTAAAATTAGTATTTGATCAGTTTCAAATTCAATGCGAGATTTTTCTTCATCATCTAATGCTGCTGCTAAAAAGTCTAATTGGACACCAGTCAAGGCAGAGATTTCAGTTAATTCTTCGATTGAGGGGCTAATGACATCAATCCATATACCTTTTTCTAAATGTTCAGTTGTTAGTTCGTCCAGACCACTAGTGCTACTCTTATAAATCTTATACATGGTATATTCCCCCTCCTTCATGGCATAGTGCGCAATTATAAAATAAGAATTAAATGATTATATTGCTAAAATAAAAAACCTGAACAATATTTAAATTCGACAGTAAAAAACAAATTCCTTGTTTAGTGATTTTTTTATGTAAAAATATTATCATTCTTTAATGAAGAAGGCAAAGGATTATTGGCTTTGCTACTTTTTTTTATGTTATTTTATTGTTATAATACAAGATAGCCCAATGATGAGGCTTTGTAGAATGGAAGTGTGGGTAAAAAATTTGCAGGTTTTGTGTAGAAAGGTAGTGTGGTTTAATGTCAGTACAGTTATTTATTGTGGTATTTTATGTTTTTTTATTATTTGCGATAAGTTTGTATGCAAAAAAGAAAGCTGATCACGGTACAGCGGAATATTTATTTGCTGGAAGAAAGTTCGGTACAGGTCTAATTGCGATTAATATAACGGCATTAGCTGTTGGTGCAGCATCGACAGTAGGCGTTGCCGAAAACGCTTTTGCTGTGGGAATTGCAGCGGGTTGGTACAATGCAGCATGGTCTGCTGGTGCCTTAGTGATGGGGCTTGTTGCGGCAGGCAAATATCGCGCGCTAAATGCAACTACAATTCCAGATTTATTTGAAAGATATTATGATACTAAGGGACGTATTATCAGCGTTATCGGACTTTTGATAATTATGCTAGTTATTACTAGCTTACAATATTTGGCGGGCGGTGCGATTCTTTCTGCATTATTGCCGGATATTTTTACGTTTAAAAGCGGAATGCTAACCAGTGCAGTCGTCTTTATCGGCGTAACATTACTCGGTGGTTTATGGTCCTCCGGGTTATCTAATGTTATTAGTGTTTTATTAATTTATTTTGGCGTTTTGTATTCAACTTATTCAGCTGTCGATAGTGTTGGAGGCTTACAAGCACTAGCAATGCAATTGCCGGCAGAACAAGACTGGTTAAATCCATTTTCGGGTTTGCCAATAGCGGTTATTATTGGCTGGTTTGTTGTAATGATTACGCAAGCTATCACAGCTCAAGGACCGGTGCAAATTGCTTGTAGCGCTAAAAGTGCAGCAACGGCGAAAAAAGGATTTTTATGGGGAGCATTATTAATTTTTCCCGTAGGTTTTTTATGCGCGC
>DVNI01000127.1 GCA_018714505.1 Candidatus Avacidaminococcus intestinavium
TGATAGAGGGCATCGTGAATTACCTATTAGAGCGGATTATGTAGGTAAGAATGTCCCGACTTCACATCGAGAATCAGTTATAGTTGCTCTTTCTGAAAGTGATGGAAGTGATGAAGTAATTATTAGTGAAATAGCCGAGTAATAGGTAGATGCTGTAGTAGTGGAAAATAAAATCCATTACTGCAGCATTTTTTATAAGCAGGTAGAATAAAAAATTTAGCGAAATATATCAAGAGAGAAAGGCGGAGATCATAATGAATAATCCTGTAGAATATAATCAAGTCATGTACCATTTAGGCTTGTCTAAAAAAAATATTGCAGAGGCACAATACGTATTATTGCCAGGTGATCCGGGGCGTGTGGAAAGCATTGCACAAAGTTTTACCAATCCAAAGTTTCTTGCTAAGCATCGTGAATATACATCTTGGCTTGCTTATGCTGGTGACTTACCAGTACTTATTTGTTCAACTGGGATGGGTGGACCATCGGTCAGTATTTGCGTAGAAGAATTAGCGCAGTTGGGTGTTAAAAACTTTATTCGAGTTGGAACAACTGGCGCCATTCAACCACAAATAGAGCTTGGCGATCTTATTATTAATGATGCTGCTGTACGGCTTGATGGAGCATCAAAACATTATGCGCCAATCGAATTTCCTGCTGTAGCAGATTTAGCGCTTACTAATATCTTGGTAGAGGTTGCCGAAGAAGAAAAAATACCTTATCATGTTGGAATTTCTGTTTCTTCCGATACTTTTTGGCCAGGGCAAGAACGTTATGATAGTTATTCAGGATATGTTATACGTGCTTATCAAGGTTCTTTAGCAGAGTGGCGGTCTTTAGGAGCATACAATTATGAGATGGAAACAGCAACCCTATTCATTGTTGCAAAAGTTCTTGGATTACGAGCAGCTTCAATCTGTGGTGTAGTAGCACAAAGAGGTGTTAGTGAAAATATTTCTTCAGCGGATATTTATAATAGAGCGTCGGAACGGTTCATTAAGGTGGTACACAGAGCATTAAACAAATTAAATTTAAGGGGTAAAAAATAGTATGAAAAAAATAATTATTTTATTATTGGATTCATTTGGAGTTGGTGCCGCAAAAGATGCAGCAGTTTTTGGTGATGCCGGAGCAGATACTTTAGGTCATATTACTGAATGGTGCATGACAAATCGCAAAACTGGTCCTCTGTATTTACCAGAATTAGATCGTTTAGGGTTGAGTCGTGTTGCGCAAGCAAGTCGTGGTGGCATTCAATTAAAGCATGCTCTTAGTGAATATCAAGGGGCTCCATTAGGTGCATATACTTATGCTGCGCCGCAAAGCAAAGGAAAAGATACTTTAAGCGGGCATTGGGAATTAATGGGAGTACCAGTAGAATTTGACTGGGGATATTTTTCGCAGGCAGAGGATAGTTTTCCGAAAGAGTTAGTGTCAGAATTAATAAAAAAAGGCCAGTTAAGTGGAGTATTAGGAAACAAGCAAGCTTCTGGCACAGAAATTATTAAAGAGTTAGGAGAAGAGCATTGCCATACAAAAAAGCCTATTATTTATACATCGGCTGATAGCGTGTTACAAATAGCAGCACATGAAGAATATTTTGGGCTAGAACGATTATATGAACTTTGTAAAATTGCGTTTGAACTTGTTCAACCCTATCGCATTGCAAGAGTAATAGCACGTCCTTTTACTGGTGAGTCGAAAACGGGTTTTGTAAGAACGGCAAATCGACATGACTATGCAGTACCGGCACCAGAAGAAACGCTACTTGATAAGTTAGTTGCAAAGCATAAAGATGTGTTTGCCGTTGGTAAAATTGCCGATATATTTGCGCATCGAGGCATAACAAAGCATTATAAAGCGGCTGGAATATCCGAGCTATTTCAAGCAACTTTAAAAGCGATGGTAGAATGTCAAAAGGATACGCTAATTTTTACTAATTTTGTTGATTTTGATTCATCATTTGGACATCGTAGAGATCCGGGTGGGTATGCAAACGCATTAGAGGAACTAGATAAACTTTTGCCTAAGTTATATGAAGCAATGACGGTAGAAGATCTTCTTTTAATTACAGCAGATCATGGATGTGATCCACTGTGGCAAGGGAGTGATCATACTAGAGAAAATATACCTATCTTGTTTTACGGCGAAAAAGTTAAACCACAGGCCTTAAAGCCTATGGCTAGCTTTGCCGATGTTGGTAGTACGCTCGGTAAAATTTTTAATATCACGATGCCTAAAGGTTGTGCGCAAGATATTTTTAAGAAGGAGTGAGGGCAATGAAAAAAACGTTATTAATGCTACTGTTGGCAGTTTGTTTTTCAATGAGTGGAATGTCGTCAAAAGCTGAGGCCGCTTTTGAGTATGCTCCAGTTGCTTTTGTTCTAGTTGATTATTCTGGTAATACAAAAGAATCTGAGTTTCTATCTTGGCGCGAGCAGGTGCGACAAGCTTATTATATGCCTTATTATGAGTTGATAAAAAATCATGAACCAGATGCTGTTGTACGTGACTATCTTAAAGCTAGTAGCGTAAAAACAAACAAACTACAAGAAGAAAACTTGCAAGAAATCGCTGATAAAATTTCGGCTAAAGTAGTAGTTCTATTATTTATTAACAATTATTCCGAGCGGCTTGTTCGTTCTTTTGGACATTTTTGGCATGAGCGGGGAGATTTATTACAAAGGGTTGTTGTTTCCGCAGATATCTACATTTATAAAGTAACAGACGGTCAGTTCTTAAAAAGAAAAATTAGATATGTCGATACTGATGATATTTCTTTGTCTACGGCAGCTAGTGATATTGTGAAGTATCGTTTACGTAATTATGTTAATGAAATGGAAGGACGAGAACAGATTTAGGATAACTAAATATAGACAATTGAAGATGCTTGACTTAAAACTGACACAAGATATAGTAGTAATGCTTGACTAAATCGAAATTATAAAGTATCATATTTCGTATAAAGGATATATCTATACGGAGGTTGATGAGGATGACGTATGAAGTTTATGGTGTTCAAGTGAAGTGTACCGATAACATTTCAAAAGCAGAAGCTGCGATATATGTTAATGAGCAATTGCAGGTTATGCCTCATAAAAAGCTTTTGTCAGTAGATCTAAATGTTAAGGGCGATAATATTATAGTAAATCCACATTATGATAGTGTGGTTAGAGTTCGTAGAATAACAGGTTATTTAAGTACGTTACCGAGATTTAATGATGCAAAGAAAAAAGAAGTTGCGGATCGAATTAAACACGTTTAATAAAAAGGTGATAACAGTCTTTACTGTTATCACCTTTTTAAGTTGAAGGTAAGTTATCTTCATGATAGAATAAAATTATAAGAAGTAAAGGGGTGTTTTGGATGGCCAAAGATAGTTCTTTTGATATTGTATCAGAGCTTGATATGCAAGAAATGGATAATGCCGTTAATCAGACGAAAAAAGAAATAAGTCAAAGATATGACTTCAGAGGATCTGATGCGGATATTAAACTAGAAGAAAAAGCACTAAAAATTGCAGCGGAAGATGAGTATAAACTTACTGCAATTTTGGATATTTTACGCCAAAGAATGGCTAAGCGCGAGCTTTCTTTGCGGTGCTTAAAACCAGGAAAGATTGAACCGGCAGCAAAAGGTTCTGTGCGTCAAACCATTGATATTGAACAAGGTATTTCTAAAGAAAAAGCTAAAGAAATTATCACTCTAATTAAGAATAGCAAATTAAAAGTTTCAGCACAAATACAAGATGATCAGGTAAGAGTTACTGGCTCAAAGAAAGATGATTTGCAAGCGGTTATTCATCTTTTGAAACAAGCAGATTTAGATGTAGATCTGCAATTTATAAATATGCGCTAAGATTAAATTAATAAAAACGACGCTATTTTTTAGCGTCGTTTTTTGTTGCATTTGTTATAATATTAATTTCGAATAAGCGATTCCAAGGAAAGTCGATATCAAAACTAGTTTGTTTTAAAAATTTAAATTCATCTAGATAATCCTTGTAAAGTCTTTGTGTTGTTGCGAGGATACGTAAATGTTGTGGCGTAAGATCATAAATTATATTAGGATTGCGCCTATTGATATAATTACGTAGGTCAGTACGAATATTGGCTTGATAAAGCCAGTCATCAAGATATCTAGTATGGAGTAATGTTATTTTATCTTGCGAGGTCATAGCACGGCTTAACAAACCTTGAGCAAGGGCAAAACCAACCGTATTGTCAGCAGTATTCCAACCAGAATACGCAGCTAAGTGTTCTAGTAGACCTTCTTTGTGTAGTGCAAGCATAAATCCATTATCGGCTCCATTGGCGTATGCAACATCGGCGAGAGCTATATCTTTTTTATTTCTTATTAGTTTTTTTATTTGCGCAGCAAATTTTAAATTAGCTTTAGAAGAAAAATAAAGATTATCAACGTAAGTAGCATCTTTGGTAATTCCATCATATGGAGCATTTACGGCTAGGATAAGATCGGCTTCTTCTAGAAACTCAGTTGCTCTACCGCCAGCAACACCGATTTGATCAGGAATGGATGAAGATAATCGTTGATCAGAGTAATATGGTAAAGTATTTTTACCCACACCATCAGCATAGATAACATTAACAATAGGCTTTTTGTATTCGGCGTCATTGATTGCCCTAGTGAGTAAGAGCAGACCCAGCTGATCAACGCCAGGAAGAATGATGAATTTATTAAGGGACGCAAGGAGGGCCGCCTCGGTAAGATGTCTGCTTTCCATATGTGTTTGTGAAAGCGGAGCATCATCATCTTTACCTATTGCAAAGAAGTGAAAGCTGCGTGTTTGACTATATTTAATTAAACGAAGGTTGGCTTCATAGTTTTTTTGGCGGCGATCAAACCAATCATTTAGGTATATAGCTGGAATATTTAGTTTTAATAAATTTCTTTGATGTTCTTCTTGTTTGGTTAGGCCGAGACTTTCTTCTTTATCATTTAATTCCGTTAATTTAAAAAGATCAGGACCGTATTTTGTATAGTACTCTGGTTCGACATTACCAAAACTTTGTCTTGGGGTGCGCATAATCGTAGAAAAGGCATAAATCTTTACTAATGGAAAATCATTTTTTAGTTTAGCAATTCTCTCTACTCTATTATGTATAGTATCGGTAGAAAATTCGTGCGTGCGTGATGCAACCAATCCACCATATAAAAGACTATCAGTTGATAGAACTGCAGCATCAACAGTTGGAATTGTTTTGATGAGCCAGTTCCATAAAGCATCAGGATTACCATGGTGATTTTCAGAAGCCAATAGATGTTCAGGCGGCGTAGTAACTTCATATCCTGCAGCTACAATTGTTTGCGTTACATAACTAAGACAGACAGGTCTGTTATCTAAAGGTATGTAGAGTAGTTTGGTTTTTGCTTGCACTGTATTAGGAAGTAGTAATAGTGCTAGAAAGATTGTTAGAAAAAGTTTTTTTATTAACATAGCCATCTCTTTTCAAAAAAATTCTTATCTTTATTATACTATCATTTCCTTTTTGATACAAAGTGTTGACAATGGTTTTTGTTGTGCTATAATAACATACAAGTTAAATATATTAAAGATAATGCGAAGGACGATACGTAACTGTAATTATCCAGAGAGAACTACCTTAGGCTGAGAGTAGTTTAATAAAAGTATGTATGACCACCTTCAAATCGATTTTGGAAAGCTGTAAAGCAAGTATAAAATTACGTAAGCCGGCGTTAACGGTACCGAGTGGGTGTGTTTACTACACATCAATCAGGGTGGAACCACGGAAAACTTCGTCCCTTAGTTTTAGGGATAGGAGTTTTATTTTTTTTTGCAGACTAATTTAGGAGGATTATTATGGAACAGATTGTAGTAACTTTAAAAGATGGCAGTCAAAAATTATTTGATAAAGGTGTTACTTTATTAGCAATTGCTAAAAGTTTGTCACAAAAATTAGGTAAAACGGCATTATTGGCTGTTGTTAATGGGACAAATCGAGATTTAAATGAAGTTTTAGTTGAGAATGCAGAGGTTGAATTTATTACTCCAGAAATGCCAGAAGGGTTGCACGCTATTAGGCATACAGCATCTCATACTATGGCTCAAGCAATACAACGTTTATTTCCAGACGCAAAACTAGCGATTGGGCCAGCTATTGCTAATGGATTTTATTATGATATAGATAGTGAGCATGTTTTTACACCAGAGGATTTACTTGCTATTGAAAAAGAAATGGCAAAAATTATCAAGGCTAATTATCCACTAACGCGTAAAGAATTGCCACGTCAAGAAGCACTAAGCTTATTTGCAGAAATGGAAGAACCTTATAAAGTAGAATTAATTAATGATTTGCCAGAAGATGCTATTATTAGTACTTATAGTCAAGGTGAGTTTCTGGATTTATGTGCAGGTCCACACTGCCCATCGACTGGACGTGTAAAAGCTTTTAAATTACAAAGTATTGCTGGTGCATATTGGCGTGGTAATGAAAAAAATAAAATGTTACAACGTATCTATGGAACGGCTTTTGCTAATAAAGAAGAGCTAGAAGATTATTTAAAAATGTTAGAAGAAGCGGCTAAACGTGATCATCGTAAATTAGGTAAAGAGTTAGATATTTTCAGCTTAATGGAAGAGGGACCTGGTTTTCCATTTTTTCATCCTAATGGCATGATTATTAGAAATGAATTAGAAAATTATTGGCGTGCAGTACATAGAGTGTATGGATATGAAGAAATAAAGACGCCAATGATTCTTTCACGTGCTTTGTGGGAAACGTCAGGACATTGGGATCATTATAGAGAGAATATGTATTTTACTCAGATTGATGAATTAGATTATGCTATAAAACCGATGAACTGTCCTGGTGGTATGCTCGTTTATAAAACTAAACCACATAGTTATAAAGAATTACCGATTAGAGCAGGAGAGCTTGGTTTAGTACATCGTCATGAATTATCAGGTGCTCTACATGGTTTATTTAGAGTACGTTGCTTTACGCAAGATGATGCACACATCTTTATGATGCCTAGCCAAATTAAAGATGAGATACAAAATGTGATTAAATTATTTGATGAGGTTTATGCAACTTTTGGTTTGAAATATCATGCTGAACTCTCTACAAGACCGGAGAACTCAATGGGAGACGCAGAAACTTGGGAAACAACAACTAATGCTTTGCGTGAAGCCATGGAAGACTTTGGCTTGAATTTTAGAATTAATGAGGGTGACGGTGCTTTCTATGGTCCTAAGATAGATTTCCATTTAACGGATTCTATTGGTCGTACTTGGCAATGCGGTACAATACAATTAGATATGCAATTACCAGAGAAGTTTGATTTAACTTATATTGGAGAAGATGGCCAAAAACATCGTCCGGTTATGATTCATCGTGTAGTATATGGCAGCATTGAAAGATTTATTGGGATTTTGATTGAACATTATGCAGGTGCATTTCCAGCATGGCTCGCACCTACGCAAGTTCGTATTTTGCCAATTACAGATAAGCATGTTCCTTATGCAAATGAATTATATAAGAAAATGTTTGATGCAGGCATAAGGGTTTATCTCGATGATCGTAATGAGAAGATGGGCTATAAGATTAGGGATGCACAAGTTAATAAGATTCCTTATATGTTGGTTGTCGGTGATGCAGAAATGGAAGCAAGTACCGTAGCGGTTCGCCGCCGCAGTGAAGGCGATATCGGTAGTATGAAGGTCGATGAATTTATGGATATGTTGTTGTCCGAAATCAAGGATAAAAAATAAAAAATTGACTTACTCCAACAAGATTTAGTATAGTATTCATGAACAAAAAACTGAATATTTGATGAGGCCAGATGTAGTAATACTTAATAGATAAGCCGGTGTAAATCCGGCGCGGTCCCGCCACTGTAAGGAACGAGCGTTTTGAGTCTTTATAAAGAGAGAGTTAGATATTATAACTTTAATTAGTAAGACTTCATAATGCTTTCCAAGTCAGAAAACCTGTCTGTACTCTTTATTCTACTTGCGAGTGACAGGTTAGGAAAAGGTTCAGCTATAGGTATATTTGTATCAACCTTCCTGTCATGCACAGGAAGGTTTTTTGTTTTTAATCCTAAATTTGGAGGAGAAAACAAATGAAAAAGAACAAAAAGATTGTTACAAAATTACTAATGACAACAACCTTAACACTCGCAGCGATAGGTGTAGAGGCAGCCGAAGTCCCACAGTATTCGTTAGATCCTATGGTAATAACGGCAACTAAAACAGAAGTAAGTATTAAAGACAACCCACATGCCGTGGAACTTATTACTCGTGATAAGTTAGAAGCTATTCACGCAACGACTCTAAAGGATGCGTTGAAAAATGCAATAGGAGTTAATATTTTTAATGATTTTCAGGGTAGAAGTAATATCAGTATTCGTGGCAGCGAATCTCGACATGTATTAATTTTGCTTGACGGGAAACGGTTGGGCGGCGAATTATCATATAATTCAGCTAATGCCTGGGATGTTGAACGCATTAGAATGGAAGATGTTGAAAGAATTGAAGTTATTAGAGGACCAGTTGGAGCACTATATGGAAGCGATGCTATGGGCGGTGTAATTAACATTATTACTAAACAACCTGAAAAAACATCTGGTTCTGTAAATTATGAATATAATTGGTATGAAAACGGTAATGGGGCAGGTTATAAGAGCAACCTTTATTTGCAAGGTAAAGAACAGAAGTTGAGTTATAAGTTAAGCACAGGTCTTAATAAAAACAGACCCTATCGTGATTCATCAGGTAGTGATGATGATATGAATTTTTTCGGTAAAGCACAACCTATTAGTTTGGGTATTGGTTATGAAGTGAGTAATGAGAAGCAATTAAATTTTGATTTCAGTAGATTTAAAGAAAACAATAATAAGGGAGATATGACTTATACCGCGATGGGACCTAATAAACTACGTAGCGAAAACGTGATTAATAATGATAATAAGCGAACAGATTATGCAATAACCTATAAAGGTAAAGGAACACAAGAAAACTGGCAAGTTAGAGCGTATCAATCAGTTTATGATAAAAGATATACGTCCTCAGCTGATAAATATTTAATAAGACCAAATGGTAATGAAAGTTTTTCTTCGTCGACGACGAAAGTTGATACTGTCAAAAGAACGATTAGTGTTATTGAAGGCCAAGAGTCATGGGTTCTTAATGCTAAAAATTATATTACCGCTGGCTTTGAATATCGCAGAGACCATAGTGAGGGAACAAGACTAAAGAAAAAAGGTACATCTTTGCCGGAGAATGGTACGGCGGAAGACGCCTATGACAGCGCTGCTATTAATTATAGTGCGATTTATTTACAAGATGAATATAGACCTAATGAAAAATGGTTTATTTTACCCTCACTTCGCTATGATTATAGTAATAAATTTGGTAGTGATGTAACTGCTAGTCTTGGAGCAACTTATAACGTGAATGAAACAACACGTTGGAAAGCTCTTGTTGGTCAAGGTTATAAGACACCGACTGTTAATGAACTTTATCATTTTTGGGAGATGTATGCAGCTAATCGTGGAGGACCGGGACAGTTCTTTGAAGGAAATCCTGATTTAAAACCGGAAAAATCGTTAGGGTATGAGTTATCTTTTGAAAAAGATTATGCTAAAAACGCAACACTACATATTGGAATTTTTCGCAATCAAGTAAAAGATTTAATTAATGCATATTGGACAGGTAAAAATACGGGTGATTATCAAAACGAATATCCTGGAATTATTAACGACCGTGTTATGACTTATGAAAATGTACCAAAAGCAACTTTGCAGGGGGCAGAAATCTATACCACGCACCAAATATCACCAGTACTTAGCTTAAATCTAGGCTATACTTTTCTAGATGCAAAAAACAAAACCGATAACAGGAGATTGACTGATAGAGCTAAGCATCGAATAACTTTAGGTGCTAGTTATAGACCACAGGATAGTTATGCCTGGAACTATGAGCTTGATCTAGTTTCTAATTTTAATTATTTTTATAATGATGCAAGCAAAGGTTCTATGGGCAATAATGTTTATAGCACAAAAAACTTTACTGTTGTTAATATTATGGCTAGTAAAAAAATAAGTAAAGACTATGATGTTTATTTAGGCATTGATAATATTGGTAATCATCAAAACTTTGGTGCATATGCGGATGGTAATATAGGTCGAGTTTATCGGATGGGAATGGACTATTCATTCTAGTTAGTAATTTACTCCAACAAAATAATAAAAACTGTTTTAACGCACGACTGTATTGACAGATAATGTTAGACGTGCTATCATATATCAGTAACGAAGTAGAAGCCATCCGCTTCTCACCTTGCAACAATTTGTTCGACAGGGTCAATGATATTGTAATTATCGGCGGGTGGATTATATATCTACCCGCTTTTAATATTTTTTTTGGAGGTGAACGGCTATAAGCAAAGAAAGCTTGCGCATTAATGAAGAAATCAGAGCTCGTGAAATACGTGTCGTAGGTGATGAAGGTGAGCAACTTGGCATTATGTCAGGACGAGATGCACTGAACTTAGCTATTGAACGTCAAATGGATTTAGTGGAAATTGCACCAAATGCAAAACCACCGGTTTGCCGTATTATGGATTATGGTAAATATCGCTATGAACAACAAAAGCGTGATAAGGAAGCTCGTAAAAAGCAAAAAACTTTTGATATTAAAGAAGTTAAATTACGACCAGGTATTGAAGATCATGATTTTGACGTTAAGTTCAAAAACGCAGTCAGATTTTTAGAAGATGGCGACAAAGTAAAAATAACAATTATGTTCCGCGGGCGTGAATTATCTCACCCAGAACTAGGTAGTATTTTATTAACTAAGATGGCGAATAAACTAGGTGATTTGGCAGTTGTTGAACGCGCAGCCAAATTAGAAGGTAAAAATATGATTATGATTGTTTCGCCTAAAATTACAAAATAATTAAGGAGGCTGTTTTTTATGCCAAAGATGAAAACCCGCAGAAGTGCTGCTAAACGTTTTAAAGTTACAGGTACAGGTGAATTTAAACGTGCTAAAGCGTTTAGAAGTCACATTCTTGAACATAAATCTCCTGCGCGTAAAAGAAGTTTGCGCAAAGCCGCATTAGTTCACAAAACAGATCATGAACGCGTAGCAAAGATGTTGCCGTACGCTTAATATTTGAAAGACATTTTAAGGAGGATTTACCATGGCAAGAGTAAAAGTTGGCGTCACAGCACATAGAAGACATAAAAAAGTTTTAAAATTAGCAAAAGGTTATCGCGGAAGTAAGAGCAAGTTGTTTAGAAAAGCTAATG
>DVNI01000128.1 GCA_018714505.1 Candidatus Avacidaminococcus intestinavium
CTAGGATTCCAATAATTATACTTATAAAAATCTGTTCCACCGTACGCCTCCTCTAAAAATAGTTGTTGGCAATGCCATTTTTGAAGAAAAAAGGATAAGTCCCTTGAAGCGAGACTTATCCGCTAGATTACTTATTCTATAACGATTAGAAGTGGATATAATGGTTGTCCACCTTGTAGAAGTTCTATCTCCCACTCTTCGTTTTTAGCTCTCAGCATTTCCGCTAATGATTCCGCCTGTCCGCCAGTCAAATCTGAACCGTAATAAAGACTTATTAATTCCGCATCTTTTGCCGCAGCCGCTAAGGTTAACTCAGCTGCTTCTTCTAAAGAATCAGCGGCACCAACAATCTTCTCTTCTATTAATCCAAGATATTGTCCTTTTTTAACTTTAATACCGTTTACAACACTATCTCTGACTGCAATACTACAAGATGCGCTACGCGCGTTCTTAGCCCTTTCTTTCATCGCCATAATGTTTTCAATCATGGTTTTGTTCTTATCAAAAGCTAAGAGTGCTGCCAAACCTTGTGCGAGGTTCGTTGTTGGTATAAAATCAACCTGCTTTGTACCTAATAACTTCTTAACTTGTTGCACGGCAAGCACGATATTCTTGTTATTTGGCAAAATAATATATTGCTCAGCATTGCCGCTTTCTATATGCTTCATAAAATCTTCAACTGGTGGATTCATGCTTTGTCCACCATAGATAACTTCTTCAGCACCAATGCTTTTCATGATATCGGCAATACCATCACCCGCCGCCACTGATAAAACGGCTAAACCGCTTTTAGGGGTAACGGACTTGGTAATCGCAAATAACTTTTTTTGATGTTGATCGGCCATATTATCAATCTTTATATCGTGTAAAGAGCCCCATTCAATGGCTTTGCGCAAAACTTCCCCAGGATTTTTACTATGAATATGTACCTTCACTAAATCATAGACGATTCCTACAATCAAAGAATTACCCATTGCTTGTAATGTCTTTTTTATCTCTTTTTCCGATACCTCAACATCGTGAACCACAAACTCTGTACAATATGGATATTCTAAATCTAGTTCTCCAGTATGCCCAAAAACCTCTGCCTGCGTTGAAGCACTCTCAACTAAAGGCGGTGCATCACCCGTTAAACCCGCTAGACAGCCTTCAAAAAAGACTAACAAACCCTGACCGCCTGCATCTACAACCCCTGCTTCTTTTAAAGCGGGCAATAATTCAGGTGTTCTTGCAAGCTCTGCTCGTCCAACTAACAATGCTTCTTTAAGTAATTCCTTAACATCTGCTCCACTACGCACTGCATGATATGTACCTTTCGCAATACCACGCGCAACCGTCAAAATTGTACCTTCAACTGGTTTAGAAACTGCTCGATAAGCATATAAAATACCATATTGAAAAGCTTTGCCAATTTGGTTAATACTCACGGCTTCTTTACCTGCAAGTCCTTTACCTATACCATACAATAGTTGTGATAAAATAACTCCTGAATTACCACGAGCTCCAAGCACGGCACTACGTGCAGCAGCTTGCCCAACTTCTCCAATATTAGTCGTTTCTAAGGTTGAGACTGTTTCTGCTACCGAGCGCATCGTATGTAACATATTGGTACCTGTATCACCATCTGGTACAGGAAAAACATTTAAATTATTAATTGTAACATAATTTTTTTCAAAACTTTGATATGCTCCTAAAAGCATCTGCTTATACTGAGTGCCATTTACTACGGCCTCTTGTTTAGTCCCCATCAATTTACACCCTTTCTATTTTTTGCGCCGTAAAAAGATGCCAATTGTGCCGGGGCCTAAATGCGAAGCAAGTACTGTACCGATACCGGTCATCATGATTGGAATATCTTTATACATTTCTGCTAATTGTTGTTTAACTTTTTCTGCTTCTTCATGTGCTTCAGCATGTGCCACATACATTGCTTCAAAAGGAGCATGCTCTGTTGCGAGCTCAATCATTCGCTTTAAGGTTTTAGATCTTGTGCGCACCTTATCAGCAATCGTTAAAGCACCTGTTTTATCCAAATAAACAATCGGTCTTATACCTAATAAATTGCCGAACAAAGCTCCTACCGCGCCAATTCTTCCACCTTTTTGCAGATAATCTAACGTATTAACCGTAAAATAAGTTTCTGTACGCAAAGCTAAATCACGAGCATATTCTTCTGCCTCATCAAGGTCTATCCCCGACTCCAAAGCTTCCAATATCGCCATCGCCATTCCGGAGATTGGTACCGCAGCGGTCAAACTATCAACAACCCGTATATCCGCTCCTGGAACACTCGCCATCACCTGCCTTGCTGCTAAGCGCGCAGTTTCTACTGTTCCACTTAAAACACCATCTAACGCAAGCATTAATACCTTTTTACCTTGCTTTGATAAATCCGTGAAAAGCTCTAAAAACTCTCCCAAAGGTGGTTGAGAAGTCTTAGGCAACTCACCAGTTGCCTTCACCATCTGAAACATCTCCGCTAGAGTTTTTTCACCGTCACGCCATTCTATATCACCATGTCTTACACTAAGACAAATTTCATGACATCTCGGATCAGTGCTTAACACTGTTTCTTTCATTATTGCAATACTATCTAAAACTATATGTATATCGTCACGCATTAAAATTCCTCCTGCCAACTTCTTTTTTTACCCATAATGCGCAGGACTAGACCCTATTTATTGTATCATATTTAAATCTAAATCCCAACTACCAATATTATATCACATTACAAAATACTACTTTGTTTACAATGTTCTTTAACCCTAGGTTGCACTAATATTTTACGAACAATAAAATAGACAAAAAAAAACGCCCTTACGAGAAGGGCAAAATGAGGGGCTTTTTTATTACACACCAAGTATAACATTCTTGTATACAATATGCAAGTCTAATCTTATGGTTTAAATAAATTATTTAAAATCCTCACCAACATAAATAATACCATCACTATCGGCTGCCGAATTTCTCGCTATTCGTAAACTATAACTAAAAGGTAGTGTCGACAATTTACTAACAATCCAACCGTTAGCATTAGTTGAAACAACTTGCGACGTTGCTGATGGCGATCCTTCACCAGTTCCAATAATAACAAATCCCGCTTCTTCAGCCATGCTAATTGCTCTAGCTAGTTTTTCTCCGTCACCACTACAATTAATGATCTTAACAGTCACATTACGTTTAGCAGCCTGTTTAGCGGTATTGTCTTCTCGTTCAGGCATATTAGGCTTTACTGTCGGTTCAGCTCGTTGCTCATCGCTGTTTTTTTCTTGCTCATCTTTATTTTTTAATTTCTTGAGATCAGAACGCTCCTTCTTTTCTAGAGCACCTTTTTTAAGAACTTTCACTTCTTTATCGGTATTTTCATCTTTTTGTACTTCGAGCTCTGCATCAGGCAAAATTTTCTTATATTCTGCTTCATATCTTTCAGCAGCAACTTTATACTTATCACTCATAGTTGCGCCCTGCATATCAACCATTAATTTACGTAAGTCAGTCATATCAGGTACCCAATAACTAACGTCGTCAATAAAAACGGGTTCACCCGGCACCATAGCCATATTAAGCCCACCTAAGTCTTGCACATTACCCAAAGCTTTTGCTAAACTGACCAATCCCGTAAGTGGTATATCTGTTTGCACCATATTAAATAATTCTTTTAATAAAGATGGCAAGTGCGGAATTATTTCAGGAGAAGTAATTTTATTATAAACAGCAGCTAAGAAATGTTGTTGTCTTTTAATACGACCAATATCACCTTCTTCATCACGATAACGGACATATTGAATTGCTTTTGTACCATTTAAGTGTTGTTCGCCACGTTCTAAATCAATAACCAAATCATCATAGGGATCAACATAGTACATATTTTTCTCTACCTTGATATCAATGCCACCAATCGCATCAACTAAATCTTTAAAGCCCTTAAAATCAACCATTACATAGTGATTAATTCTAATGCCTAAAAATTCTTCGACAGAACGTTGCGTTAATTTATGTCCACCATAAGCAAAAGCATGATTAATCTTATCCCAACCATGCTCAGGGATTTTCACCATGGTATCACGCGGAATAGATAATAACGCTGCTGTATTAGTTTTTGAATCAAGCATTACCACAAATAAAGTATCTGAGCGTCCTGCATCATCAGCGCGCTCATCCACGCCCATTACCACGATATTCGTCTTTAAAGCTAAACGCTCCGAACGTTTCAAAAAATCTACTGATGAATCAGCCCCATCGTTCGAAAACCAAAAATAGCTACCTACTCCCAGACCAACTAGCAATACAGCAATAATTGCCAAAACCTTTTTTTTCAACAACATATTCAATGAATCTGCTCCTTTGCTACTAAACCTTTATCTTGCAGCGTTAATTTGCTGCCCACCACTTGCCAAACACTCGTTCTTTATTTTTTCTAAGAAAGCATATAAGATTCTTGCTGTCATTCCCCAAATAACATGATCTTCATATTTATAAAAATACACCGGATACTTAGTCCGTCCGATCCATTCTTTAGGTTGCCCTGGTACTAAATCAAACGGAAAATCATCGCTTGCCTTATTGGCTAATTGCATTTTTGCTTGCTGCGGTTTTTGCTCAAGCAACTGTTCAAGTGGTACATAAAACACTTCCTCCACTTCTGCAAGCGACGGCCTAATCTTTTGGTAATCTTCAATAAAGCCAACAAAAGGATAAACAATTGGCCCAAGATGCGTCACTAAAAAATCCAGTGCACCACAAATATGAATGTCACTGCGTACTAAATTCAACTCTTCACAAGTTTCTCTAACCGCTGTTTCTTCAAAAGAAAGATCCTCTTTTTCAACTTTACCACCTGGAAAACAAACATCGCCAGGTTGCCAAACTAGCGAACGCGATCTTACTTCAAATAATACTGTTAATTTACCATCTTTTTTTACTAACGGCAAGAGGACAGAGGCCTCTGTAAGAATATCCATTTTATCAATGCTCGGAGTCCGTTCCTTCGTTAGAGCGCAGATACGGCTTAGTAGCTCCATTTCTTCAGGATCTGCCATTAAACTCTTCCCCCTTTATCTCACAAAAAACTTAATTTTTTCACTAATTGTTCACATTTTATTCGACAAAGCACAAAAGACGCCTGCTAGCTATTTTGCGAGCAGACGTCTTTATGCCTTCTATTTAAGCACTTGCCACACTACCAATACTAAGACACCGGGCACACCAAAAAATCCTGCAATGAGAGCAGTAATAACCGTAATCTCAATATGCACACCAAAGAGCGCACCAATTAGATTAACCACCCACAAAGTAAGACCACCGATAATACCATTCCAAAGTATCTTAAACGGCAATGAAAAAACTTTGATAAGCACAAATAAAATCACTAGAGCAATCGCGTATGAAACTATTATATCCATGAACTTTCTACTCCTTACATATTAATTCTATTAGCTAATGCACGCGCTAGCGTCATTTCATCAGCAAACTCCAAATCACTACCGACCGGTAGGCCATGAGCAATTCTAGTTACTTCAATACCTAAGGGTTTCAAAAGTTGAGCAATATAAACAGCTGTTGCTTCACCTTCGACATCAGAGTTCGTAGCGACTATTACCTCACGTACTTCGCTTATTCTAAGGCGCACTAATAATTCACGTAAACGAATATTATCTGGCCCAACTCCATCAAGCGGAGATAATACTCCATGCAATACATGGTAACGACCTTTATAACCATGACTTCTTTCCATTGCCATTACGTCTTGTGGTTGTTCAACAACGCAAATTAGTTTTTCATCTCTTGTTTTATCACTACAAATACTACAAATTTCCTGATCGGATAAATTATAACAAACTGTGCATAGTTTAATCTGCTGCTTAGCGGCTAGCAAGGTCTGCACCAGTTGCTTAACCTCGTCATCCGGCTTATCTATGATGTGATAAGCCAAGCGTAACGCAGTTTTTGAGCCTACACCTGGCAAACGTCGCAGTTGTTCATAAAGATCAGCCAAGGGTTTTATCATTCTCATAGTTAGCCTCGTAAGTTTATATTATATTCCTGGTAACTTCATGCCACCAGTAATTTTACCCATTTCGCGTTCAGTCATTTCATCAATTTTGCGTAATGCATCATTAACGCCTGTTACAATGAGATCCTCTAACATTTCTACATCATCAAGATCTATCGCTTCTGGTTTTATTTTGATGCTTTCTATTTCTTTTTTACCACTCGCAACAACAGTAATTGCACCACCACCAACAGAAGTCTCAATCGTCCTCGTTTTTAACTCCTCTTGTAACTTCATCATTTCAGCTTGCATCTTCTGTACTTTTTTCATCATACCTTGCATATTGCCCATACCACCATTATACATCTATCATTTCCTCCTTAAGTATTCTTATTCTCTTCGTAATTGTACCAAATAGCTACCACTATGAAAAGCAAAATTATATTTTCTCTAGTTTACCCCCAAAAACTTCTAGCGCTTTTTTTACGCTAGGATCTAGTTGCTTATCTGTTTGTTTAACAGCTACCTCACCGCTACCCACGACGCACTCAATGGCAACAGACGCCTTAGCTACATCACTTAAGATTGTTTCCACCATCGCTTTATAATCAGCTCTTTTCATTCGCTCACAAGAATAAGCAACTTGAAATGCTAGTACCATTTTTACACCATCAAAGCTAGCTACATTACCACAAGATGCACAAGCATGCAAAGACATTTTTTTATCCGCTTTAATGCGTTGTAAAGCTTTTTGCCAAAGCTCCTTGCCATCGGTAATATCATTAGGCGCCATTGCTGTCTCTTGCGTCGTTACTTGTGTATGAGCAGTTTTAATGGTTCCATCTGTCACCGTTTCTACTGGTTTTGGTAAACTTGGCTGTTGATTTTCCCTAGACTCCTTCACCTTCTGGGCGTTTCCTGTCGTTACCGGCACGTTCCTAGTAGCTACCTGCGGAGACAAACTCGAAACGCTTACTGATACTTGTTGCACCGGTTTTTCTCGCAATAACTTTTCTAGTTTTTCGATGCGCGTCTCTAAAGCCCTGAGCGAATTGCCATCTTCTGCACAAAGATCTACGATACATAACTCTGCCGCAATCTTGTCGCGCACAGCCCATTTTGCTTCTTCCATTGCCTTGTGCAAACGTTGCTGAGCTGCGATAAGTCTAGGCACCGTATATTTATCAGCACTCAATGCCAGTTCTTCTTGCGTCTCAGTCAAATAGATTTCCTCATAATTAGGTGCCGATAAAAATAACAATACCGCACGCAAATAATCACTCATCTCTGCCAAGATCTGTTTAACATCTTTGCCTTGTAACAATAAATCTTGTAAAGCAGCTAAAGCCTGCGGCAAATCATTACGACCAACCGCTCGCACCAGCTTGCGCAAATCTTCTCGTCCCACAATCCCTAATACATCGCGAACACTTTGTGCCGTAACCGTTTTAGCTAATACGGCACATTGATCTAGCAAACTCAAGGCATCACGCAAACCACCATCTGCCTGCATAGCAATCAAGCGCAATGCTTCTTTTTCATAGCCAATACCACTTTGCTCAGCAATCTTCGCCAAATGGTCTGCTATTTCTTCTACATTAACTCGATGAAAATCAAAACGCTGACATCTTGAATGAATCGTTGCCGGGATTTTATGCGGTTCTGTTGTTGCTAAGATAAATATCACATGAGCCGGTGGTTCCTCTAATGTTTTCAAAAGGGCATTAAAAGCATCATTAGTCATCATATGAACTTCATCAATAATATAAATTTTATACCGACCATTAACTGGTGCGAATGCTACCTTTTCACGTAGCTGCCTAATCTCATCAATACCACGATTGGAAGCCGCATCAATCTCAAAAATATCCATTGATGACCCTTCCGTTGCGCGCAAACAATTTTCACATTTATTACAAGGCTCTGCGGTTGGTCCTAGCTCACAATTAAGTGCCTTAGCCATAATCCGTGCCGTACTTGTTTTACCTGTACCACGTGGCCCCGTAAAAAGATACGCATGCGCAATTTTACCCATTGCAAGAGCATGCGTAAGTGTTGTGCGAATATGATCTTGTCCTACCAAACCTTCAAAGTTTTGAGGTCTAAACCTCCTATATAAAGCAACGTAATTCACGGTTTCACCTCACTAAAAAAATCCTCTACTCTCATTATACAATAAACCTTTGCTCCATGCTAATCGACTTCTTTCGTAGCGAACAAAAAAAGTCCTCATTTCCATAACTGGTATGAGGACTTTTCTTCGCTTATTTTCCTGTCAGACCACAGCCAGAGGCACCCCTACGGCACACAAAAGTAATCGCTTATCGCTGCTTCCTTCCGGACCTGACGAGGTTCACGAGCTTCCATTGCGCAGGACCCACCGGCTGCAGTCTGACAGAAAAATAAAACCGCTAGAGAGCGGTCAATAGCTAATGGCGGAGAGAGAGGGATTCGAACCCTCGGTAGAGTTTCCCCTACACACGCTTTCCAGGCGTGCACCTTCAACCGCTCGGTCATCTCTCCGGTTGAATCTTATGCCAATTTACATCAATACTAAAAAGAATAAATGTAGACTGCGATTAATAGTATACTTTTTTCTTGCCTGCTTGTCAAGAATATATTAACTTACTTCCTACTTTATTGCTTTCTTTTTTATATTTCATCTTCACTTGTTTCATCTAGGCTCGGTAATAATAAAAGCGACTGCTCGCTATGTAGTGCTAAATTTTGAGCAGTGCTTCCCATAGCCAAACCTTGTTCAAATCCTAATCCAACTTTAGCTAAAACAATCAAACTAGCTTTTGTTGCATCAGCAACTTTAAGCGTTTGTTTAGAAGCCTTACCCTTAGCAACACGTACACTAGAATTCATGCCAAAGATTCGCACTTCTTCCGCCAATTCATTCAGCTTTTGTTCTGTTTTTTGCACTTTATCTTCAAGTTCTTCTTCATTACGTTTTTTTTCTAGAACATGCACAAACACTACTTCTTCTATTTGCTCTCGTAAATTTCTAATAACGTTCAAGGCAGCTAGTGATTCTTTGGAAAAGTCTGTTGGCACCAATACTTTTTTTAACAAATTATTAGGCCCACTTACTTCTGACTCTGTTTTCAAAATAAAAAGTGGACAAGCTGTACGTCCCGCAAGTTCAAAAGTAGTACTACCTTGCAAGGCTCTTCGTAAAAAACCTTTTTCATGTGAAGCTAAAAGTAACAAATCCGGTTGATAACTTGCTACAAAAGTTTCTAATTCTACCACCGCTTCACCATATCCAATAATAATACTGGTTTTATCATAGCCAGCGCGCTTAAGGTCTTCTTCATATTTTTTTAATCTCAACTGCGCCTGTTGATAACTACTACCGTGAGGGTCTGCGTCTTCATCATCAGTAATAATATGAGCTACAATAATTTCTGTTTCTGTATCTGGACAAAGTTCAAATACACAAGACGGAAGAGCCGCAGCCTTTTCTGATAAATCTGTCGCTAACATCACTTTATTAAAACTGTTCATAAATTTCCCACTCCATTTTTGTCTGTTCTTTAGGAATAGTACTAAACAACTGATTTATTTAAAATTCGGCATTAATAGTAAAAGTCCTGCTTTTATTTAAAACGTCTTTTAAAAGTTGCCCTACGTTCCCGGCTTTTTAATAAAAAAATTATATTTCTTGACAAAGTATTTAGCTATAGGCTATCATTATTTTCAACAACTTAATAAGCTTTCTTATCCAGAGCGGCGGAGGGACAGGCCCTACGATGCCCGGCAACCACGGATTATTCCGGATGGTGCTAATTCCTGCAGACATTAGTCTGAGAGATGAGAAGCGGTGCTCAATAATTTCTTGCAGCCGTTCTCTCAGACGGCTGTTTTTGTATTTTATTTCAAGAAAAGGAGCAGTTGCCCTCGGCAGCGAAAACAACATGAAAATCACTAACCTATTTAACACAAAAAAGCACGTAATATCTTTTGAGGTTTTTCCACCAAAAATATCATCGCCCTTTGAAACAGTTTTAGAAGCTGTTGATGCTTTACATGTTTTAAAACCAGATTTTATCAGTGTCACTTATGGGGCTGGTGGCACTACATCTGATAAAACACTAGAGCTCGCGCACCATATCAAAGAAGAGCTCGGCATTGAAACGCTCGCACATCTAACCTGTATTACCAATTCGTTAACACTCACAGAACAAATTTTAGACAAACTAACCGCTTTAAATCTAGAAAACATCTTGGCTTTACGCGGTGATCCGCCCCAAGACTTAACAAGCACGCCTCGTAACATTCATGCTAGTGACTTAATCAAGCAGATTAAGCAGCGTCAAAACTTTTGTATTGCCGCCGCCGCTTATCCTGAAGGTCATCCAGAAACTCTTGATCGTCAACAAGACTTAAGATATTTAAAAACTAAAACCGATGCTGGCGCTGAATTCTTGATTACACAAATTGTTTTTGATAACGACTATCTTAAAACTTTTCGTGAAGATGCCTACGCATTAGGCATAAAAGTTCCTATTTCTGTAGGTATTATGCCAGTTTTTAGTGCAAGTCAAATCAAACATATCAGTAACCTGTGCGGTGCAACACTGCCCAAAGCTCTACAAACAATGTTAGAGAAATATTCACATAATCAAGATGCACTACAGTCTGCTGGTATTGAATATGCTTGCCGCCAAATAGACGATTTATTAGCAAACGGTTTCGAAGGAATTCATATTTACACGATGAATCGCCCGCTCTTAGCTCGCGCCTTACTTTCAGGAACAGGTCTAGCTCAACTATAATTTAGCATGTTATAAGGAGGAATGATGAATGCCGATCAAAATCAATAATGATTTACCAGCTAAACACATTTTAGAACAAGAAAATATTTTTATAATGCCACAAAATAGAGCCGAAACGCAAGACATTCGTCCCCTCAAAATTCTTCTAGTAAATTTAATGCCAACTAAAATAGTCACTGAAACTCAATTCTTGCGCTTATTAAGTAATACACCGATTCAAGTGGAAATTGATTTTCTTCACACCTCATCACATCTAGCAACGAATACACCCCAAGAACATTTAATCAAATTCTATGAAACTTTTGCCGATATTAAGAAGCGTCGCTATGACGGCATGATTATCACGGGCGCTCCTGTAGAACAGATGCCTTTCGAAGAAGTTGATTATTGGCCGGAGCTTGAACAAATCTTAGAATGGAGTAAACGTCATGTTTATTCTACGCTTTATATCTGTTGGGCTGCTCAGGCTGGTCTTTACTATCATTACCAAATTCCTAAATATGATTTAGCTAAAAAAATCTTTGGAGTTTTTCCACATACTTTGAGTCACGCACACCAAGACAAATTATTTCGCGGCTTTGATGACATCTTTTATGTACCTCATTCCAGGCACACTGAAGTTAGACGCAACGATGTGTTACAACATAGTGAATTATCCATTATTTCTGAATCAAAGGAAGCCGGACTCTTTGCCGTCGCTGATCAAGCTCAACGTCGATTTTTCATCTGTGGGCACCCAGAATATGATCCACTCACACTCAAGGCAGAATACGATAGAGATTGTGCCAAAGGTCTTAAAGCCGCCATCCCACTTAATTATTATCCAGATAACAACCCGATGCTTCCACCAGTCGTGAAGTGGCGTAGCACCGCCAATCTTTTATTCTACAACTGGCTTAACTACTACGTTTATCAAGATACACCTTATGATCTAGACAAGCTATCTACTACTTGAATAAGTACCTAGTGCAGGGTAGAATAATAGTAAGTAATTATTATTATTCTTAAGGAGACCACTTCATGAAAAAATCCGTAAATAACATCTCGGAAAAAATTGGTTTACCTCCCGGCTCCTTTGTCACGGTCGGTGTTAATGAAAACCTTCCGGCCAAATTCTCACTCTATAAAATAGGACCTGCTAGCATAACTTCAGAAGAAGGCACTGAACTTCTTAGTAGTTTACCGCTCTGCAGCAAAGAAGAAACGCTTTGGATTGATATCCAAGGGTTTTCCAACGATAAAATGTTGCATCAAGTTTTTGAGCAACTACAACTCCCCCCATTATTGCAAGAAGATATTATCAATACTAAACATCGGCCTAAAATAGAAACTTTTGCCGAAACCTTACTTATTATTACCAAAAGAATCACACCAGGACACCGCAAACGTTTATATGGCGAACAGGTCGTTTTACTGCTTGGTCCTAATTATGTTTTAACTATTCAGCCTCCAGTTACAGATAGTTTTCAAGGAGCTCGTGCGCGAATTCTCGCTAATCAAACTGCTGGTTTTGACAAAGGTTATATTTTTTATATGTTGCTGGATAATCTAACTGATAGTTATTTTGCAGTTTTAGAACATCTTCACCAACGCATCGACAAATTAGAAAATTTATTATTGAATGCTAAAGAAGATTCAGCTCCACAAGCCGCCCTAACCTCGCTTAAGCATGATATTTCAGTAACGCGCCGGATTATTTTGCCCATGCGTAAATTCATTACAGATTTACGTTTTAACCGTGCTAAATACTTTGCTCCAGAGCTTTACCCCAACCTCACCGACTTAAGCGATCATGTAGAGCAGTTGACCGAGTCGTGTGATATTTATCACGAAAGCATCCTCTTGTTATTACAACTTAATTCAGAAAATATCAGTATCAGAACCAATGAAATTATGAAAACTCTTACTCTAATTTCTACTATTTTTTTGCCTTTAACCTTTATCTCTAGTATCTACGGTATGAATTTTACTTATATGCCTGAATTAAACAGCACGTGGGGCTACCCTTTATGTCTTGCTTTTATGGCGGCTATTGCCTTAGTCTTATATCTCAATTTTCGTAATCGTAAATGGCTCTAAAAAAGAGTGCTAACTGCCTCAAGCTATTACCGGCGTAGTTAGCACTCTTATATTTTAAAAATTATAAATTAAAAATCTTACCAGGATTCAAAATATTATTAGGATCAAGAGCTTGCTTAATTGTTTTCATCATTTGCATTTCAACTGGATCGGTGTATTTTTCCATCGGTCCTATTTTTTTGGCGCCAATTCCATGTTCACCAGAAATGCGCCCACCCATACTATAAATAAAAGGATAGGCTTCCGCATGGAACCGTTCTAATTCGCTTTCCCACTGCGCGTCGGACAGGTCACCTTTGAGCATCGTAAAATGCAAATTACCATCACCAGCATGTGCTAGAGTGAACATTTTAAACGGGTAACCTTGAGCAACTTTTGTCAAATGTTCAATCGTATAAGCAATTTTTTCTACCGGTACAACTAAATCATCCGAGGAATTAATAAGGCTTAATACACGCGTTGATTCTAAACAATTACGTCGAATTTTCCAAACACGTTCATCAGCTTCCAAAACATCCGTCGCTCCATTAGCATTACACAATTCATCTAGTTGTTCCATTTTGACTTCTAATTCATCTTCATTAAAAGTTTCTACTGTAATAATCACGTAGTGTCCATCTTCATAATGCGGTAAGCGTAATTGACAATAGTCACTAGCACTACGCACAAATTCGTTCGCCATAAACTCCACACTAGTCGGATTAAGACCCGCCTTTACTAAGACTGGCACAATGCCAATCGCTTGATCCAAATCTGTAAAAATAGCTAGAATATCTAGCTTATAAGGCGCAAGCGGCAATAATTTTAAAGTAGCTTTCGTAATAATGCCGAGCGTTCCTTCACTACCAATCACCAATTGTTCCAAACAATATCCAGTAGTCTTTTTATTTAAACGCGCGCCAAGAGTTGTAATTTCACCAGTAGGCGTTACTACTTCTATTTCGTAAACTTGATTACGTGTGGTACCATAACGCACGGCTTTATTACCGCCAGCATTAGTGGCAATATTACCACCGATCAAGCAACTATCGGAGCTACAAGGATCGCCAGCATACAAGAGTCCCTTGCTGTTCGCTAATTCCTGAATTTCTGCCGTACGTACACCGGCTTCAACCACCATATACATCGCGTCTTCATTTAATTCAATGATTTTATTCATTCTTTCCAATAAAAGTACAATCCCACCGCAGACAGCAATCGCACCGCAAGAGACACTAGTACCTGCACTCCGCGGAGTAATTGGTACTAAAAACTGATTAGCAATTTTCACAACTGCTGCCACTTCTTTTGCATTAGCTGGAGCGACCACTACTTCTGGCAAATGATGAAACCGTACATCTGTTTCTTCATCTGTTTTATATTGATTCAATTTTTCCGCATCACAAAATACATGTTCTTCTCCTACAGCCGTTCTTAAAGCCATTAAAACTTCCTCATTGACTGCCTGATAATTACTCATTTTATGCTACACCTCTACTTTTTGTTATTGCTTATTATCTTATTAATTTTACACTATAAAACTCAGCTTGTCATTATTTCTCCTTGCAGTGCACCTAGCATACACGTTCGTTTACTCATTGTAGCTATTTAGCTTGTGCAAAGCAGACGCACATCCAAAGCACGCCTGCTGCTACTCGCTTTCCTCTTACACGCAAAACAGCTGCCTATGCCGAGTAGGCATAAGCAGCTGCATTTTTTTATAATTTACGTTCGTAACCAATCGCAATAACTTTCGCATAATTACCATGAGTATAAGCATGGTCAAAGGTCTCCTGAGCATGCTTTTTAGCAGTAATACTTTTACCGCCGATATCAATCTGCCCTAAAGTTAGTGCTAACGTTTGTTTTTTATCATGATATTGCACGCCTAATGAATACGTACGACGTGCACCCGTTGGAATCATAAAATCAGCACGCTCATCAGGAATAGCTGATTCATCATACGCAAAACCCGCCATGGCTGTATATTTATCACTCAACTTATGTTCGACACCAATCGCATAACGCCAACCATTTTTCCAATCTTTAGGATCTTTATTGTCAGGAACCATCGGATTATCAAAGTAAATATCTAATTTATCATAAGTACTCCATCTAGTATAAGTCCCATTTAATTCGACTCTCGTCTTATCGTCGAATTTATGATTATAGCCTAATGCAAAAGTATCTGGAAGAACCACTTTGCCATGTGCTTTAGAATTCATTGGTGCAAAGGAAGATTTAAAATCAGCTTCCATCGTATGCGTTATCTTGGAGCGATAAACGAGTCCAACTTCGTTTTTCTCGTCAAAAGCATAATTGACCGCCGCATTCCAGCCAAGAGCGGTACTATCACCCTTGGTTTTAGTGTCCACTTCACCTACGTTTGGAACCATTGCTCTTTTTTGTAAACTTAGCCCAACATGATTAATTTCAGCCCCGATAGCCGCACTGAATTTAGCATCTGGTTTCCACGCATAAGTCGGGGTAAGACTTATACCTTTAAGCTCCGAGCGATAAGCATTGGTTCGCACAGCTGACTCCTTACCAAACTCGGAAATCATGCCGAAACGCACAAAAGAGCCAATCCCAAACCATTGTTTCTCATCGATTTGGCGCACATAATAAAAATGCGGCAAAATTCCTGGACTAACTACATTTTTACCACTTTCAATTAATTTTCCATCTTTATCATATGCTTTATAGCGTCCATGTGGACTTACATAGACGGCTCCACTCTTCCAGCCTTCGCCTTTAATCTTCGTCAAACCAGCAGGATTGTACGCAAGGTTCGCTGGATCATCTTCTGCAAACATACGGGCGCCACCCATTGCTACACCTTCGGCACTCCATTCATTAATACCAAAACCTTCAGCAGACACAAGACCTGGCGCTGTTAATAAACAAGCAGCACTAAGTGCTACCATAATTTTTTTCTTTAAAATCATTACTAAAAACCCTCCATACTTTGATGATATCTAGCAATCATTTTACCAAGTATAGAGGGTTTTGTATTTAAAATGTTTTAATTAGACGATTAATTAGTTATATTTCCCACTGCAAATACTGCATAGAAGTCATATGTAAATACTTCTGATACCGCTCTTCGTGATCATTCATTTGTGCAGCTGCTGCATAATCACGTTCGCCTTCTGCTGATTTAGGATAGTAGAAAAAAGCCTTTTCATATAAAAGATTTGCTTTTTGCAAATTACCCGCAGCATGCTCTCTTTCCGCTAGAAAACGATAAGCAAAATAGCGATAACTATTAATGCCCTCACGTTCAAAGCGCTTGGCCACAGTTAGTTCACGTGCTTCGGCTTTTGCCTCCTCCTCATGACCTGCAGCGACTAGCATCACTAGTCGTCCATAGCTAATTTCTCCTCGCGCCACACTATTGAATTTATGTTGATAACTTTCACACAAGGCTATTGCTTGATCCCAATAGTTAAGTGCCGCCTCTGTATTGCCTGTTAAGCCCCAAACTATTTTGGCGATATCCCTAAGACATAAGATTTTATGTTCTGCCTCAGACATACCTTTTTCTGCTGGTTCCATGGAAGGCTCCACATCAACAACCGTTGCCAAAACCGTCATTGCTTCTTCTACTTTATCACGAAAATATAAGGCACGTCCTACGATAGAACGACATAGCCAATTATTATAATCACCAATCATACCACGTGGGATTGGCCACTCGCCACCGGATGCAAAATTTACATATTCATTCCACTCTTGTTCTGTCATTATTTTACCTCCTCAATTTTCGACTGGTCTATATTCTCACTCTCAGATTCGCCGCAAAAGATAAAATACCTGCCCTACTCTACTAAAATATCCAGACTTTTTTCAGCAACTAGCACTGCTCACTATTTTTTATAGACTCTGGGAACTCGTTTACTAATTGTACACAACACTTCATAGGGAATCGTATCAGACCATTCTGCTACTTTTTCAACGGGTAATTGTTTAGTACCAAACAAAATGGCTTCATCGCCCATCGATACGTCTTTAATCTGCGTAACATCAACCATCATCTGATCCATACAAACCCTACCAATAATTGGTGCCTGCTGACCCCGAATAAGCACATATCCTTTATTAGAAAGGCATCTTCTAACACCGTCTGCATAGCCAATCGGCAATGTCGCAATTTTCGTTTGTTCTTTAGTTATAAAAGTTCTACCATATCCAACACTTTCTCCTGCGCTTACTTCCTTAAGACAAATGATTTTGGCTTTTAAACACATAACAGGTTTAAAATTCAAGCCATGATTGACCTCTGGTGAAGGCCAAATACCATATAAAGTAATACCTTGCCTTACCATATCTAATTTCATCTCAGGCAGCTCAGTAATAGTGGCACTATTAGCAATATGTTTATACCTAACATCTACACCAGCTGCTTTAATCTCTGCAAGCGCTTTTTGGAACTTTATAAATTGCTGATGACAAAACAGCTTATCCGAATTATCCGCTGTAGCAAAATGAGAATAACATCCTTCAATCTCCACGTCAGGCAGTACCTTTATTTCTTCTACTAGTTTGCCAGCCTTGTCATAGGCAACACCAATCCTATTCATCCCAGTTTCTACCGCAATATGAATTTTTGCTGGTTTACCTATCCTTCTAGCGGCTAAAGCTAAGCACCCTGCTTGCTCAAAAGCAAAAACAGTTTGACTAATATCAAGCGTAACCGTTTCTTCAGCATATTCTTCTTGTGGTGCACCCAAAATTAAAATTGGCACAGAGATTCCTGCTTGTCTAAGTTCAAGCGCCTCGCTAAAAATAGCCACTGTCAAGAATTCTGCTCCAGCATCCACTGCCGCTTTTGCCACCTCTACAGCACCATGCCCATAAGCATCAGCTTTTACTACGGCGCATAATTTCGCCCCGTCTAACATTTTTCTTGTTTCTTCAATATTATGCTTAACGGCTTGCAAATCAATTTCTGCCCACGCGTTGCGCAACTGCATTTTCTAACACCACCTATAAGAATAAAAAGCTTTCAATTAGCTTGTGTAACTTCTTCTTGCTCTATTTAAAATACATTTGCAAGTCACTACCCTTGACACCATTTGCTAATAATACCATCAGCTTTAAGCGTGCCTTCGCGGCAGTAAGTGTTCCTGCCCAAATTACCCCGAGGCCAGCAAGAATCTGTCCTCCACCCTCATAAGAATATATAGGAGCAACTCGTCCAGTACAAACTCTACTC
>DVNI01000129.1 GCA_018714505.1 Candidatus Avacidaminococcus intestinavium
ACTTGACTGGAAGCGGTCTGGGAGGATAGATAGTCGCCGGTTACTTTAATGTAAGACCCTATATAAACTATATAGGGTCTTTCTTCTTGCCTGAATGAGTAAAAAAACCTAAAAGTTATGAAAATACTAAAGCGGATTATCATGCTGCCATTTGCAAATATAGGTATAATATGGTAGCATATTATGTAGTCAATTATTAGGAGGAATACCGATGTCAGGACATTCCAAGTGGGCAAATATTAAACATAAAAAGGGCAAAACAGATGCTCTAAGAGGACGAATAACAACTAAAATTAGCAGAGAAATTACTATTGCTGTTAGGATGGGAGGAGCAGATCCTACTGGCAATATGAAGTTAAAGCTTGCGTTAACAAAAGCTAAAGCCAATAATGTTCCGAAAGATAATATAACACGTGCCATACAAAAAGGTGCCGGTGCTCAAGATGGTTCTAATTTTGAGGAGATTACTTATGAAGGATATGGACCAGCTGGCGTTGCAGTAATGGTAACAACTTTAACGGATAATAGAAATCGTACGGCTGCTGATGTAAGACATTTATTTTCAAAATATGGTGGCAATTTAGGAGAAACAGGCTGTGTTAATTGGATGTTTCGACGTAAAGGAATTTTTGCCATAGATATTGAGGCAAAAGTCGATGAAGATAGCTTGATGTTACTAGCGTTAGATGCTGGTGCGGAAGATGTAAGAGTTGAGGATGAAGGCATTGAAATTATAACTTCGCCTGATGATTTTAATACTGTGGAAGCAGCTTTATTAGCACATAATATACCGATAATGATGTCTGAAATTTCTATGATTCCGGATACAATAGCAGAACTTGCTATAGAGGATGCAAATAAAGTGCAAAAAATGCTAGATGCCTTGGAAGATTTAGATGATGTTCAAGATGTCTATACCAATGCAGATCTTCCAGAGGATGAAGAATAAAAGCAGGCGCATGCCTGCTTTTTTTACTAAAGGATGTGAACTTTTGAATGCTGGCTATTGGAATTGATCCAGGCACGGCGATCTGTGGATATGGGCTTGTGCGACTAAATGGAAATAAACTTACGCCAGTAGAATATGGTGCAATAACAACACATAAGGATTTATTGCCGGAAGTTCGCTTGCTTAAGATTTATAATGAGTTATTAGATATTATTGATGAATTTAAACCAGAGATTATGGCTGTAGAACAATTGTTTTTTAATAAAAATGTAACAACGGCAATAAGTGTTGGACAGGCAAGAGGTGTAATTTTATTAACCGCTGCAAAGTCTAATATACCTATAGTCGAATATACACCTATTCAAATCAAACAATCGGTAGTTGGTTATGGTGGAGCGGATAAAGAACAAGTAACTTTTATGGTACAAAAACTATTAAATATAAAAACGAAACCACGGCCAGATGATGTTGCTGATGCATTGGCAGTGGCGATTTGTGGTTTACATTCTTCAGCAACGCTTTTTAGAAAGGGGCTAATTAAATGATTGGTTCTATTAGAGGGATTGTAAGCCTTTTAGCAAAGGAATATTGTTTAGTAGAAAATAATGGTATTGGCTATAGAGTCTTTATGCCCAGTTCCAATTTAGCTCAGCTAAACGTAGGTCAAGAAACTTATATTCATATATATACAAATGTTCGTGAGGATGCAATTTTACTTTATGGTTTTTTAGATCAACCATACTATCATTTGTTTTTACAATTAACTTCAGTTAGTGGTATAGGTCCCAAAGTTGCAATAAATATTTTATCACAGGCAAAGCCTGATACTTTTTATTTAGCAATTCAAAATAGAGACACTAAACTTTTAACTACATTACCAGGTATTGGTAAAAAAACAGCTGAAAGACTTATTTTAGAATTAAAAGATAAAATTGGACCATTAATAGATAATAATGAAATAATTGGTGAAGAATATATTGAGGAGAATATAAGCTGCACTAAAGAAGCTGTAGATGCCTTACGATCATTAGGTTATAGTAATGGCGAAATTTATCCTTTGCTAAAAAACATTGAGAGATGTGAAGAGCTATCAACTGAAGAAATTATAAAAATGGTATTGAAACAAATGGCTGGGAGGAACTAATGAGTAGCGAAGACCGTATTATTATGGGACAGGAACAAGAAGCAGATGTCTGGCAATATTCGCTGCGCCCAAGACGATTAGTCGAATATATTGGTCAAGAACCAATTATTAAAAATTTGTCTGTTTTTATTAAAGCAGCTGATGAGCGTAATGAAGCGCTTGATCATGTTTTACTTTTTGGCCCTCCAGGGCTTGGTAAAACAACGTTGGCAAACATTATTGCGAATGAATTAAATGTTAATATTAGAATTACTTCAGGGCCGGCAATAGAAAGACAAGGTGATTTAGCTGCCATTCTAACCAACCTTGGTGATAACGATGTCTTGTTTATTGATGAAATTCATCGTTTATCTAAAACGATAGAAGAGGTTTTATATTCGGCAATGGAAGATTTTGCTTTAGATATTATTATTGGTAAAGGACCAAGTGCAAGATCAGTAAGGTTAGATTTACCAAAATTCACTTTAATTGGAGCAACAACGCGTGCTGGAGCTATCGCTGCGCCATTAAGAGATCGTTTTGGTGTTTTGTGTAGATTAGAGTTGTATAAACCTAATGAATTAGAAATGATTATAATTCGTGCTGCTGAAATTTTAGGCGTCCCTATAGACTCGGCTGGAGCAAATGAAATTGCTAGGCGTTCACGCGGTACACCACGTATTGCGAATCGTTTGCTAAAACGAGTGAGAGATTTCGCTCAAGTTTTTGGCAATGTTGCAATTAATCAAGAAATTGCGAAAAAGGCATTGAAGAATCTGGAAGTGGACGAATATGGACTTGATCGCAATGATAAACGCATTTTAGAAACAATAGTCAAAATATTTGCTGGTGGACCAGTCGGTGTTGAAACAATAGCGGCGGCTATTAGTGAAGAGGTTACAACGATTGAAGATGTATACGAACCATTTTTGATGCAACTAGGACTAGTACAGCGAACGCCAAGAGGTAGAATTGCGACGAATGAAGCCTATAAGTATTTAGGTATACCATATCCTGAGAAGGTGTAAAAATGAAGATTTTATTGCACACATGTTGTGGTCCCTGTTCGATTTTTCCAACTAACTATTTAAAAGCACAGGGTCATCAGTTTAGTATGTATTATTTTAATCCAAATATACATCCGTATAAAGAATTCAAAAGACGGTTAAATACTTTACGCGAGTATGCGACTTTAAAAAAATATGATTTAATTGTGGATAAATCTTATCCATTAGAAGAGTGCGTTAGAGGCATGTTAGAAGAACCAACGATAAGATGTGCTTATTGTTATAGAGTAAGACTACAACAAGCAGCGGATTTTGCTAAAGCAAATGGTTATGATTGCTTTTCCACAACTTTATTGGTAAGTCCGTTTCAAAAGCATGATTTAATCAAAGAAATTGCTAGTACTATTGCTGAGGTGAGTGGTATTCCTTTCTACTATTATGATTTTCGTATAGGATATGAAGAGGGAGTAAGTATTAGTAAAGAATTAGAAATGTATCGCCAAGGCTATTGTGGGTGTATTTTTAGCGAAAGAGATCGTTATGAGAAAAAAAGAAAAGTAAAGGAGGTTGCGGATGCGTAAAGAAGCACTTCTGATATTTTTACTTGTTGTGATGCAATTTTTTATGCCGTTCGAAGTAAAGGCCGCTGACTTATATCAGATTAATGTTGGGTTAGTGACTAATCAATTTTCAGCAGAGTTAACTAGTGAAAAACCTTTTAATATCATTGTTAAGAGTAATTCTAAGCCAAAAGCTAAAATTGATGCCAAAAAAAGTTATGTTAGTGTAAAAAATGGAAAATTAAACATAGCTGGTAAGTCATTTAATGAAGAGGAAATTGAACTTTTGCAAAGTGATGACAATCGAGTAGCTGTGAATAGAAAGAAATATCGTGGTAGATTACTTGTAAAATTAAATGACGATAAGAAGACGTTAACAGTATGCAATATTCTACCAGTTGAAGAATATCTTTATGGCGTTTTACCAAAAGAGATCATGCCATTATGGCCGGAAGAGGCAATTAAAGCACAGGCTGTAGCAGCACGTTCTTTTGCACTTAGCGCCATAGAAAAAAATAAAACCTCTAGTTATGACGTCAAAGCGACGGAAATGGGACAGGTTTATGGTGGAGTAGATGAAGAACATAGTTTAACTAATAAATATATCGATATGACTCGGGGAATTGTAATAACGTATAAAGGTAAGACAATCGAAGCATTCTATCATAGTTCGGCGGGTGGATATACTGAGAACAGTGAAAATATATGGGGAAGTTTTGTACCGTATTTACGTGGCGTAGTTGATGTGGATCAAGAAGCACCTAAATATGCATGGGAAAAGATTGTTACACCTATGGAACTAGAACAAATTTTAAAAGCGGCTGGCTATAATTTAGGAAAGCTAAAACTGATTAAATTAACAGCATTAAAACAACCTCCTGTTGAAAGCTTTGATCGTGGAATATCTGGCAGAGTAAAACAAATGACGATAACAGGAGAAAAGGGCAGTGCTGTTATCGAAGGTAATAAATTACGTTCTTTATTACAATTAAATAGTACTTTATTTGATATTACGGTAGGTCTTGTAAAGCCTAATTCTATTGAAGTACCAGTTTTAGATAAGTTTGGTAATGTTGTTGGCAAAAAAAACATTCCCATTAAAACCGCTGATGTAGAAGTTCCTTCATATCTTCATGGTTTTGATGATTTAAGAATATTTACTGGAGATAAAAACGAAAAAATAATTATTAAGGGACGTGGCTGGGGGCATGGACTTGGCATGAGTCAATGGGGAGCCAGAAAGATGGCACTTGATGCACCTAAAAATAGTAAAGAGTATTATAAAAATATTTTAGCGCATTATTACACTGGTGTAAAAGTTCAAAAAATCTATTAATATATTAAGGTGATAGGATGTTAGTAAAAGATTTTGATTATGATTTGCCGCAAGAACTGATTGCCCAGCAACCGTTGGAACCTCGAGATAGTTCACGTTTAATGGTCGTAAATAAGAAAACTGGCAATATTGAGCACAAACATTTTTATGATTTATGTGAATATATTAAGCCTGGAGATTTACTGGTTTTCAATGATACTAGGGTCATTCCAGCTAGATTACATGGGGTGAAACCTACTGGTGCGCGTGTTGAAGTATTATTATTAAGTCGAATCAATAATACAGATTGGGAAGCTTTGGTGAAGCCTGGTAAAAAGCTACCAATAGGAACAAAAGTTGTTTTCAGTGATAAACTATCTTGTGAAATATTGAAGAAGACAGATTTTGGTGGACGTATTGTTAGATTTATTTTTGAAGGGATATTTGAAGAAATTCTTGATGAGCTTGGTGAAATGCCGTTACCACCTTATATAACGGCACAACTTGAAGATAAAGAGCGTTATCAAACTGTTTATGCTAGAGAAAAAGGATCAGCGGCAGCTCCTACTGCTGGCTTGCATTTTACTAAAGAATTATTGCAAAAAATAAGTGATTGTGGTGCAGAGGAAGTGTTTGTCACCTTACACGTTGGATTAGGTACTTTTAGACCAGTGAGCGTTAATAATATTGATGATCATGTTATGCATAGTGAGGTTTATCATGTATCAGAGATGGTTGCCAGTAAAATAAATGCGGCCAAAAAAGATGGTCGCAGAATTATTGCAGTAGGAACAACAGCGGTGAGAACACTTGAAGCTGCTGGACAATCAGGAATTTTGCAAAGTGGCATTAATTCGACAAATATCTTTATTTATCCAGGATATCAATTTAAGTTTGTCGATGCCTTGGTTACCAATTTTCATTTACCGCAAAGTACATTATTGATGTTGGTTTCAGCGCTTTCATCAAGAGAAAATATGCTTAATGCGTACCAAACTGCGGTTCAGGAAAAATATCGTTTTTTTAGTTTTGGTGATGCCATGTTTATAAATTAGGATAGGGACGTGAATTGATGGAGGCAGTTAAGTTTGAATTAATTAAAGAATGTTCGACAACAGGTGCACGTTTAGGCAAGTTGCATACACCGCATGGGGTTTTTAATACGCCAATGTTTATGCCGGTTGGTACACAAGCTACGGTAAAAACCATTTCGCCAGAAGAACTTTATGATATGGAAGCGCAAGTAATTCTATCTAATACCTACCACCTATTTTTGCGTCCAGGGCAAGATTTAGTAAAAAAAGCTGGAGGCCTACATTCCTTTATGAATTATAAGAATGGAATGTTAACGGATTCAGGAGGATTTCAAGTCTTTAGTCTTGCGGCTATGCGTAAGATAACTGAAGAGGGCGTATCTTTTCGTTCGCATCTTGATGGTTCAACAAAATTTCTTTCACCAGAAATTTCAACTACAGTGCAGGAAGCGTTAGGCGCAGATATTGCTATGGCTTTCGATGAATGTATTCCGTATCCGGCAGAATATGACTATGCAAAGACTTCCACTGAGCGTACTAGTCGATGGGCAAAACGTTGTCTTGATACACATACACGCCCAGATCAGTCCTTATTTGGGATTGTACAGGGAGGGATGTATCCTGAACTACGTAAAATGAGTGCAGAAACATTAGCAGATATGGATTTTGCTGGTTACGGGATTGGTGGGTTAAGTGTTGGAGAGCCAAAACCATTAATGTATGAAATACTTGGCAAAACAACTGGTTATATGCCTAAGAATAAGGCTAGATATTTAATGGGCGTAGGAACACCGGATTGTATGGTCGAAGGAGTCGCTTTGGGAGTTGATATGTTTGATTGTGTTTATCCGACTCGAGTTGCTCGTAACGGTACTGCTATGATACCCGAAGGAAGGCTAGTTGTTCGTAACGCACAATATGCCGAAGATTTTAAACCCATTGATGAACGCTGTAACTGTTATACTTGTCGCAATTATTCAAGAGCATACATTCGTCATCTTTTCCACGCTAAAGAAATCTTTGCCTTACGTTTACTTTCTATTCATAATCTCTACTTTTTATTAGATTTTGCTAAAAAAATGAGATTAGCAATTGCGGAAGATCGTTTTGCTGACTTTAAAAATAAATTTTTATCTGAATATAATGGGTAAAATTGCAGGATTTTAACAAAAAACAACGAATATAGAAGATGTTGCATATAAATTTGGAGGTGTCGCTTGTATGGAAGGAGTTTCTAGTGATATTTTGGCTGCATTTTTAGCCTATTGGCCGTTTTTGGGAATGGCGCTGATTTTTTACTTTATGTTGTATCGTCCACAGAAGAAAGATCAGAAAAAGCGTGAATTACTATTAAATGCACTAAAAAAAGGAGATAAAGTCGTTACTATTGGTGGAATGCACGGTGTGATTGCCAATGTTACGAAAACTCAAGTTACGCTTGAGGTTGCTGAAAATGTAAAAATTAATTTTGAAATTGCTGCAATTGCGCGTTTTCAAGAGCAAACAAAATAATACGATTGGGTAAGCGAGTTGAGCTTACAAAAAAATTTGCGCAAAGTTAAACGGCTTTGCGCAAAGATTTTTTTGTTTTGAACCTATTTTACGATGCGGCAGTTTGTGATAAGATAAGTAGGGTAAACATAAGTAATCGATTGGAGGAGACAATTTTGAGATGGGATAATATGGCCAAATTTTTGGTTATGACGCTGGTGATTATTTTCGGTTTTGTTTTTTATGCCGAACCTGTTGCCAATTCTATTCGCCAAGGTTTGGATTTGCAAGGAGGAACGCATGTAGTTCTGCAGGCCATTGATACACCTGATGCTAAAGTTGACGATGATGCAGTTAATCGAGTTGTAAGAATTATTGAAAGACGTGTTAACGAGCTCGGTTTGACAGAACCAACTATTCAAAGGCAAGGAAGAGATCGAATTATTGTTGAATTACCAGGAGTTAAAGATCCTGATAAAGCTATTGAAATGCTAGGCAAGACAGCGATGTTGGAGTTTAAAGATGTTACAGGGACAACAGTTTTAACTGGTAAAGATTTAAAAAACTCTAAGGCACATGTTGGGCAAAATAATCAGTCAGCTGTAGGTCTAGAATTTACAGATGAGGGTGCACAAAAATTCGCATCACTAACTGCTAGGAATATTGGGAAACCGATTTCTATTTTATTAGATGGTGAAGTACTTACTAGTCCTGTAGTACAAGAAGTAATTACAGGAGGCAATGCACAGATTACTGGTTCTAAGAATATCGAGGAAGCAGAGCATTTAGCCATACTTTTACGTAGTGGTTCTTTGCCTGTCAAAGTTGATGTTATGGAGACTAGGACTGTTGGACCAACATTAGGACAAGATTCTAAAGATATGAGTATTAAAGCGTTCGCTATTGGAACAATTAGTGTTTTTGTATTTATGTTAATTTTTTATCGAGTTTCTGGTTTTGTTGCCAATGTTGCTTTAATCTTGTATGTAATGATGTTGTTAGTAACCATGAAATATCTTGATGCAACACTTACACTGCCAGGAATTGCTGGTATTATTCTTTCTATAGGTATGGCAGTCGATGCAAACGTTTTAATTTTTGAAAGATTTAAGGAAGAAATTCGTAAAGGTAAAACGATTCGTTCTGCAATGGACTCTGGTTTTACAAGAGCATTCGCCACTATTTTAGATTCAAATATTACTACAACAATTGCGGCAGTTGTGTTATTTTATTTAGGAACTGGACCTATTAAAGGTTTTGCCGTAACTTTAGCAATTGGTAATGTTTTAAGTATGTTTACCGCTGTTACGGTGACAAGAGAATTGTTAAAATTTTTGATTGGCAGTAATCTTCTTAAAAATCCGGCCTTCTTTGGTTGTTCTGCTACAAAGGAGGAACAGAAATGAAACATTCAATAACAAAGAATTTTAAAGCATATGTTTTAGTTACGTTAGTGCTACTATTGATTGGTATTGGTTCAATGATTGCACAAGGTTTTAATTTAGGTATTGATTTTGAAGGGGGAAACATCATTGATGTTTCTTTTGAGCACCCGATTACAGTAGCAGAAGTAAGAACTGTAATGGAAAAGCATGATCTTTCTAATAGTATAATTCAACTTGATATAACAGATGATGCAAGCTCAAGCAAGGGCGTTATTATTAGAACAGGTATTATAGATGATACAACTCGTCAAAGTATTTTAAATGATTTGCAAAACACTATTGGCAATTATGATGTTAATAGAATAGAACAAGTTGGTGCTACTGTTGGTTCGGAACTAGTTCGACAAGCCGTTATTGCAATCGCTATTTCTTGGCTATTGATGATTATTTATATTACAGTTCGCTTTGAGTTAAGATTTGCTATCGCGGCGATTTTAGCATTAATGATTGATGTTTTGATGGTTATTAGTTGGTTTGCTTTCTTCCATTTAGAAATAGATTCATCATTTGTTGCTGCATTGTTAACCGTAATCGGTTTTTCTGTTAATGGTACCATTGTTCTGTATGATCGTATTCGTGAAAATTTAAAATCGCACAGACCTAATGAAAGCTTAACGGAACTTGTTGATAATAGCATTATGCAGTGCTTGACAAGAACACTATATACAAACTTTATGGTTTTATTTACAGTAGCCTCTATAATGATTTTTGGCGGCGAAACGATTAGAAACTTTGCTTTTGCAATGTTTGTTGGTTTTTCCAGTGGTTTATATACTTCAATCTTTTTAGCTGGACCAATGTGGAAAATTTTAAAAGAAAAATATTAATATATTAATACTTTTGGGATAGGTCTGTAAATATTCAGGCCTATTTTTATTTAATAAAAGGGTTTTGATTGAAAAAATAGAATATGTTATTATCGAATTCAGAACGGAGTGATTATATGGTATATCTTATTTTTATGTTATTAATTAGTTTGGCTGTTGCATTATTTGCTGTGCAAAATGCAATGAGTGTTGATGTTACATTTATGACTTGGTCTTTTACTACTAGTCTAGTTATGGTAATTATTTTATCTTTACTTGCAGGAATTATTATTGCATTATTCTGGTTATTAAAACAAAAGACAACAAATTATATGCAAGTAAAAAAATTAAAAGAACAAATTGATGAATTAGAAAATAAAAACAGTAAATTAGTAGAAGAAAACAATATGTTAATGCATACACAAAAACAACGTTTAGAGCAAGATAAGTTAGTTATAACTGATAAACCAGTGTAGTATACGTGGTTGTTGGCTAGATAAGAGGTTATTATGATACAAAAGAAGATCATATTTAAGAATAGGAAAAATGATGACCTGCTAGAGTCATTAGCAAAGGAATGTGAAATATCTACAATTGTTGCACAAATACTTTATGATAGAGGATATAGGAATGCAAAGGCAATAAATACCTTTTTACATGGAGCCACAGAACCTTTTCATGATCCATATCTTATGAAGGATATGGACAAAGCAGTTGAGCGTATAATGATGGCTTTGGCTCAAAAAGAGAAAATTACGATCTATGGTGATTATGATGTTGATGGTATTACTGCTAGTTCGCTCTTATTTTTGTTTTTAAAGCAGCATGGAGCTAATGTAGATGTTTATATTCCAGAACGAAAAAATGAAGGCTATGGACTAAATTCTGAAGCGTTACGCAAGATTCATGCTAATGATACAAAACTAGTAATTACAGTTGATTGTGGAATTACAGGAATACAAGAAGTTGCGCTATTGCCTGATACACTAGACATGATAATTACAGACCATCATACGCCGCCGGCGGTATTACCGGCGGCGTATGCGGTTGTAAATCCACATCAAACAGACTGTAAGTATCCTTTTGAGGATTTAGCTGGAGTTGGTGTTGCCTTTAAGTTATGTCAAGCTTTGTTTCAACGACTTACCAAAACAGAAGCCTATTGGGAAGATTTTATTGAGTTAGTTGCTATGGGTACGGTTGCAGATATAGTACCTCTGATTGGTGAAAATCGGGAAATCGTAAAACGTGGTTTAGCGCGTATTAAACATACGAAAAATATTGGTTTACAAGAATTGATTAAAACTAGTGGTTATATGGATAAAGAGATTACAGCCGGAACAATAGGTTTTACTTTAGCACCTCGTTTAAATGCGGCTGGTCGAATTGAACATGCTATGTCCGCTGTCGATTTATTAATTAGTGTTAATCATGAAGAAGCACAAAATATTGCAAATAAGCTAAATGATGAAAATATTAAGCGTCAAGAAATTAGTAGTTCGATTTTTAAAGAAGCAGAAGTTATGGTTAAGCGTAAGAGAGGGAAAAGGACGGCATTAGTTTTAGCAAAAGAAGATTGGCATCCGGGTGTGATTGGTATTGTTGCTTCAAGATTAGTAGATAAGCACTATTTACCTAGTATTTTGATTAGTATTGATGGTGAGATAGGCAAGGGTTCCTGTCGCAGCATACCTTCTCTGAATTTATATGCAGCTTTGCAGGAATGCGAAGATCTTTTAATTCAGTTTGGTGGACATCATCAAGCCGCTGGTCTTACTATTGCTAGGAATAAGATAGAGGCTTTTGAAGAAAGATTTACTTCAGTAGTAGATAAGATGCTACAAGCTAGTGATTATGTACCAGTAGTTGAACCAGATATAACTATTACGTCAGAATATTGTTTAAACATAAAATTGTTAAAAGAGTTGTCTTTATTAGAGCCGTTCGGTGCTGCGAATCCGGCTCCTGTGTTTGCTTTTACAGAAGCTAAAATTAAAAATACTGTTGCGATAGGTAATGATAAAAATCATTTAAGGGTATTTATTAATAACGGACATACTACTTATAAAGGCATTGCATGGAATGAAGGACATTCAATACCGCTATTTTATGAAAACGCTCCTGCGATAATTGCTTTTTTACCTAAAATAAATGTATGGAATGGCTCTGAAAATATTGATTTACAAATAGAGGCAATAAGCTCGAGATATAAAATAGTTGATTATAGGCAGATTGAATATAATAAAATAAAATTTTTAAAAAATATTTTACAAAACTCTCAAAAAACAGTAGTATATGTGAATAAAGATAGTAAACATTTGCATAAAAAGCAAAATGATAGATTTGAAGTAAAGTCGTATGCTAATGCTGGAATTGAATATGAGGCAAAAACTGTTATTTGTTATGACTTGCCAGAGGTGGATTTTTTTACTAAAAATAATGAATTAGCTATTACTGCTTTAACGCAAGAAGTTCATTTGTTATATACGTATAAGGACTTAAGACGGCAACAGAAAGTTTTCCAATACAAGTATCCTGGTAGGGAAGAACTCACCGAAGTTTATAAAGAATTGCTTAATTTCATACAACAAGATAGGCATTGTTTATGGACGGGCTTTCAAAGTGCCTATCCTCAACCAGATTTAGCTGGTGTAGCGTTAAAAATATTTGAAGAATTAGGTTTTATTGCATTAGAGGGTGAAAGAATAGTACAACGTTCTAATGTTAAGAATGATCTCAACAATTCATCAATTTATCGTGGTTTATATGAAGAACGTTTAAAAAGAACGAAAATATTAAGAAAGAATTTGGAAACGTCGCTTGCCTCTATCATTTGAGTGGTGGGCGCGTTGGGAGGATTATCATGCCAGAGACGAAATCCGTTTATAACATCGAGGAATTTTTTATAAGCATCGAACAATATATGGATAAACAGCAGGTAGCTTTTGTACGCAAGGCTTATGAATTTGCGGCAGAAGCACATTTGCAACAGCGTCGGGCATCGGGTGAGCCATATATCATACATCCTCTTGGCGTTGCTATGATTTTAGCAAAATTGCAATTAGATGAACTAAGTCTGGCAGCAGCCTTTTTGCATGATGTTGTTGAGGATACAGAAGTTACATTGGATGATATTACGGAGCTTTTTGGTCGCAAGGTTGCAGATTTAGTTGATGGTGTAACTAAATTAAATAAGATAGAATATGTTTCAAAAGAAGAACAACAGGTAGAAAATTATCGTAAAATGTTTTTGGCAATGGCTAAGGATATTCGAGTTGTTTTGATTAAATTGGCAGATCGCTTGCATAATATGAGAACGATGAAATATATGCCACCACATAAGCAACAGTCTATTTCACAAGAAACTCTTGAGATATATGCTCCACTGGCGCATCGTTTAGGAATTTATGCTATTAAGTGGGAATTAGAAGATTTAGCTTTTCGTTATATAGAACCTGATCGTTATTATGATTTAGTTGAGCAAGTGCAAGCAAAGCGGCAGGAACGAGAAGTTATGATTCAAGACGCAATTAAGGAAATCCGTAATAATTTAGCAGAGATGGATATCCATTGCGAAATTCAAGGAAGACCAAAAAACTTTTATAGCATTCACAAAAAAATGTTGCGGGATCATAAAGAATTAAGTGAAATTTATGATTTATTAGCAGTGCGAGTCTTAGTTGACACTGTAAAGGATTGTTATGGTGCTTTAGGTATAGTGCATAGTTTGTGGAAGCCGATTCCTGGGCGTTTTAAAGACTATGTTGCTGTTCCTAAATCTAATATGTATCAATCATTACATACGACAGTTCTTTCTAATAATGGGCAACCATTAGAAATACAAATAAGAACATTTGAGATGCATAGGATATCTGAATATGGTATTGCTGCTCATTGGCGCTATAAAGAAGCAGGTAATACACAAAAAACGGGTGATAGAACTTATGATGCTAAACTTTCATGGTTAAGACAGTTGTTAGAATGGCATCAAGATTTAAGAGATCCACATGAATTTGTTAATACGGTGAAAATGGATGTTTTTGCGGATGAGGTATTTGTATTTACACCGCGTGGTGATGTTATTGACTTGCCGGTTGGGTCGGTGCCAATTGATTTTGCTTATCGAATTCATACTGATGTTGGTAATCGTTGCATAGGAGCTAAGGTTAACGGACGAATTGTGCCATTAGAATACAAACTAAATAATGGCGATATTGTTGAAATTATTACTTCAAAACAAGCTAATGGACCTAGCCGTGATTGGCTTAATATGGTTGGCTCATCAGAAAGTCGTAATAAGATTAAACAATGGTTTAAAAAGGAAAGACGTGAAGATAATATAGCCAAGGGACGTGAAATGCTAGAACGAGAAGCTAAGCGACTTGGTTATGAGCAGCGAGTTTTATTAAAGCCAGAAAATCTTAAAGAGGTTGCAGGAAAACTGCATATAGATGTTGATGATAATTTATTAGCTGCTTTAGGCTATGGCGGTGTGCCTATTAATACTGTTATGTCTAAATTAGTAGAGATTTATAAAAGAGAGCAAAAACAAAGCACAACTAAAGACTTAACACAGTTATTGTCGAATATGAAACCACGAAGTTCTAAAGCGCAGAGTAGTCATGGTATATTAGTAAAAGGTGAAGCTGGAATTTTAGTTAAATTAGCAAAATGTTGTAATCCGATTCCCGGAGATAAAGTAATTGGTTATATTACGCGTGGGCGTGGTATCTCGGTGCATCGTGATGATTGCCCAAATGTTTTGGCTAATAATGATGAAGAAAATAGAATGATAGATGTTTCCTGGGATATTGCTACTGATGCAGTTTATAGAGTATCATTGAAGATAACATCTGCTGATAAAACTGGGATCCTCGCAGATATTATGATGGTAGCTTCTGAATCAAAACTGAATATACATGCTTTGAATGTTCATGTAGATAAAAATAAAATTGCGTATATAAATATGGGATTA
>DVNI01000130.1 GCA_018714505.1 Candidatus Avacidaminococcus intestinavium
GTAGGATCGCCAGAAGGATGGTTATGCGCTGTCAAGATTGCCGCCGCATGATGTAAAACAGCCGGTTCAAAGACTTCGCGTGGATGAACCACGGAAGAATTTAATGAACCTTCGGAAACCTGTTCTAACTCAATAACGCGATTTTTAGAATTTAATAATACCACTAAAAAATGTTCTCTACTTGCATAACGTAAGCGTGGCATCAAGAGTTCCACCCCTTCTTCAGGAGAAGTTATCTTCATCTTATCTAGTGGCTTTGAATTCATTACTCTTCTGCCTAATTCCAAAGCAGCAATAATAGTTGCTGCTTTCACTTTACCAATGCCTTTTACTTTAGCTAACTCTTTAATATCATGTGCGCCAGCTAAGTTTTTAATCAAGCCATTATTTGCCAATAATTCCCGGGAAATATCTAACGCCGACTTCTCCCTAGTTCCAGAGCCGATCAAAATCGCTAAGAGTTCGGATTCCGTAAGAACTTCTGAACCTTTGGCTATTAATTTCTCTCGTGGACGATCATTAATCGGCAAACTTTTCATCCCATTTGCCACCACAATTACTTCACTTCCAGTTTGTTCAACATTTTATATAAACAAGTCAAAGGTAAACCAACGACATTGTTATAACACCCATTAATTTTTTCAACTAAAATAGCACCTTGACCTTGTATTCCATAAGCACCAGCTTTATCCATTGATTCTCCCGCAGCTAAATAGTCTTCAATTTCAGATGCTGTTAAGCTACGAAAATATACTTCAGTTGTTACGCAAGCCACTTCGGTTTGCCCCTTATACATCACAACCAAACATGTTATAACATGATGCATTTTTCCCGCTAAACATTCTAACATTTCTTGAGCTTTAATACGATTTTGTGGTTTACCAAGTATCTTGCCCTCAAACGCTACTATTGTATCAGCCGCAATCAAAACGTCAGCAGCAGAAACCTGTTGCTGCACAAAAGTAGCTTTGCCCAGTGCATTAAAACGCACTAAAGCTTTTATACTACCATCTATTTGTGTTTTTTCTACAAAACCGTCCGGTTTGATTATTGTCGCCTCGATACCAATTTGCCTTAATAACATTTGTCTGCGCGGCGAAGCCGAAGCTAAAATAAAGTTCATAACATTCACGTCATCTCTCTCAAGTATCTTAAATGCGTTCAAAAATAAAAATAGCAAAAATAATACCAATAATACTAGCAAGATTCGGTTGGAATTCAAAACCCGCCATAATCTTTAAGACATAAAAATCAAAAGTAGCCGGAGAAATCTTAATCACTTCATATTTTTGTGTAAAAAATCTTGTTGCATCACCCAAAACATGAGTTGAGCTTAAGACATCGCCTATAATACCGCCAATTAACGCACCCGTTATTATAAACAAAAAAAATACTAGTCCTTTTTTATTTCTCAGCATCCTTTCACTCTCCTAATAATCACAAAATAACATTACAGCCCAATAAGCCAATATATATTATATCAAATTTGCTCATCCTTTCATACTAAAACTAGAATAATTTATATGATATCAGTAAAATGTGAAAAAAAAAGGATATGTTTGCACATATCCTTTTTTTCATTTATAAAAAGTCACATTATACCATTCTTTTGGGCGCTCTTTACCCATGCGCCACCCATCTGCTTCCATTTTTAAAACAAACTTTTCAAAAACATTTCTATATTTTTTAGAAGTTTCTTTTGGTCCGTCGTATTCAAAACCCGATAAAAGCATCTTACCAGATTCCATTACAACCTCACCATTTTCACGACAAGCTTGAAAACGATAACTAAATTTTCCAAACAAAGACCACTTATAACCCATTTCTGTACAAACAACAGTACATTTGTCTGGATAACTTTCATTATTAACTACTATTTTATTACCACATTGAGTACAGAAATTTGCACCTTCCTGCACTATCTGGCCACAAAAAGAACAATGCATTTCCCTTCACTCCTTGTTCCTATAATTTTATAGTTTTTAGTTTTTAGTTTTTCATAATCTTTTAGTTCTATAGTTTTATAGTTTTATTATCTTCTGCTTTTGCTTTCTTCTTCACGTCTAAAAATCTCAACAGCAACTTCTTCTTCTGTTATCCGAATTTTATTAGGCATTTTTTCAGCAAAAGTGTTCAAAAAATCCTCACTGGCTTTAAAAAACACTCTTCTATTTTCTGGTTTACCTTTTTTATTAGTTGTACGATACGCTAAGACCCATACCGTTCTACCATCAAGTGCAGAATTAAAAGTAAAACTTCTTCTGAATTTTGCAGCATGAACTAACGCTGCCTTATATTTGTGCACGCCAATAATCTCACGATAGGGTACTTCATGCTCACCACTCAAAAATAAACTTTTACGTATAAACCTGATGCCTCTTTTATCAAGTATATTAGTATATTTTGGGTAACAACGAGAAAAAATTACATATAAAAACATGATATCAAGAAAAATTACAACCGGTTCCCGTACACCTAATTCTAGATACCTTAAGATATTAATAATCAAGAAACCCGTAAATAATAGAATTGCAACAATCATCACTATTACATTTTTTTTGGTAACAATAGAAGAATCTTCAAAAACTTTTTTATTCATAATTTTTGTCCACCTTACGAAGCAGTTGAAGGCCTTTATCCACAGTATACCCCTACCCTGCAATTTTATTTTATTAAATATTTTACAACCAACAATTGATATTATAACATTTGCACAGGATTTAGCAAAACTTTTCTTTGAATATTTTCTTTTTCCCCTCAAACTCTGTAATTTTACATTTTTTTAATGTATTAAGCAAAACAAAAAAGCTGCCTCCGTAGGAGACAGCTTTTTTAAACTTAAAATTATAATCCCAACACACCAAAGAACAAGTAGCAAACGATACCAGAAACAACTGACATGGAAAGACCCCAAATCAAAAGTTTACGGAATAATTTACCCTTATCTTCATGGTCGCCAGCTGATGCAATACACAAAGCGCCAAGAGTGGATAGCGGGGAAGTATCAACCAAGTGAGAACCAACATCGATTGAAGAAATAATAGCAACAGGGTTACCACCAGTTAATTCAACCAAACCTGGAGTCATAGGTAGGAACATCGGCATAACAACACCGGAAGAGCTCGAGTACGCTGAAATTACAGCAGGTACAAAGCTTACCCAGAAGTTAACTGTAACAGGTCCTGCAACGGAACCAATGATGTCAACCAAGAAGTTCAAACCACCAGTTTGATCCATTACGTCAATTAGCACGGATACACCGCAAACCATCATAATAACGCCCCAAGGCATTACTTTAACAGCTGCTTTACTGTCACCATAACCAGTCAACATCAAAACAATGGACAAGACGAAGGAAATAGAACCAACGTTGGACAACATATTAGTAAGAGTAACAGGCAAAGTGCCTTTGATACCTGGTAGACCAGGAACTACAACTAGAAGAATCAAAATAAATACCATCAACAAAGTTGTAATTTGAGCATTATTGAAAGGTTCCGGTTTTGGAGCCAATTCATCAATGTCAAGAGATGCACCTTTTTGAGCTTTGATCCAAGCCCAACCACCCATAACAAAGAAACCACCGACATTAACAAAGCCCTGAGCAATTGTAGAGTTGAAGTGAACTTTCCATGCCAAAGCATTTAAAGAATCAGCAGCAATTCCCAATTGTGGAGCCATCTTTTCGATAATACCGTTAGAAATAATACCTGTAGGTGAGAATGGTGAGAATGCTGCACCGTTCGCTGCACCAACAACTAATAGAGTCATTAGAAATGCAGGCATACCTACACGTGTTGCAATAGCCATTGCAACTGGAGCCATCAATGCACAACCTGCAATATTACCAGGTCCAATTGTTGTAACAAAAGAAGTTAAAACATAAATAATTAATGGAATTAAAGCAGTGTTACCTTTACAAACACGAACAGAATAAGCTGTTAGCTTTTCCATAGTTCCGTTTGTTTGAGCCATACCAAAAAGGAATGTTACACCGGCTAAAATCATAAACAATGAAAGTGGGAAAGCATTCATTACTTTCGCACCAGACATGTCTCCCCAAATACCACCAACAATAATTGCAAAACCTACACCTAGAAACCCTACGTTTAAATCTTCATTTATGCAGCTTATTGCAACTAGAATAACTAGAGCAATAATTGACATAAGAGCAGCTGTCGAAATATCCATACTGCGCAATTCCTCCTTAAAATAGACGGATTTAATTATCTAACCGATTTACTAAATGCTCCATAAATTTTTGAAGAATGGCGAAGTACAAATTATTACGGGAATTCATTGAGGCTCCCTGTAAAATAATCTGACAACTTGTTACATGTCGTATCTCTTAAGTAACCGTGTTTTTTTGTAAATTTAGTATCTAGAACAATTGTGAAATCCTTGAATTATGTGCTTGCAACTCACCTAAGCGCAAGCACATAACCTTACATTAGCTATAAAACAACTAAATATTATTTAATCAACAAATTATAATCCTAATACACCAAAGAATACATAACAAACGATACCAGAAACTACTGACATGGACAAGCCCCAAATCAATAATTTACGGAACAATTTACCTTTATCTTCATGGTCGCCAGCTGATGCAATGCACAAAGCGCCAAGAGTTGAAAGGGGAGATGTATCAACCAAATGAGATCCAACATTAATGGAAGAAATCATAGCGATAGCATCGCCACCGGTTAAATCGCGAAGGCCCGGTACCATCGGCAGGAACATCGGCATAACAACACCAGACGAACTGGAGTACGCCGAAATTACAGCAGGTACAAAGCTTACCCAGAAGTTAACCGTTACAGGTCCTGATACAGAACCAATAATATCAACCAAGAAGTTCAAACCACCAGTTTGATCCATTACGTCAATTAGTACGGATACACCACAAACCATCATAATAACGCCCCAAGGCATTACTTTAACGGCAGCTTTACTGTCACCGTAACCAGTCAACATCAAAACAATGGCAAGAACAAATGATATTGAACCAACGTTGGACAACATATTAGTAAGTGTTTTCGGCAAAGTTCCTTTAATACCCGGCAAACCTGGAACAACAACCAAAAGAATCAAAACTGCAACTAAAAGTAAAGTTGTGATTTGAGCTTTGTTAAATGGTTCCGGTTTAGGAGCTAATTCATCAATATCAAGGGATGCACCTTTTTGTGCAGTAATCCACGCCAAACCACCCATGACGAAGAATCCACCAATATTAACGAACGCTTGTGCTACCGTGGAATTAAAATGAATTTTCCAAGCTAAAGAACTCAATGAGTCCGGAGCAAGGCCAAGTTGTGGAGCCATTTTGGCAATAATTCCGTTGGAAATGATTCCAGTCGGTGCGAACGGTGAAAAAGCTGCGCCGTTTGCAGCACCAACAACAATCAAAGTCATTAGAAATGCCGGCATACCTACGCGTGTAGCAATAGCCA
>DVNI01000131.1 GCA_018714505.1 Candidatus Avacidaminococcus intestinavium
ATTATTATAAATAATTTCACAGCTTTTACCAGGATGCAAATATGGTTGATTTGCTGATTGCAAACTATAATCATAAATTTTCAAGGTATCTAGTAATCCAGTTACCAAACCTTTGATATCATAAAAATCAAATTCCTCGCGACTTTCATTCCATGATAATTCATTTCTCTTGCCAGTTAAAGCAATACTCATAATGTTTTTTTCTGCTGGAAAATTTTGAAGTGGTAATTCTGTTGGGACATAAACTCGACCAACTTCAAAAATTGCGACTCTACCACTTTGGCGAGCTAAATTATAACTAACCGTATTTAAAATACCTGGTATTAAAGTAGTACGCATTACCTTAAATTCATCCGTAATCGGATTCATTATTTCAATAACGTTCCTACGCTCATCATCTTGCGTTAATGCAATCTTGTCAAAAGCTGTAGCATTAATGAAGGTATAATTAATTACTTCATTCAAACCAGTTGCTACTAAATAATCTTTAATAGTATCTTGCACATCATCACTAGCATGTTGTGCCCCTTTAGTAATTCCGACTTTTGGCATTTTAGATTGAATATTATCTAAACCATGCAAACGAGCAATTTCTTCACTTATATCCGCGGCACAAGTTACATCTGGTCGCCAGGTTGGAATTGTAAGCATTAAGTTAGTATCCTGCTCCTGCACTTTAAAGCTAAGTTTATCTAATAATTCGATCATTTCTTCTTTGGTAATTGCTATACCAATTCTTTGCGCTATCTTTTCCGGGCAAATTGTAATTGTTCGCTCTTTATATGCTAGAGGGTAATCTTCAACAATACCAGATACTGTTTGGGCGCTTGCGATCAGCTCTAATAAATAGGCAGCTCTATTTAAAGCATCCCACGTTCTAGCAGTGTCAACTCCTCTTTCAAAGCGTCCTGACGCTTCACTTCGTAACCCCAAGGCTCTACTGGTTCTTCTCACACTAACGCCATCAAAAGTTGCAGCTTCTAAAATAACATTTTTAGTGTCAGTAGTTACTTCTGTTTCTAAACCGCCCATAACACCACCGACTCCAACAACCTTCTTGGCATCAGCGATTACAATCATGGTATCTTTCAAACTTCTTACTTGCCCATCAAGTGTTGTTAGTTTTTCACCAGCAGTAGCGGTGCGTACAATCAGTGTTTGACCTTCCACCTTGTCATAATCGTAGGCATGCATTGGCTGACCTAATTCTAGCATAACAAAATTAGTCACATCAACGACATTATTAATCGGTCGTATTCCACATGCACGTAAGCGATTTTGTAACCAAAGCGGTGACGGACCTATATTAATGTTTTTGAGGACACGCACAGCAAAACGCGGGCAAAGTTCTGGAATAATGCTTTTTACGCTAATTAATTCTTTAACATCATCAGCACCATTCTCATGAACAATTAATGATGGCATTTTTACTTCAACACCATTTATAGCTGCTACTTCTCTCGCTAAACCTAACATATTAAAGCAATCACCGCGATTTGCAGTTAAATCAAAATCAAAAACAAGATCATCTAAACCCAAAATCTCTTTAATATCTTTGCCAATAGCAGTATCAGCTGGTAATAACAGTATTCCTTCTCGTTCTTCTGGTAATAAAACCTTTTGATCTATACCAAGTTCTGCCGCTGAACACAACATTCCGTATGAGTAAAGGCCACGCATTTTAGCTTTTTTTAGTTTCATGCCACCGGGTAAAACAGACCCAACTACTGCAACAGGAACAATTGCTCCTTCTTTAACATTTTGTGCACCTGTCAAGATTTGTAAGACTTCCTCGCTACCGACATCTATACTACACACCCATAATTTGTCAGCGTCTGGATGATGTGTTATTGCCGTAACTTTGCCAGTAACAACTTTTTCAATTCCTGCTCCAAGATCTGTTATATATTCCACGGGAATACCCGCTCTAGTTAATTTATCCGCCAAAACTTCCGGAGTATCTGCACTCGATACATATTCTTTGATCCACTTTAAAGATGCTAGCATACAAAATCCCCCTATTTAAATTGGCGTATAAAACGCAAATCATTTTCAAAAAATAATCTTAAATCATCAATACCATATTTTAGCATGGCAATACGTTCAACACCCATACCAAAAGCAAAGCCACTCACTACCTCAGGATCATACCCACTCATAGTAAGTACATTGGGATGAACCATACCCGAGCCTAATATTTCTAGCCAGCCAGAATTTTTACAAACTCTGCACCCTTTACCACCACAGATTACACAAGAAATATCCACTTCAGCTGAAGGTTCTGTAAAAGGGAAGAAACTTGGTCTTAGACGAATCTTTACACTACTACCAAACATTTCTTTTAAAAATAATTCTAATGTACCTTTCAAATCTGCCAGACTAATTTCTTGATCAATCACCAAGCCTTCTACCTGATGAAACATTGGTGAATGCGTAGCATCATAATCTCTACGATAAACTTTACCTGGAGCAATCATTCTTACAGGCTCGTTGTTTTTCTTGCTTTGCATAGTACGTGCTTGCACTGGTGATGTATGCGTACGTAATAAATACTCTTCAGTAATATAAAATGAATCCTGCATATCACGAGCTGGATGGTCTTTCGGTAAGTTTAAAGCTTCAAAATTAAAATAATCATTTTCTATCTCTGGGCCTTCCGTAACATCAAAACCCATTCTCATAAAAATACTTTTTATCTCACGCATAGTTAATGTAATGGGATGCAAATGTCCATGTGCAGGAACTCTTCCTGGTAATGAGATGTCAACTTTTTCTTTAGCAATTTTTTCAGCTAAATCTTTTTCTTCTAATTGCTTATTAAAAGCATTTATTTTTTCCTCTAATTCAGCTCGTAATTCATTAACTAATTGTCCAATCTTAGGTCGTTCTTCAGCTGATAAAGCGCCCATGCCTCGCAGAATCTCGGTTAATGAACCTTTTTTTCCTAGATATTGCACTTTAAGATTTTTAAGCGCTTCTAAAGATTCAATTTTTTCTAAATCACTAAGCGCTGCTTCTTTAAGAGCCTGTAATTTTTCTCTCATTGTCATCCTCCTAAAAAAATAAAGCCTTCTTTCCCCATGAAAGGGGCGAAAGCTTTTTTCGCGGTACCACCCTGATTTTTAACTCCAACACCTTAACGCGGCAAACGTTCAACCTACACAATTATAGCTTACTAAACCTTCAGTCGAATCACTCAAAAGCGAACTTCTGCTTATTCGTTTCTCACGACTCTCAGTCAAAATCGCAATTCCTGTGTCGACTTATAAGCATACTCTCTTCGTCATCATGAAAAAAATATATAATTAATATGTTGATTATAGCATACTTCAAGATAGTCCTTCAAGCGTTCTACGCATATGTTCAAATAATATTATTCCCGCAGCCACACCTGCATTTAATGATTCCGCTTGCCCGCGCATTGGAATCATAAACTTCACTTGCGCTGCGTTAACAAGTTCTTCACTCACGCCGTCTGCCTCGCTACCAATAACAATAGCTTGGCTGCCCAAGGGCCATGTCATTTGAAAAATATTTTGACTTTCTTCATGCAAAGATGAACAAAGAATCGTAATGCCATGTTCTTTTGTCCAAGCAATAAACTTCTCCTGCGTGACACCATTTACAATTGGTATATGAAATAATGATCCCATTGTACTACGGACAACTTTTGGTGAAAAAAGATCAACACAACCGTCTAATAAAATAACAGCCTCAATTCCAGCTGCATCCGCAGTGCGAACTAACGTTCCTAAGTTTCCTGGATCTTTTATACCGTCAAGGACAAGAAAGTTTGTTTGCTCACCAGTATCTAGTTGTTCAAGTATGGTTTCTGGCATTTTTACAACAGCTAAAATTCCTTGTGCATGCTCAGTATCACTTATTTTTTGTAAAATAGAACTTGTAACTTCTATTATTTCAACACCACGCACAGCTATTTCATCTGCTAAAGCATCTATAGCTGCCCCTGCGTTTTTATCTACAAAAACTCTCATAATTGGCCATTCTTCTGAAATTTCATGAACGGCACGCAATCCTTCAACTATAAACAGCTTGTTGCTTATTCTATATTTTTTTTGTTTCAAACGTTCTGTTTCTTTAATCACTTGATTTGCAGTTGCTGTAATTACTTTTCTCACATGCTCGACTCCAATGCCTTTACACTTTCGCGTGTTCCCAAAATAACCATAATATCAGCCGCCTGAATTTTATCATCCGGCTCTGGATTAACAGTTGTTTTGCCATCGCGTTTAATCGCCACTACGTTAACATTATAAAGCTTTCTAAGCTCCGCCTCAATAAGTGATTTACCGATCATCATTGTCGGTGGTGCAATTTCAATAATGCTCAAATCATCAACGAGTTCAATATAATCAACTATATTACTATCTGCTAGATTATGGCCAACGCGAATTCCCATATCCCGTTCAGGATAAATCACCTTATCTGCACCAATTTTATCTAACATACGTCCATGCAAGGCTGTTGATGCCTTAGCTAAAATAAAAGGAACACCACATTCACGCAATAATAAGGTGCACATCATACTAGCTTCTAAATCACCTACAGCAACAATACCTGCATCAAAATTACGTAAACCCAAAGCTTTATAAGTACTTTCTTCAAGTAAATCAGCAGTTACCACATGGGTTAGTTCATTACTAAGATTCTGAATAATCTCTTCATCATTATCAACACCAAGTACATCATGCCCTAAGCTAAACAGCGTTCTAGCCACACTAATTCCAAAACGTCCCATGCCTAAAACCACATACTGTTTTTTATCCACTGCTCATTACTCCTATCCAATAATAATTTTTCCTTCTGGATACTTTATTTTGTCAGGTTCATGCTTTTGCATTAAAACCATCGCAAATGTTAAAACGCCAACTCTGCCTGCATACATTGTTGCAACAAGAATTAGTTTACTCAAATCAGATAATTGATGCGTAACGCCAATAGAAAGTCCTGTAGTACCAAAAGCAGCTGCTACTTCAAATAAAACATGCATAACAGGTAATTCTTCAATAGTGCTTACGATTAAAGTTATAATGACCACAAATAAAACAGCTAAAATAGTAATAGCAAAAGCTTTATCAATGGATTTGCGACTAATTCTACGATTAAAAACAACACATTCATTCTTACCACGTAAAATATTCCAAACGCTTAAAAGGACAACGGCACAAGTAGTCGTTTTTATTCCACCACCAGTAGAGGTAGAAGATGCTCCAATTAACATAAATATAATCAAAAGAAGTAACGTATTTCCTTCCATTTGATCAACTGGAACAGTATTAAAACCTCCGCTACGCGGTGAAACAGAATGAAAAACACTAGCTAAAAATTGATCTTTTCCTGATAAGTGAGCTAAAGTGTCTGGGTTCCCCATTTCCATTAACCAAAAGGCAATAGTACCAAATACACCTAACGCAATAGTAGTTACTATAACTATCTTGCTATGCAAGGAATAATCTATAAATTTAGGTTTATGTAAAACATCTTCTATCACAATAAAACCAATACTGCCTAGGGTAATTAAAGCAACTATACATAAATTAACCACAGTATCTGAAGCAAAAGGCATTAAACTAGTATAGTTACCAAACAAGTCAAAGCCAGCATTACAAAAAGCTGAAATAGCATGCCAGTAACCAAAATAAATTCCTTGCAAACCAAAGGTCTTATAAAAATGAATCGCTAAAATCGAACCAAAAAAGAATTCAATAATAAAAGTATATTTAACAATATTCAGTGCCATACGCACAACGCCAGCTACTGTTTCCTGATTCAGTGCTTCTTGTATCAGCAAACGTTCTCTTAGGTTAATTCTCTTTCCAAAAGCCACACTAACCATTGTTGCAAAGGTCATAATACCAAGACCACCAAGTTGCACCAATACTATAACAACCATCTGACCGAATGTTGTGAAAAATATTCCAGTATCGACTACCGTTAATCCTGTTACACATACAGCAGATGTTGCCATAAATAGTGCATCAATAAAAGATAATCCTTGCCCAGTTGTGCTAGCTGCTGGTAACATCAATAAAGCTGTCCCTACTAAAATTAATAACAAAAAAGTAAGAGCCACTATTTGATATGTAGAAAGGTGTTTGATTATTTTTACCAGCATCGTCATGACTCCCTTATTTAAATTGCTATCACGAGTATTCTACACTGTAAATGCTGATTAGACAATTAAAATTTACAAAAAAACACCTGAAGTCTCAACTCCAGGTGTTTTTAAAATAAACTTTATTATTTTACAAAGCAGCTTTAGCAGCATCAACTAGTTTTGTGAAAGCTGCTGCATCATAAACAGCTAAGTCAGCTAAGACCTTACGGTTCATTTCAATTCCAGCTTTATTTAAACCACACATGAAGCGACTATAGCTAAGTCCATTAGCACGTGTAGCCGCATTAATACGAGCAATCCACAATTTGCGGAACTCACGCTTTTTAGTTCTACGGTCACGTCTAGCATATGATAGTGCTTTCATCACCGTTTCATTAGCTTTTC
>DVNI01000132.1 GCA_018714505.1 Candidatus Avacidaminococcus intestinavium
AAAGACAGCAACTTCAATTACAGTGTCATTTTTGCTCAAAGAAAACATTGAAAATATCGCCAAAGCAAACACCAGTAAAGTATGAAAAATGACAGAACCAAAAAAGCCCTTTCTCATTCTTTCTTTCGAAGCGTTCCTCATCATTGACCAGCTCCTACATCCGTCGCCAAGCCAAACCGGTTAATACCGGCGCCCTTAAGTGTATCAAGCAAAGCAATGACTTGACCGTAATCTGAATCTTTATCAGCTCTTATAATAATCGCAAATGCCGGATTACTTTTTTGCTCCATCATCGCCTGCATCGTTAAGCTTTTAATATCTGTTTGTTTATCACCGAGCCAAATAGAACCATCTTTTTTGATGGAAACAGCAAAAGTTGTTTTGGTATCAACTGAAGAGTTTTCTGCCTTAGGTAATTTTATTGGTATCGTTTTTAAATCTACCATATACATAGTACTTAGCATAAAAAAGACCAATAAGAAAAACATGATATCAATCATCGGAATAATCATTAATTCAGGCGTATTCATCTTACGTGAATCTCTGAGTTTCATAGATTATTCACCTCTACTTCCAAAATCCAAAATAGCTGAGAAGCACTGCTCCATATTAGTAATAGCAGTATCGAGCTTTTGAGCGAAATAAGAATGTACCGCAAGCGAAAGTATTGCTACACAAAGTCCCGTTGCTGTAGCAATTAGGGCTTCACCAATTCCCCCCGTAATGGCCATTGGTTGACCTGCTTGTAAATTAAAAATACTAAAAGAGTTTATCATGCCAACAATTGTACCCAAAAGCCCTAGCAAAGGCGCCATCGTCACGATAATACCAAGATAACCTAATTTTTCCCGCAGTTTTGCAATTGCAAGTCCAGCCTGTGCTTCCATATAAGTGCTTTTTCTTGCCACATTACCTTCAAGACGTAGAGCACTAGCTACAATGCGCGCACATTCACCTTTTCCAGCATCAGCCACTTCCAGAGCTTTTCCTAGATTATTATGGTCTAAAGCTTCACAAAAATTATCAGCAAACAGATTACCCGAGTCGGCTTCCTTATAAAATAAATATCTTTCTATTGCAATGGTAACCACCGCGATTGAACACAATAATAGCGGCCACATAACTAATCCGCCTTTTAAGAAATAATCACCAATACTTTTCAATGCTTCCATTTGTTTAGCCTCCTAAAATGATCAAACTCATAATGTTATTTATAGCAAATCGCAAATTGCCTTTACCAAATATTCTTTTCGCGCCTCATCCTCCTCACTAGGAATAATTGATATATCTAAGCTATTACTTATTGGATTAGCAACCACACTAACCGGTACACCATATGCTGTAGTCAAGTTTGTTGAAGTAAGAACCTCTTTACAATGACCATCAGCTAAAATACCTCCTTTTGCTACTAGCAATAATCTTGTGCAAAACTTTGCCGCTAAATTTAATTCATGAGCTACCATAATAACAGTTTTCCCTGCTCGACATAAAGCACTACAAAATCTAAATATCTCTTCTTGATAAACAATATCAAGTCCAGTAGTCGGCTCATCTAAAAATAAAATAGGAGTTTTCTGCGCCAACACTTTAGCTAAAAGAATGCGTTGTTTTTGTCCACCGGAAAGCTCTTGTACTGGTCGCTCAGCTAAATCCCAAACACCCGTATATTCCATACATTGTTTAGCAATAACTTCATCTTCTAAGCTTTCCCCCTGCCACCACTTGAGGTAGGGATAACGACCTGCTAAAACGAGTTCTTTTCCCGTATAACCAAACGATACATCAACATGCTGTTGCAAATAAGCAACTAAATGCGCAAAATCACGTTCTTTAATCGTTTCAATTTGCTTATTACAAATGCTAATGGTTCCTTGTTTATGCGGCAAAAGACCTCGCAAGGTTTTTAACAAAGTGCTTTTTCCTGCACCATTAGGTCCTACAATGCCAATCATTTCACCTTTTTCTATAGTAAATGAAAGCCCATTAAGAATTATTTTTTCACCATAGCCGGTATCAATATTTTGCACATTAATCACAGTGTCCATAACTACCTCACTCGACTTAAAATTTTTCAGGATAAACCTTAAGTGCAACTTCCTCTACCGAATCAACAATATAATGAGAAGTACTATACATCTTAGCATCATTAACTTTGATTAAGTTATTGTTTCTAATTGCTTGAACATTACGATATGCTGGGTCAGTTTTTATCTCCTCAATATAACGCGTTGTTTCCCCATCTCCTTTATAATCCCAAGTTGGTAAAATAAAGACATCCGGATTAATCGCAACAATCAGTTCTTTAGTAATCGTATCATATTTTTCAATACCAATCTTTGAAACACCATTATTAACATAGGCATGAGTACAAATATCATCAAACGAAGTGCCCTTACCACCAAAAGCTCCCATTAAAGAAAATGCAACTACCGTTTTTTTCTCCTTAATATCGCCCACTCGCTGCGCAATATTATCGAGCTTTTGATCCATTTGTTTGACTAATTTATCGCCAGCTGCTCTATCTCCTGTAACAGCAGCAATATCATAAATAGATTCGCGAATTTCCTTAATCGTCACTGGTGTTTTAAAAACATAGACCTTTACCCCAATCCCTTTCAATCCGTTTATAACGTCACCCGGTAACCAATCTGGAGCAATAATTAAATCCGGAGCTAAAGAAAGAATTTCCTCTATGCCTTTTGTCTTCACTCTACCTTTTACTGCTTTAGCCTTATCAGCAACAGAAGAAATCCCCGCATCATCAGCAAAACCAGTAAGAGCAACAATACGTTCTGAAGGCAATAAATCAAGCAAAATTTCATCAACACTTACACTAAGTGAAATAATGCGTTTTGGTGGAGTGCTAAACTCTAGTTTTTGCCCAGTATAATCCACTACTGAATAACTTCCCTTATTGCTATTCATCTGCGGTTGAGTTGCTTCTTGCCTACAACCCACAAGTAGCAGATTAAAAACTAACATAACGACTAGACCTAGAAATATTTTAAGCTTCGCACCCATTTTCACCACAACGCCCCTTTCACTACTTTAGTTTGATTTGAACCTTAAAAAGTATATTCCATGCCGACAATAAAGTTACGTGATGGCATCGGATAACGACTTAGACCTTTATGAGGTTCCTTATTATACAATTCACCATATTCTTGATAGTCTGCATTAGTAATGTTATTAATTTGCATAAAAACTTTCGCCGCTTTATTCATCTTATATTGCACTCCAAGATCTAACGTCACAAAATCATTAGAAGTATACATCGTCTTATCTAAACCAGTTACCGCTTTAGCAGTAAGATTTGCATTCCACTTTTCTTTTTGATAATTTAAACCAAGTCGATAAATATTTGGTTGATTCTTTACATCTTTTGCATAACCTGCATTATCCTTTTTTTCTTTTATAGCCAAATAGGTATAAGAAGCATCAATAGTAAAATGTTCATTTAACTCATGACTAATACTAAAGTCCAAACCTTTTTTATCTTCTGAATTTAAATTAACAACCCTCGATTCTGCCCCATTATCTTTCCAAGCAATAGCATCTTTAAGCTTACTATAAAAAACATTACTAGAAATAGTCGTCTTATTAGAAAGTTTTTTATTATAGCCCAGTGTGAAAACATCGCCTTTTTCAGGTTTTAAATTTGGATCACCAAGGCTTGCAAAATGTTGCACATCACCATTTGGAAGAATATAACTTCCTTTCTCATACCAATATAAATTATCCATATTAGGTGCATTAAAAACCTTACCCCAAGCTAGATAAGCATTACTCGCATCATCAAACTTTTTATTTAAAGCTACTCTTGGCGTTACTTCCGAACCATATTTACTATGATGATCATACCGCAAGCCCGTATTTAATTGCCAAGTATCCGCAAATTGCCACCTGTTTTCTGCATAGATAGATTTTGTATTAACATGTTCTTTACCATTTGCATAAAGAGCCTTGTTTTTAGCAGAATCTTTAATATATTCTAGCCCAACAGTTAATTGGTTCTTGTCATTTAAAGTGAAGTTCTGCTGAGCCTCTAATCCTTCTTTAGCATTGGTGAAGTTAGAATCATAACCATATAAATAAGCGTGCTGATAAGTTCTATAAATTTGAGCAAATCCTTTTTCTTTGTTGCTATTTAACCAGTCATACCTCAGTGCAATATTATTATTTAATCTTTGATGTGTTGTGGTACTATCATACCCATAATATCCAAACGGTGAACCACCTTCTGCTAAAAGATGTTCCGCTTGTAAAGTAAGTCGATTATTACCAAATTCCTTATCAATTTTTAGCATAGCACTAGTCGTATCATAGCCGGAATTTACCATTTTCTTTACATTACCATCTAAATTATCTTTATATGAAAAATTACCACGACGTTCTTTACTAACACCTGCAAAAATACCCAAACCTTTTTCACTGCCACCATAAGTAAGGTTATATTGTTCTGTATTCCAAGAACCAGTCGCCATCTTTAACTTTGTCTGACCATTTTGTTCAGAACCTTTTTTGGTAATAATATTTATAACCCCACCAACAGCATCCGTCCCATAAATAGCACTACCAGCACCTTTTAAGACTTCAATTTTTTCAATCATCTCCACGGGTGGCAACCAATCAGCGCTAAAGTTACCGCTGCTGGCGACATTTACTTTGTGTCCATCAATAAGAACTAAAACACGTTTATCACCATTAAGTAAAATTACATCCTGCCCCATAGAGGCACCTTTACTGCCAGCACGCATAATATTCACGCCAGGCACTTCTGATAACGCTTCAGTAGCATTAGCATAATTACGAGAATCTAACTTTTCTCTATCAATAACAGTGATATTTGCAGGTGTGTCAATTTTCTTTGTTTCTACTTTACTTGCAGTAACCACAAATTCATCTAGAGTAAATTCTTGTTCCGCCGCTAAAGCATTCCCTTGTACCAAAATACTGCCTACACACGATAGAAAAATTAATTGCTTTTTACAATTTAAAATATTGGTTTTCATAGTCTCTCTCCGCCTCTGTTTTCCAGTTAATCTAAAAATAAAAAAAGCCATCCTAATATAATTAGGAAGGCTTTTTTATTTAAGTTAACTCTTCATACATCAAAAAGTTAATATTTACCTCCCTATCGCTCGTAGGGACAAGGCGATAACAATAGGCCGATTACTGACTTAGAATCACACTGTAAGTATTCGCACAAAAATTAGCACAAATACCCACTGTTTCTCCTCATCACAGCGGCGGGACCGCAACGGATTTAACCATTTCCCATTTAAGCATAAGCACCTATTGTTCTTTTGATATATAGTTTTTTTACATACTACGGAACTATTCTATCATGCGCTTAAACCCTTGTCAAACAATGGTTTAGAGGGCTCCTTAGAAATTATATTGATAAGAAAACATATAATTAATTGGAGCGCTATAATAAGCAGAACTAGAATGATTAATATTATCTTTACGGTCTAAAATATTTTCTATACTTAAATTAAATTGATGATGTTTATCTGCCTTATAAGTTGTGCTTAATGTTGTTAATAAGTATGGCTTAGTTTTAAAAGCAGGAGAACTTGACGGCGTCAAAACTCGCGCTGCTAAATAACTAGCGGTTAAGCTGGTATCCCATTTTTCTTTACTATAGCTGATACCACCGTCAATTTGCCAACGGCCAAAAGCTCTATCCCAATAATCTTTAGTACCTACTTTTTCTGATTTTGATTTAGACTTAGGATTACCAAAAGTTAACCCATAATTATACGACCAACCATTATCACCTGCAATATCAACACCAAATTCGATACCCGTGTTTTTAAGATCTTCATTTATTGCATAATATTTATTACCTGTTTTACTAAAAGAAATATTATCTGTAATTTTATAGTTAAAAATTGCTAAACGCCATTTATGATCTTCATGATCTTTTTTCCAACCCATTTCATAATGTATGCCCTTTTGTGGCTTCAAATTAGGGTCACCAACAACCATATTATTGCCAGCAGAATACATATTACTAAAAGATGGCATCGTAAAAGACTGCCCAACACTTAAATAAATACTTTGCGTAGCATCTATTTTTCGCAAATATTGTCCTTGTGCACTAAAATTATCATAGTTTTTATTTTGAGCTGCACCTGTTGTCCAAGTTTCACGAGCGCTCAAAGTTAAAATATCCTGTGTATTAATATTTTTTTCCCACTGTCCATATACTGAAAAATTATTGCGCGAATAATCTTCACCTTTTACATTTTTCTCATAATCTTCAAATTCTTCTCTAGTATAAGTCGTACCAAATAATAATTTCGTCCTATCGCTGTTCCATACTTTTTGCACATCATAACCATATGTCAGGTTTTTTTCCTTGCTATTTTTTGCTATAGGATTCGTGTTTTTTTCAGCACTTGAATTATAATAATCCGTTCCAGTAGAATGCAATTGATTAAAATTGTAATATAAATTGCCTTTTAAACCTTTTTTATCCTCAAAATTAAATTGCAAAAAATCTTTTGTTCTTTCATGATTGCGATCATATCTTTTTATATCTTCTAATACGCCATAATTTTTGCCATAAGTATAAGCAAACTTACTATTAGATTCTCCATGGTTATAGTTAAAATCTACATAATCACTAAGTTTATAGCCTATTTTAAAATCATTTTTTTCTGAACCTTTAAACCTATTATACATTTCTTTGTCAGTTGGCTTAGATGCCTCTGTCAAAGTACTCGAAACTTTACCTAAATTACCCCATTTATCATAATTATAAGAAAAAGAAAGTTTATCTTGTTGTGTCGAAAAATTATAGTTTTGTTGTCCACGATTGCCAATTCCTGCTTTTACTGAATTATTCACTTCTTTTTTCAAAATGATATTAATTACTCCACCCATAGCCTCACTACCGTAAAGAACCGAACCACCACCCCTTACAATTTCAATTCTTTCAACATTATCAAGAGGAATATCTTCTAAATTATACAATCCACGCCAATTAACAGGCGAACCATTAAGCAAAACAAGTGTTCCTTTTTCAACACCACGCATACTAACCTTGCTCGTCATGCTACCCAAAGAACCCCCACCTGGGCCTTTAGCTTGATAAACAATGCCATTAACTTTTGCTAGCGCTTGTTGAACATTACGCGCTCCTGTTCGGTCAAGCCTCTTTCTCGTCAAAACCTCTGTAGCAGCTGCTATCTCCAAATCCTTTTTTTCATACCTTGTGGCCGTTACTATCATCTTGTCTAGAGTAAAACTCTCTGTAACTGCTTCTTCTGCTGATACTTCACAACTGATCCCTAGCGTTGTTCCAGCTAAAACCAAACTCAAAATAAGCGATTTGTTTAATGCTCGTTTTTTCACCATTCATTATCTCTCCCTTTTTTAAGTTAAACCGAATAAATACAACGATGCAACAAAAAAATCCCTTCCTCTAACAAAAGGAAGGGCAGAATAAGACAACTTGGCAAAGACAAAAAACCAAGATTCGTATTACTCTCCTATCGCTCGTAGGTACTAAAGTAATAACAAATGGCAGTTATCCTGACTTAAGATCATCATATATATAAGCCTTCCCGATAAATCAGTGGCATAATTTATATATACTCCCTATCACAGTGGCGGGACCGTGTCGGATTTGCACCAACTTCCCTATTAAGCCTAAAAAGGCACCATTTGTTAAAATATTCGATTTTTATACATTCCGATTCTAGCAAAAACACCAAGCTTTGTCAAATAATTGTCACAATTAAATGTTTTTAGATATTTTATAATTGCACCTTACACGCCAAACTGTTCTGTTTCAATCCAATTCATGTTTAGTAAAGACCAAAAGTCACTGGCTTTTTTGTTTAAAATATATTCATAAGGTAACCACCCATAACCACCATCACCCCATGAGTTACCCCATGAATTACGAAAAAGAATAGCCCCTGTTGTTTCTACATTATATTTAGTATTAGTGATTTTGATATTATCATCATAACCAAATGCCGCTACAGCATGTCCCCAGGTCGCCTGTTCCTCTCCTCCTGGTATCGGAATACCACCTTCTACATCGGTATCCGTAAAAGAATCATAACCATAAAACCCAAACATAGCAGGAATACCTAGCGCTAGATATCTTTTTACGCTCGTTAAAACCTTTTTAGGTTCAAGCCCACTTGTAATCGGATCATGACAAAAGTATTGCAATGCTTCATAGTTATCAGCAATCGCATAAACAAAACAAGTAGGATCTTTATCAAAATCAGGATTTTTTTCTGTATATGGCCAATATTTTTCTGGCGGAACACCACAAAGTGCTAATGACCCCATCGTATCTCTTATAAAAGAACCTGCATCACCAGTTACACCTTGTAAATTACGTGAATTCTTATAAATAAATAGCCTGGAGGCCTTAAAGTCCTTACCATACGCCCTATTTTGATAATACTCAATAATTGCGGCAGCAGCATGCGCAGTACAAGCGCCTAATTCACCTTGCTCTGGCACTTCTTCATTACACCATTTGCGCAAATCAACTTTGGGCGGCAATTTTATTCTTGTTTTAAGCCCCATTTTCTTTAAAATTTTAAGAATGCTAGGGTGCTTATCTGTATAATCTCTAGCATCCGGCAGTGGCGGCAACCAACCAGTGCCGACCTTACGCCGATCCGGTAAAATGATTTTTTCTAACATAAAACCCTCCATCTACTTTGATGAAATTTAATAATTAAACTTCTAAAATTACCTCTTTTAAACATATTTTTTTAATTTTCAACTCTTGGTGATGTATTAACCTCACCTAGCGGCCTCTCTCGCAATAAAAATTTATCCGGATTAATATCAAGTCGAAAACGCAGCATAATATGCTTATCTTTGTCCGGCAACGCTTCCCAAAGCTTTTTAAAAGAAAAACCTAACGTATTACCAAAAGCCAAAGCGGTATAAAAAGGCACGACTACTCTCCTACTGAGGTCTTCATTCCACTTCTTCTGCATACAGAAAAAGGATGCAATTTTGCCGCCAGTAACATTCACTTCCTTATCAGTAACCACGCCATTAAAATATGCCAGTTTTATTTCATGCGGTAGTTTATTAAGTTTAGCCAACAAAAAACTTTTTTTGCAAATATCAGTGCATTTACCGGTATCATCGACAAATTCGAACTTGTGCTCAGGCAAACAACTGCCGTAAAAATGCACAATATCCGGCTGATGCGCGAATATAGCTGTAACGGCTTGATTAACATCGGTAACGCGTTCTTTAACAAGTTCTACACTATTCGAACATGCTTCTGCCATGTTCTTGGCAATAAGCACTGTTTCTGCATCTTCTTTCTCCGGTTTTGCGCATAATAATAATAACTTAATCTTTGGTCTAGTTTTTTGCTCTTCCGTCATTTACTTCACCCCTATTTTTATCTTTAACCACCCTTTACCAAATCGAACCGAGGGAAAATAGTATAGTCACTACTAAAAGCCTAGATGTCTCCACTACGGTCGACATGGCATGTAAGAGATTCATTAACCCGATTAGATATTGTCATTAGCTTTTCTTTTAACTGCTGAATATTCCTAATTCAGCAGTTAAAAGAAAAGACTGCCGCACCGTAATCATGAATTACGACACGGCAGTGGTAAATAATTACATCAATTCAAGACGGTTTAATCGAGAATTATTTCTTGTCTCTTTCCAAATCTTCCGGACGAGCCAGCCGTTTAGCCATCTTAGTAACACTAGCACGTTTTGCTCCGGCTTTAAGAGCCATGGCTGTAGGAGTCTTTTCAATGACGACACCAGCTGTGTTCAAGACATAACCATCAACACTTGGTGATTCATTATAATTTTCAAAATCACCAGCTGTTTTAACCAAGCTAATAGCATTAGTAGGTGTCGTTTGATCTATATCCACACTGGTATCAATTAATTTAATGTTTACGCCATCAACAAAGTAGAGTTCTCCCAAACCACTCGGTAGCAAAGCGAAAGTCGGTGAAGCTGGATTTGTTGTTCCTGTAATGAATTTAGGTGCAATACCAAACCCACCATTTTGCAAATCATTTGCTGTTGTCTGAATAATAGCATATTTATAACCTACATATGTCTTTGGATCTTCATCATAATAATGTGCCAAAAGAACATATGCTTTGGTACCTACAAAAGCTACATCGATATAGTCACCACCACTAAATCCACTTAAGACACTGTTTGATTTAGTTACATCCAATGCATTAGGAAGGACATCCGGTGATAGCGAAATATCTACCATCTCCAACTTAGATAATGGATTACCGTTAGTAACTTGTGCTCCGCCAACAGAGGTTACATAAGCAAAGTCACCTTCAACAACAACCCCACTTGAATTGTGATTTAACGAAACAGATTCATTGCTACCATCACTTATTTTAATTTTGACTAACTCCGACGGTCCAAAATTATATGTCCAACCTGTGTTATTATATCTATTGAAAGTAGCAATCAAATAATCGTCAGTTCCATCGTTATATAACTCTAATCCTGTTCCAGCTCCTTTGTAAGGATTACTGCTTGGATCATTGCCAGGTACAAATTTGTAAAAAGGTGCAGTTGCTAATTCATTCTGAGTAAAGGCATCGCCAGTCATATCATAACTATAAATACGAGCTGACAAATCGCTTGACACATTATCATTATCACTCAAATACATCGTATTACCCAACACTGCGGCCGTATACGGATTACTTACAGACCATTCTTGTACTCCTGTTACCGGACTACTTTGATTACTCTGTGCTTTTTCTATGGGGCTTCCCCAAGTAGAAGGAGTACCAGAACCAGTAGGATTATAAATACCATATAAAGCCGATCCTTGTTGACCCAATCCGCCAACACCACCATAGGCATAACTGTTAATTAGTGTACGTAACGTACCAGTCGTACTAATTGGGATTACACGAGGATCTGTTGTCATTGCAGTTCCTGATATTATTTCATTTACGGCAACCGCCTCCATCGTACCATCAGATTCTACACTGCCAATCCAACCATTGCTATAAGTACTATTTACCAACCCAACTGAAATTTTAGATTTACCCATTATAAATCCCTCCTAATATTGTGTTTTGCGGTCTATTCCCGCCGCCTGCTTGCTGGCCAGCAAAGCTATATATGGAGCATAACAGAGTCTGAAATGCTAACCCCGTCACGCGTCATACCAATTATGCAAACATTAGAAGCTATACTCCAAGGTTGTGTAATACATTCGTCCAACCAAAGGATATGTATTTGCGTAATGATAACTTCTAGAAACAATAAATACATCTTTTCCCTTATCAAAAATATCATTCACACCAACATTTAAGCGCCATGCCTTATCAAATTTATATTTAACGCCCAAATTAACTACGGAATATGCTTTTCTATAGTACGTATCGTCATTTGAATCATCACCAGCCAAGACTTCACGATCAGTATAACTATATTCACCAAAAATATTTAATTTATCACCAGGGAATAAATAATCCATTCTAGCATTGATTACCCACTCAGGCACGAACGATGAACCTGTTGGTCCCCAATTATGAGTAACTTTATCACTAATATCATTGCTTTTTTGCCAAGTTGCCGCTAATGATATATTCAAGCGTTGCCATTTCATATTATGAGATAACTCAATACCATAAGAATCTAACGCACTAGTTGGAGCATAAAAGCTGAGACCATTTCCACCTCTAGGTGTCCAAAGAATCATTTGATTTTCGGCTCTGCGTTTGTAATAAGTCAAAATTGTGTCAGTATCCGCCTTGGCTATTTTGCCCTGCCAATTCAAACTAAAGTCAAATTGACGTCCACTTTCCCAAAGGCCCATACCTTTTGTTCCACCAGTAGTAAAGCCATAGTTTTGACCTATAAAACCACCATCGCCAAAAATTTCATAAAAATTAGGATGCCTGTTATAGGTTCCCCAACTAGTCTTAAAACTCCACTGCTTATTAATTTGTTTTTGCAATGCTAAAGCTCCAGAATACTTCCAACGGTTATCCTCGTTAGCCCATGCACCACCTAGACCTTCAATCTCTACCTTATCGGCACGCAAAATTGGCGTTAATTTAAAATCTCCATCATCATTTAGCGTAATCGTATCCTGCAACGTTAGATGGTATTCTCTATTGTTATACTTAGAAAGCATCTTACGCACTCTATAAGTTGCTCCGGTTTGCTGATCGATTGCTTCCTGCGTCAAATCCCAGCGGTTACCATTAGCATTCATAGTTTCACGGGTAAAATCAGCATTTAATTCAATCATGTGATTGGTGCCCATTTTCATTGACAGATTTAGATTTCCATTCCATTTTTTAGAATGATAATTTCCCCAAAGTTGCCCTGGTAAATAGCTATTCTCAGTTACTTTATAAATATTTTCCGGTTTCGTATTATTGGCTGAATCTTCAATTAGTCTATAGGCACCTGTATTCACATAGTGTTTTTCGCTATCCACATATGCCAAATGCCACCCATAATCAAGATTCCCTATAGTATTACGGTGCCCAATCAATATTTCCTTATAATTTAAATCAAGATATCTGTCCAAATAATCATATTTAGTATTATAAGCAAGGTATTTATTAACCATACCTACAGCAAGTTCTTCATGCATTTTTTTCCAAGTCGCTTTAACAGTCCAATGTTCATCTTGCCATTTTAACATACCATTGTTATTCTGATACCCATTGCTACGTCTATTAAACTCTTCACTTGTGCCATCCCAATTATAACTTGGATAAGTAAAATCAAAATCGCCTTGCCAGATATCACGGCTATAGGTAGCCATGAGGCTACCGCTGCCAAGGGGCATACTATATTCATAGTCGGCTGTATAACCACCGTAAGAGCGTACGCCTTGCCGAATATGTCCATGTCCTTCGGTCGGTTTCTTCGTAATGATATTAATTACACCGCCCATGGGCGCTCCGGCAAAGCGTGCCGGCACATAACCACGATAGACTTCGATGCGTTCAATATTTTCCGCTGGTATAGCAGAGAGGTTAACAGCGGCATCGCCGGTTAAGTTCATCATTACACCATCAACAAAGACACTGACTTGAGCTGCGGTAGACCCACGCATGCGTGCTACCGTATAATGGCCTACACCGTTCACGCGTTGGATGAAGAGTCCGGGGACTCTGTCTAAGAGTTCCGGTAGATTCTTTTGTTCACCTTCAAAGGCTTTCGGATAAATAACACTAACCTGTCCGGGGCTGAGATTTTTCTCCCAGTCGGGGCGCTGCGCTTCTACCGTTAGTCCGCCTAAATCAAAGATATTTAAATTACCATCTGTACTAGTTGTGGCAGGAGCCGAACTTGCAACATAGGTGTTTTCTGTATTAGCGTTATTGATAGTATTGTTATTGTCATTGCTATTTTCTACAACTACAGTTGTTGCGCCGCCTAACTGCGGTACGGTAATATTATCTACTTGCGGCATTCCGAGCACTACGGTCGGTGTTTGTGCCTTGGCAAAGCTTTGAGTGGTTTCACCCGCTACTTTAGCTTGCTTAGCCTTTACCGGGGAAAAACCGCCCCAGCTCCAATTGAAACCACCGTTAATACTCCATTCATTACCAAGGTCACTGCCGGTAGTCTTAATATAGTCAAGAGTAAAGATACCGGTCGGTGAAATCTTCGCTTTTGCACCGACGCTCCATTCCCACCAAGTATCATTACCACCTGTAGTTAAGATTTTACCAGTTTGCGAGCCGTAGCTTTGGTGGACATCCTGTCCACCGGCAAATTCTTTGCCGTAACTAATACCAGTATAAACATGAGCTTTATCGCCAAAGTCTTTACCGGCTTTCAGCCCTAATTTACCAATAGCGGTATCATACCCTTTTTCGTTAATCGCGAGTCCATTACCTAAGGTATAGCTATTCTCGTCAACATGACCGAGGAAGAAGGAAGCTGATGGTTCCCAGAACCAGCCGTCTTGATTAAATTCATTACGTTTACCGTATTGCAGTCCAAGGCCATATCCCCAAGTATTACTATTGCCTTTGACTTGTCCGATAGTTCCGTCGCCGGTATTACCGGTGAAGTAGTAGTCATTTTTTAGTTTTGCAGCATTAATGGCAGCATCGAGATAGTGTCCTTTGTTACCTACCCAGCTACTGTAGAGACCTATACCGTAGCTGTTTTGTTCGCCATTACCGGTAGTAGTATGACTATCGCCGTCTATTTTGGTAAAGTAGAAGCCGGTATAGATTTTGCCGTTATAGAAGTTTTTACCGAGCAATTTATCGTAACCAATTTGTACACCGTTATAGCTGTTATTAGCTCGGCGTCCATAGCCTGCTGTAGCATCTATACTTACCATGCCAAACATCTGCCCAAACGCTTTCACGAAGTTCGCCGTCTAATTCTCCAGCTACCTTAACAGCCGAGTCCAGTTTGTTTAGATTAGATAGATGTAATTCATCGGCACGGCGAAACATATTAATATTGTGAGTTTTAGCAAGTTTACTGGAAATAGAACTGTTTTCAGAAACAGACTTACCGCTTTCGGCTATTTCTCTCGTATCTTCATAGGAGTAGTTAGCAGTCCAATAGGTTCCTTGAGTATTATCATATGTATTAGTCATTGGTGAAGCATTTTGACTATTGAGATATTCCCATTCGGCTTGCGTCAAATTATTCGGATCAGCAGCCTGGAAAGGTGCGGTTCCTTCAACGTTCATAATAATAGTTGCTGTATTTGCGACATAATAATTACCGTTAACATTCTGCGCAAATTTTATTTTACTGTTTTCTGTTCGATAATAATTATCATATCTAATAACTTCCGGTGTAATTACATAATTACTAAAAATACCGTCTACAACGCTAGCTTCGCCTATTACTTCGAAATTTTCCGCGCCGGTATAAATGCCTATCCCACCGGCAGCAGTTCCTTCACCGAAAGGATTTGTTCCTATTCCGGGTACCCAACCAATTTGATAGTAGAGGGTAGTTTTGTTACCGCCGTCAATTTCTGTCTGTGCTTGATTAGCCTGCACTATATAAACCATGTCACTGCTCAACCAACCATCGCTATTACTTGAATATTTACCAAGTCTAAATGTAGTATTATTGCCTAGTGTTGCCGAATCGGCCAATAATATTCTTGCCATTGAAATAACGCCATTATAAGTCTTACCACCAGATTCATAAGTCAAACCTGTCTCTATCTGACCAACTTTTCCAGATTCTTGCAAAACTGAAGGCTCTTTTCCATCAATACTATTTGTATTGGCATAAGTCAAATCAATTAAACTATTTTCACCGGTAATTAATTCTTTAGTTGAAATCACAGTTTTTGGGCCTGAACCGGTAAGAACTGTTTCTTCACTTGTATAAACAATTGAAGTTCCTGAATCAGTTATTTTTAATTTATCACTGACTTCTGGATCGTCTACCAGTAGTAGCCCTTCAGCGCTTGTAATCCAGTACCTATTATCTAAAGTAATAGTACCATCATAATAACCGGAGGTCTTAATAGCTCTATCCGTTGGACGCCAAACAGCATTACTGTCCAAAGTAATATTGTCATATGCATAACTTCTACTACTATCATCTTGTTGCACTGCTCCACTAGTGAATTGCATACGTACTTGTAATTGAACTAAATCTTTATCATCAACATTTAATGAATTACTATCATTAAGAAAAAAATCTGTAGTAAGTGATGATGATGCAGAAGGAAGATTAGCCAATTCTATATCACTCAAAACAACATAATAAAATTCAGGTAAATATTTTTCCATCAAAGTTTTAATTTGAGTACTATCATTATTTGTAATAGCTTCTAGCAATTGTTCACTAATATCTGAATTACTAAATATCTCTTTATTAACCGCTTCAAAAAGATAGGAAGTATAATTATTGTCTTTTGTACCAAGCACTTTATAATAATAACTATCGCTAGTTTGATCATATAATTTTACTGCTAATGCATTATAACCAGAAGGTATAGAAGCTTTACCTTTAAACATATTAACAACTTGACTAATCTTTATTGCTGTACGTCCATTATGAAGGCAGTCCGTTAATGCATTAGCTTCTGAAATATCTATAATAAAAGTTTTTGTCGGCTCTTCTATTGTTGATTTAATATATGATGCATCAGAGGTATAATTTTTAAAAAAGCTACTGCCAAGCTGAGTATCTATATAAGTAGCCACTCCATCGCCAGTCAAGGTCACGCCATCATCTGCCCATGCGGAGGCAGGGAATGGTAATACGCCAATCGCCGTAGCCATAGCTATTCCTAAGAGTTTCTTACTTCGTTCTTTCTTATTAAACCTTGGAAAAACATTGTACATTAATAAACAACTCTCTTTCTCAATAAAGTCCTAGCACTTCGCCTGCCATGTGCTCCGCATGTGTCAAGCCAAAGTACCGGTTATTTCGCCACTACTGCTATAATACAAAGAGCTCCCTTTGTTTTAGGGAGCTCTTAAAAATTTGCAGAATAATAATGCTAACTTTGCTGCAAATCACCTCCCTATCCAACGTAGGTTATGGCGATAACTGATCTATAGGTAGTTCTTCTGGCTCAGAATCATCATTTACTTCACCTTCCCGGATCTTTTCCAGTGGTTCTCTTAAAGTAAACTCCTCATTACAGCGGCGGGACCGCGTCGGACTTAAACCGACTTCTCTATTAAGCGCTCGCACGCACCTATTGATCATTAAGTTGTCATATATATATTTAATAATATAATAAAACCAAAAACAAAAAACCTGCCCTGTAATAACAAAACGCAGCAATTTAAATAAACCAAAAACATAAGCAAAGATACAGAATCATTGTTTGTTTTGTTATTTCCTTTGTGCATTTTACCTATTACGCGCAGGTAACATAGCTTTGGGCGTAGGCAGTCTGTCCTGGCTTAAGGCCCCCGAAGGCCTCATTACAGTTATCGCGTTAGCCTGGTTTTTCACCGGTGTTATCTTTTAACTTCTTTTTTAAACAAGCTTTAAAAGAAGTACCTATTCCCTAAAATATTAAATTGTTAAATATAACCTATCGCGTCTACAACCTCTGTTCTTCGCTTTGCTCGAATTCGGTTGGCGCTCATAGAAAAAAAGCCTCTCCGCATGCGGAGAGGCTGATATGCCGTGTAAAAATAAGTAAAGGTGGCAGGTCACTCCGTCGCTCGCGGGTAGTAATCACAATCTTTAAGGCCTCTTAACTGGCTTAGAAGTAATCTTCCTCACAGTGACGGGATCGCGCCGGAATTGCACCGAACTAGGGTTTAAGCTATTGCACCTTAAATGTAAAGCCGTATTAAATTGTAACTATTCTTGCATTTCTACTTATACCTACAATTTACTACAAGTATTGTTGTTTGTCAAATATTTGTCACAAATTTTTACTTCTAATTAACATTACTTTAATAAGCTTTTTTGTTTTGCAATTAGTGACTCTAATTCTTCAAAATTACTATAATATAGTTCATGTACTAGGTATTTAACCTCGATTAGCTGGAGTAATTCTGTAAGCTCTTGTGTTTTCCAAGGTAGGTGCTGATCAATTTTAATAATATGTGGCATAATATTGCTATTTAGTTTAATCTGCGCTCGTTTGTCTAAAAAATCTTGCACATACTCACCCGATAAAGAACTGTTTAAATGAATGCCTTGTATCTTATTTTTCAAACTACCAAGGGCACTAATAGTATCACAGATATAGCGTAAAGCTTCTTTCT
>DVNI01000133.1 GCA_018714505.1 Candidatus Avacidaminococcus intestinavium
AGACCAATTTTCAATTGTTGAATAACGTAATGTTGCGCCTTCTTTAATGTAAAGTTCGACACAACCAGCATGTAAGTTAACGACATTATATTTAGGTGCAGAGCAACCTTCGATAAAATGTACGCTAGCACCCTTTTCAACAATAATTAGAGTATGTTCGAATTGACCAGCACCTGGCGCATTTAAGCGAAAGTATGATTGCAATGGAATATCTACTTTTACACCTGCCGGTATATAGACAAAAGAGCCACCGGACCAAACTGCTCCATGTAAGGCGACAAACTTGTGGTCTTCGGGTGGCACTAGACGCATAAAATATTCTTTCACAAGATCTTCATAATCATGAACAGCACTTTCCATATCTGTATAAATTACGCCTTGTTCAGATAGTTCTTCACGCATATTATGATAAACCACTTCTGAATCATATTGCGCCCCTACCCCAGCAAGCGAGGTTTTTTCTGCATCGGGAATACCAAGGCGATCAAAGGTATCTTTGATATCAGACGGCACTTCAGACCAGTCACTTTTGATATCTGTATTCGGTTTTACATATGTGACAATATTATCCATATTTAGTTCGTGTAAAGAAGGACCCCATTTTGGTAAAGATAATTTATTATAGACCTCAAGCGAATGAAGTCGATGCTCTAACATCCATTGAGGTTCATTTTTTTGTGTTGAAATATCTCGAATAATTTCTTCATTGAGACCTTTTGTGGTTTTATAATTATCCTTGTCTTTATTACGAAAGTTATATAATTGTTGATTTGGATCTTCAATTTGTGTTCTTTTCATTGTTGAGCCCTCTTTATTTCTTTAAAAGTTCAGTGTAACCCTCTTTATTAATACGATCAATTAAAGAGGCATCACCGGTTTTTACAATTTTTCCATCAGCAATAATGTGTACATAATCAACGTGAATTTTTTCTAATATTTTAGTGACATGAGTGATAATTAGTACAGCATTATTTTCATTTTTATACAACGATAAATTTTCAGAAATAACTTTTACAGCATCAACATCAAGACCAGAATCAGTTTCATCTAGGATCGCTAGTTTAGGATTAAGAAGCGATAGTTGTAATATTTCATTTTTCTTTTTTTCACCGCCGGAAAAACCGACATTTAAATATCTTTCTGCATATTCTGGTACCATTCCTAAATTTTGCATTTTTTGTTGTAATTCACGTCGAAAAGAAATAATTTTAGTATCTTGTCCTGTATAAGCTTTTTTTGCCGAACGTAAAAAACTTTCAACAGTAAGTCCAGGTATTTCTTCCGGCGCTTGAAAGGATAGAAACAAACCTTTTTTTGCTCTTTCGTCTGTACGTGCGTCCGTAATATCTTCTCCTTCGAAAAAAACGGAACCCGTTTCGGTTTGATATCTATTATCTCCCATTAAAACATTAGCTAAAGTTGATTTACCAGCACCATTTGGACCCATTAAAACATGCGTTTCACCTTGCCCAATTTCTAGATCAATGCCTTTTAAAATCATTTTTCCATCAACTGATGCGCTAAGATTATTTATATTTAATAACTGTTTTGACATTTTTCACACCTCTTTAAGTCAGTTTGGTTTGTATGTGTGTCGCTATCTAAATCTGTGATGATAGCGCATTTATTTTTGGTATCAGAGTTTTGAACCAATAAATCCATAATGGTAATTAAACTATTAACAACACCTTCATCAAGAGTTGCTATATAATCTTCTACCGGTGTTATTTTTTGTTTAAAGTGCTCATCATAACCTCGACAAGCTAATTTGCCTTTTTCGGTTAATTCATAAAAAACCTCTTTATTATTACCTTTTAAGTGATACGGAACAATAAGTTTTTTTTCTTGTAGCTTTTTTGCAAGTTGCGTGACTGCACCATTAGTAATACCTAAATAACGAGATAAATCACCCGCTTTGGTATTCGAATTACGTTCAATACATTTTAGCGAACTAATTTCAGAAGTACTTAATAATTGTTTTGTACCATAAGTTCTAGTTTTTTTAGACTCGCATAATAAAATATTGAATGTTTGATGTAGTTTCTTAAACAATAATTCTTTTTGCATATTATACATCACCCATGGATATTATATAGTATATAAATAAAAAGCGCAATATTTTTTAGTAAGTAAAAAATATTGCGCTTATAAAAAAACGGATGAAAATCATTTTGTCATCCGTTTTTAGAACATATACAGAATAATTGGTCGGAGCGGCGGGATTTGAACCCACGGCCTCTACCACCCCAAGGTAGCGCTCTACCAAACTGAGCCACGCCCCGAACACATTAGTTATTCTACCTTCTTTTAAATAATCTGTCAAGAAGTAGACAGTACTTGTGCTCCTTTGGTATCTAGCTCGAGAACGACAATGGAGGAAGTAGTTTTTTCTAGTAATAAAGCTTCTTGCATAGCTTGAGCAATACGCTCTGTTGCGCAATCAGCTGGAATATAAGCCATTAAAGTTGAACCAGCACCACTAATAACTGCATTATAAGCACCATTTTTTTTAGCAGCAATTATAGCCTTTTTAGCTCCCGGAATTAAGTGCAACCTATATGGTTGGTGTAAGCGATCTTCTAATGCTGCTGATATATGTGAAAAATCACCAGTAAGTAATGCAGCTGTAAATAAAGAACTTCTCGATATATTAAAGATAGCATCAGTATATTCAACTTTAGAAGGTAAAACTTGGCGTGCTATTTTGGTTGGCAGTGTTAAGTCAGGGATAACAGCAAGCAAAGTGAAGGGCTTAGCTGGAAGAAATCTGAGTGTATCTGCCTTAGAATTATTCATATAACTAACTGTAATTCCACCGAATATAGCAGGAGCAACATTATCAGGATGCCCTTCTATTTCTGTTGCTAAATTAAGTAATTCATATTTTGAAAACTTATTACCAGTTAAATAATTAGCAGCAGTAAGTCCTGCTACAATAGCTGAGGAACTGCTGCCTAATCCGCGAGATAAAGGTATAACGTTATTCATTTTTACTTTAAGACCAATTTTTTTATTGGAGTGGATATTCCAAAGCTTTAAAAATGATAAAATAGCAAGATTATAGCGATTAGCTTTAAGCTTTTCAGCTCCTTCACCTATAATATCAAGATAAAAACCTTTGTTAATAATCTCATAGGTAAAGTGGTTATACATTGTGCAGGCTAAACCAAGTGTATCAAAACCAGCTCCACAATTAGCTGACGTAGCCGGTACACGAATTTGTATAGACGTAGCCATTCTTATATCCGCATCCTTTCTTAGAGGTTCGCGTCTTCTACTCTAATAATACTACAAATCTTTTCAACAATTGGTAAAGCTTGTAATATTTGCATAGACAGTTTTAAGTTAAATTCCGAGACATTATAAGTAATTACAACTAACTCGGATAAATCATCAACTACAGCTTTTTGCACTACATTTTTTAAACTAACATTTTGCGCACCAAAGGCTGCAGCAATTCCAGCTAAAACACCTGGTTTATCATGAACATGTAGACGAATATAATAAGGTGAAATAATATTTTCAAGCGAACAGATGTGTTTATCTTCAAAACAAGTGCAGGAAATTCGTCCTGTAGAACCGTGCATGATATTACGAGCAACATCCATAATATCACCGCAGACAGCACTAGCTGTGGCTAGTTTACCAGCACCTTTGCCTAGGAACATGGTATCTCCTACGGCATCTCCAGTCACAAAAATAGCATTATAAACATCATTAACATTGGCTAGAGGATGGTCTTGGGGCAACATTGTTGGCTGGACGCGTGCGGTAATACCATTCACATCATCCTTTTTGGCGATTGCTAAAAGTTTGATTACATAACCAAGTTCTTTGGCATATTCAATATCACGTTGCGTTAAATCTTCGATTCCTTCAATAAAGACATCTTCAAGATTAATTCTTGTATTGAAAGCAATAGAAGCAAGAATAACAATTTTTCTAGCGGCATCAAGGCCACCAATATCTGCCGATGGATCAGATTCAGCATAACCTTTGGTTTGAGCTTCTTTAAGTACCTCGTTAAAATCCATTTTATCCGTTGACATTTTAGTTAACATATAGTTTGTTGTACCATTAACGATTCCCATAATAGATTTTATTTGGTTGGCGGCTAAGCAAGATTTTAGAGGACGAATAATAGGAATACCACCGCCAACTGAAGCTTCAAACATAAAATCAACATTATTTTGAGCGGCTAAAGGTAATATCTCTGCACCATATTTAGCTAAAACATCTTTATTTGCAGTGACAACATTTTTTTTATTTTCCAGTGCTTGAGTAATAAATTCTTTAGCTGGATGCTCTCTACCGATTAACTCAACGACAATATCAATTGTTTCGTCTTGCATAATATTGTTGATATCTTGAGTAATTATATATTTATCGCCTAATTGCTTAGCAAGATCTGGATTATGGTCAAAAATTTTAGTAATTTTAATTGGCAGGCCAACCTTTTTTTCTATTTCAGTAGCATTTGTTTCCATAACATGTAAAACACCACTACCCACAACACCG
>DVNI01000134.1 GCA_018714505.1 Candidatus Avacidaminococcus intestinavium
AAACAAATTTTTAAAAAATTCTACTACCAATTTGATAAATAAGTGTAGCCATAACATAAGCTAAAACTGTTTGATAGCCCATCGCAATAAAAGTCCATTTCCACGTGCCCATCTCACGTCTAATTGCACCAATTGCCGCAAAACAAGGTGATGCCAATAAAGTAAAGATCATAAAGGCGTAAGCACTAGCCGGCGTAAACATGGTTTGGATAACCTGAATTAAGTTAGGATCATCTTCCGCTGCTTCACCAATACCAGCTAGAATAGCAAAAGTAGAAACAACTACTTCTTTAGCTAAGAAACCACTGAGCGCCGCAAAAGCTGCTTGCCAAGTGCCAAAACCCATCGGTGCAAAAATCGGTGCAATTGCTCCGCCAATAATAGCGAGCATACTATCTTCAGCCTCAACCATTTCCAAAGAAAAGTTAAATGATTGCAATAGCCAAACAAGCGCGGAAGCGACAAAGATAACGGTACCAGCTTTAATAATAAAGGACTTAGCACGTTCCCACATATGAATTGCTACACCTTTTAGTGAAGGCCAGTGATATTGTGGTAACTCCATTACAAAAGGCGCTGGTTGTCCACCAAAAGTACTAGTTTTTTTCAATAAAATACCTGAAATAATAACCATAGCAATGCCCCAGAAGTACATTGAAGGCCCAACCCATGATTCTTCCGGAAATAAAGATGCCGCGAATAAAACAAAGACTGGCATTTTTGCACTACAAGGTATGAATGGCGTTAACATAATAGTGAGTTTACGATCCTGTTCGTTTTCAATAGTTCTACTAGCCATGATACCCGGCACTGAACACCCACTACCGATAAGCATCGGGATAAATGATTTACCCGATAAACCAAAGCGGCGGAAAATCCTATCCATAATAAAAGCAACTCTTGACATGTAACCACAGTCTTCCAAAAATGATAGGAAGAAGAATAAAATCATAATTTGCGGTACAAAACCAAAAACTGCTCCCACACCGCCAATAATACCATCAATCACGAGTCCATGTATGGTTTCCGAAACACCAGCTTCTTCCATCATACCACTTAGCGAATCACTAATTGAACCAAAAATATCTTCCATTAAGCCAATGCTCATATCACCTAAAGTCTGAATAGAAACATAATAAACAACCCACATGACAAAAAAGAAAATTGGCAAAGCCAGAATTCGATTAGTCAAGAGCTTATCGATTTTATCTGAAGTACTGAGTTCACCGGTACTTAGCTTTTTCTTAATACATTTATTAATAATAGAATCAATATAAAAATAACGTGCACTAGTCACTATGCTTTCCGCATCATCATCAAGTTCATCTTCACAAGCAGTAATTAACTTTTCAGCCTGCTCTTTGGCCTCTGCCAAAAAGCTATATTTATTTAAAGCTCTCTCATCACGTTCAAACACCTTAACGGCATACCAACGACGAAGGTTCTCTGGAGCCTTTCCAGTAAGCATCTCTTCAATAGCATTAATCGTTTCTAACGTTTTACCTTGGAAAACTGGCAATGAATATTTTATTTCTGCATTTTGCACCAAACTTAGAGCTTTGTCTACCATTTCCCATAAACCTGTACCATTAATTGCGGCAATAGGACACACCGGACAACCTAACTCCTGTTCTAAATTTGCAATATTAATTTCATCACCATTACGTTTTACGATATCCATCATATTTAACGCAACAATAACAGGAATACCCAATTCTAATACTTGCGTTGTCAAATAAAGATTACGTTCCAAATTACTAGCATCGACAATATTAATAATTACATCCGGTTTTTCATCAAGCAAATAATCTCTAGTTATAACTTCTTCTAAAGTATAGGGAGACAAAGAATAAATCCCCGGCAAATCCATCACTTTTACATCATTATGTTTCCTAAGCGAACCTGCTTTTTTTTCAACAGTTACCCCAGGCCAGTTACCAACATATTGTGAACTGCCGGTCAATTCGTTAAACAAAGTAGTTTTACCACAGTTGGGATTACCAACCAATGCCAAGGTTGTAGACATTATTTCCTCCTCTTGTTAGCTCCAGCTAACTATGAACTAAAAAAAACAGAGTAAACTCTGTTATTCAACAAGAATATTCTCTGCATCGGCTTTACGCAAAGACACTTCGTAATTTCTTACATTAAGTTCAATAGGATCACCCAGTGGTGCAACCTTTCTTACCGTAACAGGAGCACCTTTTGTAAGTCCCATGTCCATAATCCGTCTCTTTACATCACCAGTTACATTAATTTTTTTGATGACAACGGTCTCACCGACAGCAACGTCTTTCAGGTTTCTCATCTTTTTCACCTCATCCAACTAAAATTCTCATGGCCATTTCCTTACCTAATGCCACACGAGCGTCTTTTACTTTGAAAATTACGTTACCATCAATTTCTGAGATGACAGTCAGCTCACAGCCCTCCGTAAAACCTAGACCAGCAAGAAAAGTTCTTGTCTTATCCCGTCCATTAATTCGGACGATTTTAACTGAACGTCCCGCTTTAAGCATCGTAGCAGGAATCAACCCCTGCATAGAAAAATCTTTTTCTAAGGTCATAGTACCGTTTTGCATATTACGCCTTCTCTCTTGTGGTTAGCACTTGCTAATTTGTGTAGTTAGTGTACTACCATTGCTCATACTTGTCAAGAGTATTTATCATCTTTTTGTAAAAATATAACAATTCCGTATTTTTTATAAGCATTTGCCTAATTAGCCTAAATATATTAGAATATTAGTATCTTTAGTAATATTATTTACCAGATTGGGGGTTCTGATATGATTATTCAGGAATCCGGAGAAAATTACTTAGAAACAATTTTATTACTGCAAAAAACTAAAGGTTATGTACGTTCAATTGATATAGCCGCCGCTTTAAATTTTTCTAAACCTAGTATCAGTAGAGCAATGTCTATTTTACGCAGAGAAAATTATATATTAATGGAAGCTAATGGTAATATCATTTTAACAGAAAAAGGCCTAGCTAAAGCCAAGAGCGTTTTAGAAAGACATTTAGTAATTAAGGACTACCTAGAAAAAGTCCTTGACTTACCACCCGATATTGCTGATAAGGATGCTTGTCGTATTGAACACATCATCAGTCCTGAAACATTTGAGAAAATCAAAGCATTAGTTGCAGAAGCTAGTGAGCAGTAAACAGAAAAAGAAACAGTTACGGGAAAGTACTCTTTCCCGTAACTGTTTCTTTTTCTGTTTACACTTTTAATTATTTATTGCTAATTTTCATCTTCTTTATGAATTATGTATACTTGCCCTCTTTTCTTGAAAAACAAGTGCTAATTTTATACAATATACTAAGTTAATTCTTAGGAGGTATCATAATGCATAAAATAAAAACTGTTTTAGTTGCCAACCGTGGAGAAATAGCCATCCGTATTTTTCGTGCCTGCAACGAACTTGGTATTCGTACTGTAGCAATCTATTCAAAAGAAGATATGTTATCTCTCCATCGTAATAAAGCTGATGAAGCTTATTTAGTTGGCGCTGGTAAAGGTCCCGTTGAGGCCTACTTAGACATTGAAGATATCATGAGAATTGCTAAAGAACATGGCGTAGATGCCATTCATCCCGGTTATGGCTTTCTATCAGAGAACAGCCAATTAGCCAAACGTTGTCAAGATGAAGGTTTAATTTTTATTGGACCTCGCTTAGAGCATCTTATTATGTTTGGCGATAAAATAAATGCCCGTAAACAGGCTGAACTAGCCAATATTCCAATGATTCCTGGCACTAATGATCCAGTTAATACTCTAGAAGAAGCACGCGTTTTTGCCCAAACATATGGTTATCCCATTATTATAAAAGCTGTTAATGGCGGTGGTGGCCGTGGCATGCGTATGGTACAGTGTGAGTCAGAACTCGTTGATGCTTACGAACGTGCTAAATCCGAAGCCCTCAAGGCTTTTGGTAGCGCTGAAGTTTACTTAGAAAAGTATTTAGAACACCCTAAACATATCGAGGTACAAATCATTGGTGATAATGATGGTAATCTCGTGCATCTTTATGAGCGCGATTGTTCAATCCAGCGTCGACATCAAAAATTAGTAGAAATAGCTCCAGCCTTTTCACTACCTGCTGCTTTACGTCTAGCAATTTGTCAAGCCGCCGTCAGACTTATGAAAAACGTGAACTACGTAAGTGCTGGTACTGTCGAATTTTTAGTTACGCCCGATCAGAAATTTTATTTTATTGAAGTTAATCCACGTATTCAGGTAGAACATACCATAACAGAGATGATTACCGGTATTGATATTGTTCAAGCTCAAATTAAAATTGCAGATGGTTATGCTTTACATAGCGCAGAAGTTTGTATACCTAAGCAAGATGCCATATATTGTCATGGTCACTCGATTCAATGTCGTATTACAACCGAAGATCCTACCAATAATTTCATGCCCGATACTGGCAAATTAATTGCTTATCGTTCTGGCGGCGGTTTTGGCATCAGATTAGATGGTGGTAATGCCTTCACCGGTTCTGTTATCACGCCTTACTATGACTCTTTGCTCGTAAAAGCCACCACTTGGGGCCTTTCTCACAAAATTGTTATCTCTAAAATGCTACGTTGTTTAAAAGAGTTCCGCATTCGTGGTGTTAAAACCAATATTCAATTTCTTGAAAAAGTACTTTCGCATCCTCAATTCGCTGCCGGCACTTACGACACAAAATTTGTAGATGAGAATAAAGACTTATTTGTTTTTCCTAAATCACTAGACCGCGGCACCAAACTTTTATCCTACATTGCGGAAACAACCGTCAATGGCTATGCTAATATCGGTGTACAACCAAAACCAGATTTTGCCAAGCTTAATCTACCCACTTCGCCTAAGTCCCCAGCCCTACCGGGTAGTAAGCAAGTTCTTGATCAGCTGGGGCCCGTAGGTTTATCCAACTGGCTCAAAGAGCAAAAAAGTGTTCTTTTTACCGATACAACTTTGCGTGATGCCCATCAATCACTTTTTGCCACACGTTTGCGTACAATAGATATGTTAAGGGCAATTGAACCTACCACAAAAAAATTACCAAATCTCTTTTCTTTGGAATGCTGGGGCGGCGCAACCTTTGATGTCGCATACCGTTTTCTCTATGAAGATCCTTGGGAACGTTTGCTAAAAATACGCAAAAAAAGCCCTAATATTCTTTTACAAATGTTAGTGCGTGGCGCTAATGCCGTTGGGTACACCAGTTATCCTGATAATGTTGTACAAGAATTTATTCGATTAGCTAGTAAAAACGGAATCGATGTTTTCCGTATTTTTGATAGCCTAAACAGTCTAGAAAGTATGCGCCTTTCCATCGATGAAGTGCGTAATTGTAACAAAGTTGCCGAAGCAGCTCTTTGTTATACGGGCGATATTTTAGACCCCGCTCGCACTAAATATGATCTTCAATACTACGTTACGATGGCAAAAGAATTAGAAAAGGCGGGCGCCAATATTATTGCCATTAAAGATATGGCTGGGCTGATTAAGCCAGAAGCCGCCTACCGCCTAGTCGCCGCTCTCAAAGATGCAGTAGATTTACCGATTCATCTTCACACACACGAAGGGTCCGGCAATGCTATTTATAGTTACGGCCGTGCTATTGACGCCGGTGTTGACATTGTTGACGTTGCTGTATCATCAATGTCTGCTGGAACCTCTCAGCCAAGTGCAAGTAGCCTGTATTACGCTCTTACAGCGCATCCTCGCCAACCCCAACTTGATGTCGCTGCACTTAATGAACTTTCTCGTTATTGGGAAACCGTTCGTCCTTACTATAAAGCGGCCGACCAAACGGAACTCTTCCCGAATCCAGACGTTTATATTCACGAAATGCCTGGCGGGCAATATACCAATCTAAAACAGCAATCCGCGGCACTTGGATTACTTGAACGCTGGGAAGAAATTAAAACCATGTATCATACAGTCAGCATGATGTTTGGTGACCTCATCAAAGTCACACCTTCCTCCAAGATTGTCGGCGATATGGCACTTTTCATGTTGCAAAACAATCTTACTGAACAAGATATTTATGAAAAAGGCGACAATCTAAGCTTTCCAACTTCTGTTATTGAATTCTTTGAAGGAAAAATTGGTATTCCTTACCAAGGGTTTCCTGAAAAATTGCAAAAGATTATTTTAAAAGGTAAACTTCCTCCTAAGCAAGCAACCCCCTCTACTTTAACACCTCTCGACTTAATAAAAACAAAAGAAAGCCTACAAACCCTCGGTCGACAAGGTACACCTGAAGAAGTTAGCTCTTATTGCCTCTACCCCAAAGTCTTTACCGACTGGATCACTTTTACTAATAACTACGGCGATGTCTCTGTTCTTGATACGCCAACTTTCTTCTTTGGCTTAACACCCGGTGAAGAAATTAACGTTGAAATCGAACCCGGTAAGATTCTCGTCATCCGACTTATTCATATTGGCAAAGCTAATGATAACGGAATGCGCACCGTAAGTTTTGAATTGAATGGTTTGCCTCGCGAATTAGAGATCAAAGATAAAAATATTCACGCTACGGGAATCTCACGCAAAAAAGCCGACAAAGCTATTCCTGGCGAAATAGCTGCGACCTTATCTGGCTCCGTGGTCAAAATCTTAGTTGAAAAAGGCCAGCGCGTAGCTAAAGGCGATGCACTTGCCGTAACTGAAGCCATGAAAATGGAAACGACTATCGTTGCACCTTTAAGCGGCATCATTTCCCAAATTCATGTTACAACGGGCAGTCGCATTGATAGTGGCGATTGTTTATTGGAAATTGATATAAACACGCAAGTCGCTATGAAATAACACGCTCTACCAAAGCAGATATTTGTCATGCTGACAAATATCTGCTTTACTTTGTGCTATAATTAATAATTAAATGATTCTAAGGAAGGCTCATCATGCAAACAAAAAATGAACAAAAAACACAAAGTATTTTTCAGTATGTTAAAGAAAATATAGACGAAGACGGTTACTTTATCGGCAATACGTTGCCACATAACAACCCCGCCTTCATCAGTGGTAGCATCTCCTTTGATTTAGGGGCTGCAGATGCTTTTTACGTCATGTCTCCAGGGCAAGATGATCCACAAGTAGTTTCCTATCTTGAAACAGCCATCAAGCAATATTTAGACGACCCAACAGATAAAAATCAAGAGAATCTTTACAATTTTATTACAAGGACGCAATGTATTTCCTATACTGCTTCCTTAATTGACAATCTTAATAATAGAAAATCACTTACTCACTTACTTGAATTAGCCGAACACTGGTTTTATTATGCTACTGATCGAGAAGCTGTCAAATTTGCTATTTTGCTATTTGGTCTATCTGATCTAAAGAATATTGACCAAGCTAAATATCCCTCACTATTAACTGATTTAAATCTTCTTGCGCGCTGCGACGAATTTACTTATTTTGTTCTTCTTGCTCTAAACTTGAGTAATTTAAAAACCGAAGATACGGTTTGGGATATTATCAAACATACTTTTGGCTGGGGCCGTGTTCATGCGCTCTTATCCGCTGACTTTTCAACAGCAGAGCAAAAAAATTGGTTACTACATCACGGCTGTGAAATCGATGTACACTTTCCCCCCATTGCCGTGCTTTGCATTACCAAAAGTAATTTGTACGAAATTTTACAACAACCTACGATTGACAAACCCCATTTTTTTGCCTTATCCAATATTATGGTCACCTATCTAGATTTTCTCCTTGATTATGATCCAGTGTCTCTCTTTCCGCCAAAAGATTATCCTAAAATCGATAATTTCATCTTGCTTAAGAATTTTATTCGTTTAGCAGCCCCTTATCAAAATGACATTGAAAATTTATATGATATTATCACCTTAACCAGTCATTTACATGAAATTACCACTAATAATAGATGGGAGATTTTAGACGCTAATAGTGCACATATCTTGATTAGCATGGCTGAAAGTCTTTTATATAGCCAAGACTGGTTACCGCAAATCAAACAAGAACTCATCAATAAAAAAGGCAAAATCAATTACACCGTAATTGATTTTGCTCGTGAACTAGAAATTGATATTTGGGATTTACTATTTAGTATATTAGAAGAAAACCCAACTTACACAAAACTTTTTAGCTATTTATTAGCAGATCCTGAGCCAGCTCGCTTTCACAAAGCCCTTGCGTTTGCCGAACAACACCTAGAAGCTTATAAAACAGATGAACAATTACTATCTCCGATTATTCATAGTTTAGCTACCCATCCCGGCACTGGTGAAAAGTTTATTATTGCTGGACTTACAGCCCTTCATGACTGGCCACGTACTATCGCCATTGATACTTTAGAAATCTGGGGCATTGAATATTTATCACAAGAAATTAGAGTAGCAATCTTAAAAGCACAAGATATTGCTCAGCAAAACCTACTTGTCTTACGGTTACGCTGCCTCTTGCAAAATAAAATCTTCAATTTAAATAAGTTTATCAGTAATATCTTAGAATCTGAATAATCCCTTATAAAGAACGCGGTATCGTAAAAATAAAAGCAGTGCCTTTTCCTAATTGACTTTCTACATGAATTTTACCACCAAACATTTCAACTATAAATTTAACAATAGAAAGCCCTAAGCCCGTTCCGCCAATTTGGCGGGTACGGGCTTTATCTATGCGATAAAAGCGATCAAAAATTCTTTCCGCATCTTTTGGTGCAATACCTTCACCCGTGTTATGCACCGTAAAACACATATTACCTGTTTGATCCGCCTGGGCACCGAGTTTAATCAAACCATGCTCCGGCGTATATTTAAGTGCATTTTCTAATAAATTTAGTAAGATCTGTTTAAACCAATCCGGATTAGCCAAAATTGTAAGATCCTCGTCTTCTATAAACATTTCTAACTGTAAGTTTTTCTCTACTGCCCGCTGTTTTAATTCAGTACAGACCTTTTCCATAATTGGTCCTGGAAAAAAAGCTTCAACTTTAATATTTTTGCGATATTCTTCAGAATCCAGTCTTGCCACTTGTAATAAATCATGCAACAGCGCCTGCATTCTGTCACTCTCTTTTAGAATGATTTCCAAATATTGTTGATTAACTGCAAAATCGTTTTCCGCCCCATCCGCTACCAACACTTCAGCAAAACCTTTGATCGTCGTTAATGGTGTCGCTAATTCATGAGAAGCATTAGAAACAAATTCAGCTTGCTTTTCATAAACAGCCTGCAATGCTGTAATATCATGAAAGACAAATAAAACACTGTTCGCTTTATCCATATAAGTTGGTTTTAAAGGAGCACAAAATATTTGAAAAACTTTTTTACCTAGCTTAGTCATAATAGAAAGGTTACGATTATCTGGTTCTTCCAATTTTAAACAGTGCGTTAACATTTCTTCCATGTTTACATTATTAATGATCTGTAAATGATGCTTCCCCAAAATATTTTCCCCAAATAAACCCGCAAACTGATCATTATAATCAATAATAAAACCTTTTTGATCAATATTAACAACAGAATTATCAGTGTTTTTCATGATTAATTCTAACTTCTTTTTTTGAGCAGATAATTCATCATTTCTTTCCGCTAATAAATCGGCTATCGAATTCAAAGAATGAGATAAAACAGCGAATTCTTCACCCACATTACGTTGCAACCGCACCCTTAAATCGCCTTCGGCAACACTTTTAGCCACTTGTGTAATTTCTTCAAGTGGCTGAGCTATTTTTTCTGCTAACTTTCTTGCTAAAATGGTTGTTACGAACATTGCTAAAACAAAAGCAGCAATAATCACTATGCGAATTTTATTATAGGTTTCAGTTACTTCTACCAAAGAAAAACCACTGCGTATAACTAAATTATATTGGCCAAGATCTTGAGCAACATAAAGCGTCCGTTCAAGATTTACTGGATCTGTACGAATTGCATAACCATCACTATCAATAAAAGCTCTGGCAATTTCATGATCCTCACTGTCCACCACACTTAATACTTCTAGTTGCAGACCAAGTTCCTGCCCTAGGCGAGTAGCTTGCTGTTGAATCTCCATCATGCTTGCCTCTAGCGGTAAACGTGCCACTAATAATTTAGTTGCATAATTTAGTTGCATAAATGATTTTTCTTTAAAAGTTTGTGTACTATAATTTTGAAAGACACTTAAAATATAAGCGCCACATACCAAAAACGCACATAAAAATAATCCTTGTACCAATAAAATCACGCGTTTACGCACCATAGCCTGCCTCACTTTAATCCGCTCAGCTAGCTAAGAGATGGTACTTAAGCGGATTTAAATTTCCTTTGTAGTAAGATGAAAATCAAATTAATAACTAAAACTACTAAAATCAAAAGAGCACCAATACCGTTGGCTATCTCTAAACGATCAGGAACAAGTCCAATCGCCATAACATACCAAAGATGAACGGCTAGCGTTTCACCACCAGCTGATAAATCAAAATCTGGAAAATAGCGGGAAACGGTAGTGCCTGCGGTAAAAATCAAGATAGCACTCTCGCCGATAGCACGCCCACTAGCCAGCATAATACCGGTTACGATACCACCAAAGGCTTCTGGTAAAACTACCTTACATATAGTTTGCCATTTTGTAGCGCCTAAAGCAAGACTTGCTTCACGATAAGTTTGTGGAACTGCTCGGATTGCTTCTTCTGTTACTCTCACCAATAACGGTAAATTAAGCAATGACAAGGCCAGCGCACCGCCAATAATACTAAAGCCTAAACCTAACATATCGACAAAAATAATCATACCAAACAATCCCAAAACAATCGAAGGTACGGTAGCCAAACTCTCTGTGCTTAATCTAATAAATCTTGTGGTCACTGTGTCTTTAGCGTATTCCGATAAATAAATAGCTGCGCCAATTGCAATAACAACAGAAAAAGCCATCGATAAAAAAAGAATATATAGTGTATTGAAAAGCTGCGGACCTACACCACCACCAGCCTCCATATCACTTGGCATACCAAAAATAAACTTAAAGGACAAAACAGGTAAGCCCTTATACAAAGTATAACCCAAAAACGCTGCTAAGATAATAATCAATAAGAAACCAATGCCCCAGAGCAACGCCTTGGCCATTTTATCATATAACTTTGCATTCATGCGCGCACCTCCGCATTAGAACTAATCTTACGTACAACAAAAATCATTAACAAAGAAATCAAAAGTAAGACAAGTGCCATCATAAATAACGAGTTACCCCAAGTAGAACCAAAAGGTGTATTACCCATTTCTACAACTATTTCACTAGGTAACGTACTAGTTGGAGCAAACAAAGAATCAACAAGACGTGGTGAGTTACCAATAACCATTTGTACAGCCATCGTTTCGCCAATTGCTCTAGCCATTCCCAAAATAACAGCCGTCACAATACCAGGCCGTGCCGCCGGTAGGACAATATTCCAGATGGTTTGCCAATAAGTTGCCCCAAGAGCAACGGATCCTTCTTCTAACATTTTGGGAACAGATAATAAAGCGTCATTTGAGATGCTGATTACCGTAGGCAAAATCATAATAGATAAAATCAAAGAAGCCGTAAAAACCCCAAATCCTATGGGTACGTCAAAAAAGTCACGCACTGCTGGAACAACTACCGTCAAGCCAATATAACCATAAACAACAGATGGAATCGCCATATAAAGATTTACAGCTGGTTGCAATATATTACGCATCCATTTAGGTGCTAATTTAGCAATGAAAATCGCTCCTAAAATACCAATTGGTCCTCCCACTAGAATCGAAAAGACGGTTACTAAAATACTACCAGCAATGAAACTGAAAGCACCAAACTTTCCATTATCAGGATTCCAATCCGCTGAAAAGAAGAATTCTAATGGCGAAACATCTAAAAATGTTTGCAATCCCTGCTGTCCCATAAAAACAATTAAAGCAAGAATAATAATTGTTAAAAAGGCAGCACACGCCAAAAGTACATATTTTGCCCATTTATCAGTTCTTAATCTGTTGATGTCATGTTGTTTCATTATTCTCTCCCACTTGTCAAAAAAACCAGGTGATGATAACGTCACCTGGTTTTTGATTTATAACAGCCATTTTCCAATGGCTTATTTTATTTCTTTACAGACTATCATTTATTTCGCCATTTTCGTTACAGGAACAAAACCTTGTTTTTCTGCATTAGCTTCTTGGAACGCACTGCTTGTTACATAATCAATGAACGCTTTAACAGCTCCTTTTGGTTCACCTTTAGTAAACATTCTACCAAAAGTATACACTGGATATTTACCGCCAGTTACTGCATCAATTGAGAATTTCACGCCATCATAAGAAAGCGCTTTAACTGATTCATCCACATACGCCGCATCAACATAACCAATTGCACCAGGTGTAGTACCAATCGCGGAGCGAACAGCGCCGTTAGAATCTTGAATTACTGCGTTATCCGTAAATTGTGCTCCTTTTAGAACAACATCAGCAATTGTCGCACGTGAACCAGAGGATTTTGCTCTGTGAATCAAAGTGATTTTTTGGTCAGCACCGCCAACTTCTTTCCAGTTAGTGATTTTACCAGTTAGAATGTCTACATACTGCTGAGCTGATAAATTATCTACAGTTACATCTTTATTTGTAATGAAAACAAACGGGATACCAACTAGTTTTGTTTCAACAAGGCCTTGATCCTTCAAATCGTCGGAAAGTGCAACGTCAGAGTTACCGATATCAACGGCACCAGAAGCCACTTGTTTTTGACCAGTAAAAGAACCGCCACCAGATAAATTAATCGTAACTTTATCATGTTGTTTATAGAATTCTTCCTGTCCTACTTTTAAAAGTGGTAGTAGTGCAGTCGAACCAGATGCTGCAACCTTACCTTCAACTTTAACATCAGCAGCCGGCTTTTCAGCTTTTTTCTCGCCACCACAACCAGCCATAACACCAGCACCTAAAGCAATCGCCAAAGCTAAAACCGTTGATTTTTTAAATAAATTATACACGTTTATTTCCCCCTTGATTATTATATGCTTAAACCGTACCTTGATTATAAAAACTTAATGTTATACCCATATTAAGCAAATGTTAATTTTATGTTAATTTTTAGTCTATTAATAAAAACAGAGACAATTAATTGTCCCTGTTAATCGTCCTTTATTTTTTTAACATCCGTTGACCCGTAACTAAATAAATTACCCATTCAGCTAGGTTAGTAGCATGGTCACCAACTCGTTCAATCCGCTGGATCACTTTATTTAAATCTGTACCTTGCTCAATATTTGATTTGTCACGCATCATATAAAATAATACATCACGTTTGCACTTATCGCACAATTCATCAACCTTATCATCTTCATCACAGACTTCCGCAGCGGCATTGATATCTAGTTCAACATACGCTTTGAGTACTTTTTTCACCATTTGTTGTACCAGTTCACCGGCTAACGGCAAGTCGACTAATGGTTTAACTAAAGGACTTTCTCCAATCCGCATCGTAATCTGCGCAATTTTCTTCGCATGATCACCAATTCGTTCTAAATCGGTAGTCATTTTTAAAGCCGTAGATAAAATTCTTAGATCTTTTGCAATAGGCTGTTGCAAGGCAATTAATTCTACCGTTTTATCTTCAATAGAAATTTGCATCAAATCAATTTCATCATCTTTTGCGATAACCGAGGCTGCTAATTCCAAATTTTTTGTCTTAAGAGCTTCAATCGCATTTGCTAAGGCATCCGTAACTAACGTGCCCATAAGAATTAAATCATTTTGAATTAAGATCAATTCTTTTGTATAAGTTGCTCTAACATCAATCATCTTAGCCAAACCTCCCCGTTATATAATCTTCTGTCTTCTGGTTTGTCGGTCTGGTAAACATCATGGCTGTTTCTTGACACTCAATCATTTCTCCCATAAGGAAGAAAGCTGTATAATCCGATGCACGAGCTGCTTGTTGCATATTATGAGTAACCATGACAATACTATACTTTTCTTTAAGTTCCATAATCAATTCTTCTATTTTCATTGTCGAAATTGGATCGAGTGCCGAACAAGGCTCATCCATTAACAAAATTTCCGGCTCAACAGCTAGAAGCCTTGCAATACAAAGCCTTTGTTGCTGTCCACCCGATAAACCTAAAGCCGAAGTATGCAAACGGTCTTTAACCTCATCCCATAAAGCAGCGCCTTGCAAACTTTTTTCCACCAATTCATCTAAAACTGCTTTATTGCTTTGTCCATGAATACGTGGACCATATGCAATATTATCATAAATTGTCATCGGAAAAGGGTTCGGCCTTTGAAAAACCATGCCAATACGCTTTCTTAAATCAACCACATCAACGCTCGGCGCATAAATATCCTCTCCATCAATAATAACTTCTCCAGTTATACGCACGCTTTCAATCAAATCATTCATACGATTTAAAGTCCTTAAAAAGGTGGATTTACCACAACCACTTGGCCCAATAAAGGCAACCACCTTGTTTTTATACATATCTAAAGAAATATTCTTTAAGGCTTGGTTCTCTCCATAATACAGGCATAAATTTTTCACTGTAATAATATTAGTAAGATTCATGAGGAAACTCCTTCCGCTTGATTGCCTGTATAACGTATCAAATTTTTGTTAGAACTACATTAGGGCAATGTTAATTTTTTGTTAATTTTTCTTGGCGAAGCGATAACCTACTCCACGTACCGTTTCAATAGCATCAGCTGTTTCAACAATTTTTTCAAGTTTTGAACGCAAATGTCGAACATGAACATCTACTGTGCGAGTATCACCATAATATTCATAACCCCAGATCTTTTCCAATAGTTGTTCTCGACTAAATACACGCCCCGCATTTTCTACAAGCAATCTTAATAATTCATACTCTTTTGGGGTTAACTCCATTTTTTCTCCAGCTAACCACGCTTCATACTGACTAAAGTTCATTTTCAATGGCCCTAACGTAAGTTCTTCACTGCTTTCTTCTTTATTACCGGCTCTTCTTAAAACAGCTTTTACTCTAGCTAGTAACTCCCGCTGGCTAAACGGTTTTGTCAAATAATCATCTGCACCTAATTCTAGTCCAATTACTCTATCAATTTCATCATTTTTAGCTGTCAACATTATCAAAGGAATATCAGCCGTACGAGTATCTCGTTTTAATAAGCGACAAATTTCTAATCCATCAATTTCAGGTAACATCAAATCTAGAATGATCATATCAGGCAGCGTAGTTTGTAACAAGGCCAGAGCAGTTTTACCATCAGGCGCCTCGATTACTTCATAACCCACTTTTTCTAAATTAACCTTTACTAATAACCTGATATTCTCCTCATCATCAACGAGTAAAACCCTAGTCTTAATTTTCATCACCCCGCAATATGTTTGTACATCATTAAGTTCGCCATCAATATTTGCATTCCTGCTTACAACTTAAAAATACTATTGTTCTTTCTCACTCTACTTTCTCCTTAAGATTCTTTATTCATTTGTTTCTATTTTACATTTAAATAACAAAAAAGGTGCTATAGTAAAGCTGAAATATGAAATTTATTCATTACGTTCGTCCAATCAATTGACATATCAGTAAATCCAAGTCTAATATTGTGATATATGGGATATATTGCGCACAATGCGCAAAGGGAGGTTAATATGAATATTTTGGTAGTAATCGGTATCGGTTCTCTCATTCTTTTTGCCGCATATTTTACTTATGGTAATTTTTTATCGACAAAAATTTTTGATCTTGATGATACCAGAAAAACACCTGCAGTAGAAATGGAAGATGGTATCGACTTTGAACCAATTAGCGCTAAATTTTTGGTTGGCCAACATTTTTCTGCCATTGCTGCAGCAGGACCTGTTACCGGACCTATTATTGCCGGTCTTACTTTTGGTTGGGCACCAGCGTTTCTTTGGATAATCCTAGGAACAATTTTTATCGGTGGCATTCATGACATGGGCTCACTTGTCGCTTCAGTTCGCAACAAAGCTTGCGGTATTGCTGAAACTATGCGCCTGTATGTTTCTAAACGTGTTTGGATTTTATTCAACATCTTTATCTTTTTTACCCTGATTATGATTATCGTAGCCTTTACGGACATTACAACATCAGCCTTCGTTAATAATATTGACTTAGGTAATGGTGAAATTGTTGGCGGTGGAGCTACAGCTACTTCTTCTATTCTTTACTTAGTCTTGCCAGTCATGATGGGTTATTTATTAAAATATACTAAAATAAGCCTTGGTTTGGCAACTGCTATTTTTTTACCTTTGATTGCTGTTTCAATTTGGATTGGTCCACTAATTCCTTTTGAATTACAATCTATTTTTGGTATTTCTACGCAAGCGGCACAAAAAATTTGGAATATGGTTATTATTATTTATTGCTTTGTTGCTGGTATTATACCGGTTTGGGCACTTTTACAACCGCGCGGTCATTTAGGCGGTTACTTCTTATATGCAACGATCATCGTCTCTTTCATTGGTATTGTTTTCGGCGGTTTTCAAACGCAGTATCCTGCTTTCATTCAAGATTTTGGTACTGATGATTTTTGGTTTCCCATGTTTCCGATGCTTTTTATCACCATTGCTTGTGGGGCCTGTTCCGGCTTTCATAGTCTCGTAAGTTCGGGTACTACCTCTAAGCAACTAGCCAAAGAAACCGATGCTAAACCAGTTGGTTTTGGCATGATGCTTGCGGAAGCAGTCGTAGCACTAATTGCTCTAGGCACTGTCATGATGCTCCCCAAAGGCGATGCCTTAATTAGTACTTCACCAAACTTTATTTATGCTTCTGGTTTAGGTTCTTTTATGGAATTAATCGGTATTAGTAAAGCTTTTGGTATTTCTTTTGGTTTAATGGCCTTTACTACCTTTGTCTATGATACTCTTGATGTTTGCACAAGACTTGGCCGTTATATTATCCAAGAATTAGCCGGTTGGAAAGGCTGGAGCGGTCGCATTGGTTCAACATTATTAGTTGGTGGGATGCCACTGTTTCTAATGTCTATCAATCTAACTGATCCAACGGGTAAGCCTGTAGCAGCCTGGAGCCTATTTTGGAAAACCTTCGGATCTTCCAATCAATTATTAGCAGCTCTTGCACTAGTTGGTATTACCGTATGGTTACAAAGAACTGCCAAAAATAAAAATGCTTGGCTATTTGCTTGTATTCCAGCTGTCTTAATGTTTATTATGAGTGTCTGGGCCCTATTTAATACCTTTATTTCGTACACTTATAAAAACGGCGTTTTCATCATGCCGGAAGGTACTAATATTGTTGTTCCTGCCCTCTCAGCTATTTATATGGTCCTTGCCATCTGGGTCGTTATTGAATGTGTTCCGGCCATTGTTGAAAATGCTAGACATCCTCAACAAGGTCTTTCTACACCAAAGAAATAGCAAATACAAAAAAATTAGCTGTTTTGCCTAAAGCAAAGCAGCTTTTTTATTCCCATCTAACCTTAAAATAGTTATAATAAGATATGTATGCGTGACTTCAATACTTTAAACGAGGTGAACTAATTGTATGCATTTAAAAAAATCTTTGCTGGTTTTATTATCGGTTTGCTTAGTGGTTTTTTAGGTATTGGCGGCGGTGTTTTTATGGTTCCGATCATGGTCTCATTCTTTGGTTTTACCCAACACGTTGCACAAGCAACTTCGCTAGCTATGATTATACCGACAGCACTTTTCGGTAGTATTGTTTACAATCTACATGGCAGTATCGACATAAAAATCGCAGCACTAATTACCGTTGGTAGCATGACTAGCGCCTTCTTTGCTTCACGCCTCATGGTTAAACTACCTGCGGCGCAATTAAAATTACTGTTTGGTATTTTATTACTACTCGTTGGCGTAAGGATGGTGATTGCTTAATGATACTCACCCTAATCAGTATCGGACTAATAACTGGCTTTATTAGCGGGCTTTTGGGGGTTGGTGGTGGCGTAATTTTGGTTCCTTTGCTTACCTTAGCGGCTGGTTTGGAACAACATTTAGCACAAGGCATCTCCATGCTGGTCATTATTCCCACTTCACTTGCCGGCCTCTGGCAACTGCATAAAAAAAAGTTAGTAGATTATCACTCCGCAATGTTTTTTGCGGGCGGCGCAATCATTGGTGCAATGATTAGTTCCGGTTTGGTTCAATATGTTGACGGCCAAGATTTAAAAAAAGTTTTTAGTATTTTTGTCATTTTTACTGGTTTAAAAATGATTATAGGTTATTTTAAAAATAAAAAATAATAAAAAAACTATAGCTAAAAGATAGCTATAGTTTTTTTATTATCTACATTCATTATTTTAACTTTAGTCTACAACCATTCTTAAGACTCACTAACCTCTATTAAAATCTTTTTTGCAAACTCCGCTGCTGCCGCAAAATCAGCTGCATCAGGATGCAAAGCAGCAATACGATGCCTTTCGATTCTTTCTGGTGTCATAGCATGAGGATGATCTTTCGGTAAACTTTTAAACCTTTCTGCTATCTGAGGATTTACCTTACCTTGGCAATGATAAGTTCCCACTAGTTCATTACTAACTGGTAATAGTGCTGCCGCATTAGTTAAACATTTTTCTGCATAAGGTGTATTGGGATAGGCTCCCAAGGTCGCAAATAAGGCAACTTTCTTGCCTTCAATCCTTTGTAACACGGCACCAGTAAGTTTATCCGCAGTACTTTTATCAACCCAAAATCCTGCAAAAATTAAATCATAAGCTTCCACATCGATGGTCGGTGTAATCTGCATCACAGTTGTATCATTAGGTGGCAAGACTTGACTAATCGCTTCTGCTACCTTCTTGGTATTACCAGTTAATGACGAATACATAACTAAAATTTTCATAAAAACTCCTCCTAAAAATGTTCTGTTGTTGTATACGGAAAACATAGTGGATAGCTTTTTGCTCCCTGCTTCAATGTAGTAACTACAGCTTTTACATTATAAAGTCGTTCCAGCACCGTTTCTGTAAAAACAGTTTCTACTGTTCCGTCAGCAATAATTTTACCACCCTTCACCGCTACTAACCTTTGACTGTATCTAGCTGCATGATTAAGATCATGTAACACCATAATAATAGTAAGTTGACGTTCACGATGAAGATGACCTATTAATTCCATCAATTCTAATTGATGATGAATATCTAGATATGTTGTTGGTTCATCTAACAAGAGTACTCGTGGGTTTTGTGCTAAAGCCATCGCTAGCCAAGCCCGTTGTCTTTCTCCTCCTGATAACGTATCTAATCTACGAAACTGCATATGCGTTAACTCTGTAAAAGCCAAAGCATCATCAACAGCCTTACCATCTTCACTACTTAACTCTGCTAAAAAACTTTGGTAAGGCATTCTACCAAAAGTAGCTAAATCCCTAATTGTCATATCACCAGGTGCTCTAGGTGATTGTGGCAAAACGGAAATAGTTTTTGCTAACGCTTTAGGCTGATAAGCCTGAATATCTTTGCCATTTAAATACACTGTTCCCTGCGTTGGAGTTAATAGCTTACACAAGGTTTTCAGTAAGGTTGATTTACCAGAACCATTCGGTCCAATAATTGAGACAATTTCCGGCTTAAGAAAATCCAAAGAAATATTTTCTAAAATAATCTTATCTTTATAGCCAAAGACTAGTCGCTCAGCTTGCAGTTTAACCTCCATCAAGTACGCATCCTCCTTTTCAAAAGATATAAGAAAAAGGGTGCTCCCAAAAAAGCCATAAAAATTCCAACTGGTACTTCTATAGGACTAAAAGCTGTACGAGCAACAGTATCAGCAAACGTTACTAAAGCCGCACCAAAAATCGCTGCACAAGGCAACAAATATTCACAATCTGAGCCAACCACCAGTCTAGTAATATGTGGAACAATTAAACCAACAAACCCAATCATCCCGGCTACACTAACTGCCGACGCCGCTAATAAAGCCGCTAAGATAATTAAAATAGTTCTAATTCGCTTAACATTAATACCAATACTAGTCGCTACTTCTTCGCCTAATTGTAAGGCATTCAGTTCACGATAGCAAAAAAGTGTTCCCAAAATACCAATAATACTATAAGGCAAAATCATCTGCACGTGATTCCAGCTTCGACCTTGAAATCCTCCAGCCATCCAGGTAACAGTTCCTTGAATGCGATCAGCAAAAAAGACCATCAGCGCACTCATCCCGCCACCAAAAAAAGCCGCAATTGCAACACCAGCTAAAATCATTTTCAAAGGATTGATACCACGTTCCCAAGCTAAAAAAAAGACCGCTGTAGTCGCTGCTAAAGCTCCTAGAAAAGCTGCAAAAGGCACCAAGGCCATTTTTTCCGGCACTAAAATCATCAAGAGCATTGCCATTAAACCCGCTCCTGCTGAAACACCAATAATTCCTGGATCAGCTAGCGGATTACGCAATATACCTTGCAAAACGCACCCTGCTAAAGCAAGATTAGCACCAACCAAGGCAGCGACAATTGTTCTAGGCAAGCGCAATAAATGCACGATACGATATAACTCATCAGTAGAATTTGCTGGCATAATCACTCGCGCTATATTGTCCAAAGTCAAAGGAATAACACCGGCCACCATACTAAAGATAATCGCTGCCAGCAAAAACACTAAGCCCAAGACCAGTGCTATTACACGTTGGCTCTTACGCTTATCGTTAACCGCGCTACTGAGCATTACTCGTCACCCCGATACATATAACTACTCAAAATAGTCATTGCTTCTGCCAGTTGTGTTCCAGGATTAACCGTAAACAAATTCGCTGGCAGTTGATAAATTCTATTGTTGCGAACAGCACTTATATCATGCCAAATCGGATTTTCTCGTAAATCCCTCCGCAAACTCTCAATAGCCTTATCCGCATCCCCCATCGTAATTACAAAAATTACTTCTGGGTCTTTACGCGTAACATACTCCATACTTAACGAAACATAGGCATCGTAACTATCACTTACCTCATCGGCAATATTACCACCACCAAGGCTTTCTACTAAGTTACCACTAAAACTTTTTTTAGTTGCCATGCTAAAACTATTAGGTGCTCCAAAAATTATTAAGCTACGCGGCGGTTGCTTGTTTTGAGCAGCAGTTTGTACTTTCTTATATTCTGCCATCACCGCTTCTTTCTTTTGTTGTGCACTACTTTCTGTTCCCGCTAGTTGACCAAATAAATCCAGCGTTCGCAAAACGTCTTCATAAGAGTTAATGCTATTAATCAAGATAGGTATACCGGCCGCCTCTAACGGCGGGATAATAGCATGATGATACGGCACATCAGTGCCAATAATTAAATCTGGTTGTAGCGATAAAATTTTCTCCAAATTAGGACTATGAATAATACCCGTTTCTGGTAAAGACGCAAGTTTTTCTTTAAGCTCTGCATTATAAGAAGTACTTAAAGGTTTCGCAATAGTTGTACCACCAGCTGCATAATATATTTCAATATTAGAAGGGTTTAAAATAATAACTCTTTGTGGCTTTTCTGGAATAACCACCGAACGTCCAACACTATCAACTACAGTAATAGTTTGTGCAGCCCCACTATTCGTTGCCTTTTGTTTAAAAGTATAATAGCCACCTAAAATAGCCAGCAAAATAAAGAAAACTACAATAACTTTAAAAATTTTTCTCATTCTACACCCCGAACTCATTATATTTATTTAGCTATCGCTAACTTATTCAAAGAAAAAAAAACTGTGTATGGCGTCTAAAATACACAGTTTTTAACAAAATACAGCTAGTTTAGAGGAGAGAAAACTAACCGGTTAGCTATTGCTAACACACTTATTGTACTTGCTCTATTCTTTCTTGTCAACCTCTTTTTTTAGTTAGTGAAATATTTTCTCAATAGAATAAAGCACAGAAGTAATGACCAATTACTTCTGTGCTTTATTCTTATCTCTATCTTATTATTTATTAAATTTCTTCATCTGGGAACAATTTCTTTGTTACTTCTGTACAATCTCTAATATCCAAAGTATTCAAAACATAAAGATTACCACGTTTTAAGAGAATATCTATACGGGTAATTCCTTTGAGCACATTTACCAAAAAAGCGGTATAGACAAGCAAAGTTTTTTCTTCACTTGTATATTGTTCATAATCTTTTTTGGTTTTAACGAGTTCCTCTAATTTTGGTATTTCTTTTTTATATTCTTTAAATAATTTATTCATATAACCAGTAATTCGTTCTAAAGTCAATTGCACACGTTGCATCTTGCCCACGACATCTGCTAATTCAATAGAATGTTGATCAATATTATCCTTTAGTGCAATAGCCGCTTTTTTGTCCTTTTTATCTAATGCCGCAACACCAAAATCTTGCACCACCGCTGGAATATCTAAAATTGCATTTAGAACTGCCGCTTCGGCCACATTTCCTGCTGGTGGAATATCTATTTTATGCGTCGAAAGCGCCTCTAGAATAGATGTCCCTTCCTCACACTCGGGAAAACCAGGAAATTTATTTATCTCACACTGTTCCATTTTTTGAGTTAAAGTGCCACCATACAAAGCTAATCCCGTTAAAATACCGGTTCCCATTTCAGCAATACCTCTTGCTAAAATATTCTCAACAATTTTTGCATTTTCTTTCAAAGCATTTCTTTCTGGTTTACCAACACGAAAGGGTGTAAATGTCATATATTTAACTTGTCGTGGTAAGTTTTCTATTTGCTCTAAAACCATAACCAACCTTTTAAAACTTTCCCAAATCTCTAATTTTAATCTGCCATTAAACATTAATAACGGCATCAACGACTGCTGCACTTGATAATAATTATACTTTTCCTCTTCATAACGGGCTTGTGAATTTTCTACAATTTGGCTAACATCGCGCCTATCCATATAAATTTTTATTCCTGCAGCACCAAGACCTGCAGCTATCCAAACAGCAATTGGAACGGCCATACGAACACCTCCTGCAAACAAGTTTACCTTGCTAATTTAATTCGCCACAAATAAAAAAAATCCTTTTTAAACAAGAAACCGTACTAGTCTGATTGTAATCAACTAGTACGGTTTTAATGGTTTTAAACAGCTCTTGCTAAAACATCTTCCAGCGCTAAAAGTTTACACGCCTCTTCCCATACAATAATTTTAGTTTTACTAAAACCATTAAAAACGGTTGCTGATGCCGAACTATAGGCACCACAAGCTGGTACTAACAATAAATCATCAAGTGCCAGCGGCACAGTCAACTTGCCCCTAAACATTACATCTAAAGAATCGCAGCTTGGTCCTGCAAAGGTTGCCTCAATTTCCGTTTCCGTGCTCTCTTTAAAACTGAGTAATTTATAATCCCATTGATCAAATAAAACACCCGAAAAGGAACCATATAAACCATCATCTAAGAAATACCACACTTGTCCATTACGTTCACTCACGCCAATTACCCTTGTAATTAGGTTAACTGCTGTACCACAAATAAAACGTCCTGGTTCTGCTAGAATTTCTACCCCAGCAAAATCTTCTTCTAAACGTGCTCTTACCTGTCCTAAAATTTCTTTGAGATTAAATTTGACTTTAGGCTCTGGAATAGGAAAACCTCCGCCGATATCTAATATACTTAATTTAAGACCTTGCATCTTGGCTTCCTCAAAGATTTCCCGTGCTAAGTCAAGTGCATTTAAGTAGGGCTCAGCATACATAACTTGACTACCAACGTGAAAACAGATGCCCGCAGCATCGAGTCCAGCTTGTTGTGCAGCTAATAATAATTCAATGGCTTCCGAACGTGCTGCGCCAAATTTCTTATTTAAGTCCACATGTGCTGATGAATTATCGATGCGGAAACGCAAAAGCACTGTCGCTCCTGGGCACGCTTTCGCCATTTTTTCAATTTCACTTTTATTATCAAAAGTCATCCGTGCAACGCCCGCTCTATTACAAGCAGCAAGACCCGCCGCTGTTTTAATAGGATTAGCATAAATCATGCGCTCGCCTTCAACACCGAGCTCTGCTAATGTATTGATTTCACCATCAGATGCTACATCAAAAGAAGCACCCAGTGTCGCCATCTTTTGCAATATATGTATATCCGGATTAGACTTCATTGCATAATAAAACTTTACACCCGGTAAGTTCTCAGTCAGAAAGCAATAATTTCTTTCTATCTGTTGCAGTGATAAAACTAAAAGTGGTGTATCATAATTTGCTGCTAATTTTTCAACTGCATTTTTATCTAATTGGAAAAACGGTTGATTTTTCATAACAACCTCCTCTAAAACATATTGTAAATTCACTTATATGATTTTACCACAAATTTTCAAAAGTACAAGAGGAAAAGCGAGGAAAACGGAATATTTTGACGAACTTTTAGGGAAAAGTTGAAAATTCTTCTCTTTATGGATAGTTAACAGCTAAAACCAGTGTTTTTGCCCTTTTCATACTCATAAATTCACTTTTTCTGTTCTTCATCTATTGCTTAATAAGAAAAACGCCTGTCGTAGAAAAAGTCTACATTACAGGCGCCTTACAATTTGCTCTCTTCATTATTTCATAGGTTTAAGTACATCGCATCCCATATAAGGCTGTAAAGCTTTAGGAACAATAACTGATCCATCGGCTTGCTGATAGTTTTCCAAGATAGCACAAACAGTGCGTCCTACTGCTAAACCCGAACCATTTAAAGTATGCACAAACTCCGGCTTACCTTTTGGTTCTCTTCTAAACTTAATATCCGCTCTTCGTGCCTGAAAATCCAAGAAATTCGAACAAGAGGAAATCTCACGATAACAATTTGCTGCTGGAATCCACACTTCTAGATCATACGTAGTCGCAGAACTAAAGCCGATATCGCCAGTACACAAACGCACAACACGATAAGGAAGCTCCAAAAGTTTTAAAATTTCTTCTGCGTCATTAGTTAATTTATCAAGTTCCGTCCAAGAATCTTCTGGTTTAGTAAACTTGACTAGTTCCACTTTATTAAACTGATGTTGGCGAATTAGACCACGCGTATCTCGACCGGCGGAACCAGCCTCCGCACGAAAACAAGCGCTATACGCTGTATATTTTAGCGGTAAATCCTCACTATTTAAAATTTCACCACGATGATAATTGGTAACAGGTACGTCTGCTGTTGGGATTAAATAATAGTCCAGGCCCTCTAATTTAAACATATCTTCCGCAAATTTTGGTAGCTGTCCTGTACCTCTCATACTATCTTTATTCACAATATAAGGCGGAAAAATTTCCGTGTAACCATGCTTTGCAGTATGAATATCAAGCATAAAATTATAGACAGCACGCTCTAAACGTGCACCCATTCCTTTGTAAAAAACAAAACGTGCGCCCGTTACTTTTGCGGCACGTTCAAAATCCAAAATGCCTAAAGCTTCACCAATATCCCAGTGTGCCTGTGGCGCAAAGTTGAACTTAGTCGGCTCGCCCCAAGTTCTAACTACCGGATTATCACTATCATCTTTACCAATCGGCACATCAGCTGCTGGCATATTAGGAATAGTAAGTAAAATATCTTGCAAGCGTTGTTCAATGCTTTTTAGTTCTTTATCATCGATAGCAATTTTTTCTCCTAAAGCGCGCATTGCTAGAATTTTCTCTTCAGCGTTTTCACCATTTTTCTTCAACTGACTAATTATTTGTGAAACACTATTACGCTCACTCTTTAAACTCTCAACTTGTTGCAATAATTCTCTGCGTTGTTTTTCTAGCAACACAAATTCGTCGAGATTCATATCCATATTACGGTTTTTCATTGCTTGTTCAACCAAATGTGGATTTTCTCTCACAAATTTCATATCAAGCATGTTCATTCCTCCAGACCAATTTACACATTCATTCTATGTTATTGTATCACAAAACTGCTTGTTTGTATCATTCAGCTAGGGATTTGCATATTCACACCATTTTCTTTCAACCACTGTTTTGCTACTTTATAGCTCGGACATCGCTTTGCTACTTCTGCCCAAAATAATACTGAATGATTCTTCACTAACATATGACACATTTCATGGAGCAAAACATACTCAACGACAAACTGCGGTGCCATTGCTAAACGCCAATTAAAAAGCAACTTATTATCATAAGTGCAACTGCCCCACCTTTTCTTTTGTTCTTTCACGCGAAGCACTCGTGGCCGTAAAGCAAACATAGCTTGCGCCTTTTGCAAGCCTTGCTTTAACATTACGCTAGTTTGCTCGTAGTACCAGCCTTTTAATAGACTGTTCACCTCTGTTGCATCCTCAGTATTCACCAGTAGTTGATTACGTTCAAGCCTAACACCAATCGGTTTAGCAGGTTCATACGCTATTTTTAATGAATAAAATTTTCCTTGAAAAAGGATACTTCTTCCATGAGCAACTTCAAAAATACGTTTTTGCTCTTTGCAGCTCTCCCAATAAGCTAATTTTGCATATAGCCACCGTTCTTTTTCTTGCAAAATAACTGCAACTTCTGCTAAAGGTACTTGCAAAGGGATTCGCACTACAATTTTTGCTGTTGCCGCAACTGCAAGTGCAATAGTTTTCCGTTGCGAACGGATAATCTCTACCGGTATGCTTTTGTCTTTATAACAAAAAAACTCTAACCTTTGTGGTTTCATTTTTTAAAAGTCACTTGATGAATCATTTCACAAAAAACCCCTTGCGCCGCTTCACCCATTGTTTCCGTTAAAGTCGGATGGGGATGGATAGTTGCGGCTAAGTCTTCTGCCGTTAAGCCTAAGCGTACAGCTAGAACTCCTTCCATAATGAGATCACTAGCATGCGGTCCCATAATATGGCACCCTAACACTTTATGCGTTACACTATCGGCAATGATTTTAGCTAACCCTTCGGTTTCGCCCATCGAAAGCGCTTTGCCATTTGCCGCAAAATTAAATTTCCCGATTTGTATACTGCGCCCTGACGCCTGACATTCTTCTTCCGTTAAACCAACCCATGCAATTTCTGGCGTGGTAAAAATGCAGCCTGCGATTGCACTATAATCCATGCGCTCTTCTACTCCGCACGCATTAGCCGCAGCTACTAACCCTTGATGAGAAGCCGTATGCGCTAACATATTGATGCCCGTAACATCACCGATTGCATAAATTCCCTGCACGCTTGTTTCCATTTTTTCATTAACTGTAATACCACATTTAGTATATTCAACACCAATTGCCGCAAGCTCATCAACAGCTACAACAGGGCGTCGTCCCGTCGCTACTAAAACTTTTTCTACTGTAATTACTTGACGCTGCCCCTTGACTTCAATAACAACATCTAAGCTATCTCCGTTTTGTATGATTTCTTGTACTAACGCTTTACTGAACTGCTTAATTCCTTGTTTGCGTAAAGCTAAAGCCATTCTTTTTTGCAGATCACCATCACAAAGAGGCAAAATAGTTGGTGCCATTTCTACTAAAGTCACAGCACACCCAAAGGCAGCATAAATCCCGGCAAACTCTACGCCAACTGCGCCAGCGCCAATGATGAGTAAACTAGCAGGCACTTCATTAATGCGTAAAATATCATCACTCGTTAAAACTCCTGCTAAATCGCTACCAACCAGTGGCGGTTTTGCCGGTACAGAACCTGTGGCAAGAATAATTTTACGAGCAGTATAATCACATTCTTGTTCCGCCTGATCCGTAACCACATGAAGGGTATGTTGATCTTTTAATGTAGCCTTACCGAAAACTAAATCAATCTTATGCGCTTTGATTAATTTTTCTATACCACTACGCAAAGTATGAATAACCTTATTCTTGCGTTCCATAATTTTTTGCCAATCATAAGCTGATTCACTAACCACAAGGCCAAATTCTTCTATTTTCTTTAAATCCGTCCATTTTTCCGCACTTTTTAATAGGGTCTTCGTAGGAATGCACCCCTGATTTAAACACACGCCACCTAAATCCTTCTTTTCAATCAACAAAACTTTAGCACCTAATTGCGCTGCTCTAATCGCTGCAACATAGCCACCTGTACCTGCACCAATAATTGCAATGTCGTATTCCATGTTATAGCCTCCTATCTTTTATGGATCCAAGCATTATTTTGATATTTATTTACAAGAAGTTCTGCTGCACAAGCTTTTTCTTCAGCTGTTAAACCACCATCAACCAATTCAATTGCGAGCGTTTCACTGAAACTAGCCGCTAAAACTTGGACTAATTCCTCAACCCGTACACGATAACCTAAAACTGTCTGTAAATCAACAACCCGTTGCCTAAGCATCGCTTTAATTTGTTGCCTACGTTCGTCCTCTAATTTTAAAATGCTAACCAGTTTATCCGCTGAAAAAGCCGTTAAAATTGATCCGTGCTGTAAAATTACACCATATTTACGAACTTGTGCACTACCAATTAACTTTTTTTGTTGCACCGTGAGTTCATAGTGCGACGGAGCATCAAAACAAGCTGCAGAACTAGGCATTTGCGTTTTATGCGCATAAGCAGCTTGCGGTTTAGTCATTTGCGCCTGAACGCCAATTTTAGCTAAACCATTCATTAACCCTTGGCTTAAATAACGATAGGAAGCCGTTACTGTCATCGGTATCTCTGGATAATCCTCGCCAACCACAATGCTATATGTTAATTCTTCGTCATGCAAAACAGCACGTCCACCTGTTAATCTGCGTACCACATCAATTCCTTGTTTTTGGCAAGCAGCAAAATCTATTTCTGCATCACTATGCTGAAAATAACCAATACTAACAGCTGCTGGCTGCCAAGTATAAAAACGAATAGTCGGTGGTGACGTTTTTTTACTATAACCAAGTAAAATTGCTTCATCAATTGCCATATTTTCTGCAGCACTTAATGCACCGGTTTGCAATAAACGCCACACCATCTTATGACCTTGTTGCCTTGCCTCTTCCCATTGCGGATAACTTAACATCCAACCACACCACTTTCTGTTAACGCTTGCTGCACTTCTTCCGGACTTAATGGTCTATGATAATTATATAAAACATCGCGCGGTTTCTCATTATAATACGGACGATTACAATCAAGGCAACCTGAAGTCAAAAAAGCCTTACCATCGGCCAAGCGCTGCCGTAAATTACAAACATTAAAAGCAATAATTCTCTGCTTGTCACAAACCACCTGCTCTATACTAACGCCCTGTTTTAACAACTCTAAAGCAATTTGTAGCCTGCGGTATGAACCACGGTCTGGCGGCGGTACCATAGCCATTTTCGTTCCTTTTAATGGTGTAAAAGCAAATAAACCGACTGTGATCTTTCGCTTATAACACTCGGCAATAAGTTTCCACATCGTAACTTCCTTTTCTCCTAGACCCACAATTAAATGCGTAGTCATCTTGCCCGGAAAAGCTTCAGCACAAGCACACAAGAGTTCCCAGCGTGCTTGCCACGAACCACCTTTAATCTTACTAAAAAGCTCCGGCTCTGCAACATCCAGCGCAAGCCCAATCCGTTCAGCGCCGCGCGCAAATAGCTCTTTAGCCTCAGCAACAGAAGTAATATATCCTGATACCACAATTGGTAACGGCCCATATTTTCTTAATTCTTCTAATGCCCGAAGAATCGCTTGAAAACTATCGGGGCGATTAACTACTTGTAAACAGACCCGTTTAATTTTTCCTGCTTGAAAAGCTGCCCCCAATTGTGCAGCGGCTTCTTCTTCCGGAATAGCGTCCCAAGCAACACGAGACAAGAATTTGCTTTGCGTAGTACTTTCTCTAGCTTGACTACAAAAAGCACAGTTTCGCACGCAACCTTCACCGATCATCACATAAGCTGTAGTGGGTAAGGCATCTATTTTTAGTTTGCGTCTTCCTATAGCGCCCGCGCTACCAATTGATAATTTCCAGCGACTCATCATAACACGCAACACTCCCAGCTTTCCTTTAGCACTAGCCCTAACTCCTGTGCCCGCCTAATCACTAACGGCGTGGGCTGCACAATGCCATTAATGCCACTATTAATTGCTGCGATATCAAGTTCTGAGCGATATTTACCAGGCGGGCGCATACAACCTAACACCAAAGGTGTCGTTGGCAAAAGTATCCGCGCTTCTTCAAGTAGCGCTGTCACTTCAGCAATCGCCGGCGGTTCACAAGTTGCATATTCCGTATTTTTGGTTGGCACCAAAACAATAAAAATTAGTCGCTCCACACCTGCTTTTGCCAAAAGGTGTAATGCTTGTCGTTCACCACTCAATTGACCTCCGCGTAAACCAATGCAAATATGCGGTGCGACATTACTACAATATTTTTTCAATAAATGAAAACACTGTACATAGTCTTCTACAGTAACCTGCGTGAGCTTTAACGTCTCACGAATGGTTTCATTATCACCAAGAAAATCAAAAGAAATCACATCAGCTAAAGGAGCTAAGAGTTTTATTTCGTCCTCATTCAAAAGTCCGACATGAAAATTATAGCGACGTTGCCCTTTAATGCTTTTTAAATGTTCTAACTTATCTACAACATTAACTTTACCTGTCAAATCGCAGCCACCACTAATTAAACAACTTGTGCCCTTGATATCTTCAGCTTTTTGTAAGCGTGCTAAAGGCGTCATCTTAGATAAATAATGCCCACCGCAGTGGGCACATTTTAAAGCACAGGCATCACCAGTCACGCTAATACTTTCCGTCTGAGTCGGCCTTGCTACAAAAAGTTCTGGAGCAAAGTTTTGCTTGCGAATTTGCCAGGCTTTGCCTAAGCTTCCCATTTGACCACTGGTTTGCGCGCAGCTAATGTTTCATCTAGCCGGCTCACCACCGTATGGTGTGGCGCAGAAATAATTACTTCAGGGTTCTCTTCAGCCTCTTGCGCAATACTTTTCATTGCTTCAATAAACCCATCTAACGTTTCCTTGCTTTCCGTTTCTGTTGGCTCAATCATCATCGCCTCTTCTACAATCAAGGGGAAGTAAATCGTCGGTGGATGATAGCCATAATCAAGTAAGCGTTTAGCAATATCAAGCGTATGTATGCCTTGTGCTTTTTGTTTTTTAGAAGTTACGATACACTCGTGCATGCAGTAACGATCAAACGGTGAATCATACGCTTCTTCTAACATTTTTTTGCAATAATTAGCATTTAAAACTGCATCCTCACTAGCTTGTCGTAACCCTGCTGCTCCCATACTCAAGATATAAGCATAGGCTCTAGTAAAGATACCAAAATTACCATAAAATCCATGCACTTTACCAATGCTTTTAGTCGGCACCGCCCACTCAAAATTTTCTCCATTTTTAATAACTCGTGGTTCTGGCAGAAAAGGCAAAAGAATCTCTCGCACGCCAATCGGCCCAGCACCAGGTCCACCACCACCATGCGGGGTAGAAAAAGTTTTGTGTAAATTAAAATGCACAACATCAAAACCCATATCACCAGGTCTGACAATGCCCATAATCGCATTGGCATTAGCACCATCATAATAAAGTAAACCACCTGCGTCATGCACAATCTCGGCAATCTCTTTAATCTGTGTTTCAAAAAGACCCAGCGTACTCGGGTTTGTTAACATCAAGGCTGCCGTATCAGGTCCCACTACTGCACGTAACGCTGCCAAATCAATCGAACCATCAGCTTCTGATTTAATTTCAATGGCCTCCATACCACACATCGTAGCTGATGCAGGATTAGTACCGTGAGCAGAATCAGGAACAATAACTTTTGTTCTCGCTAAATCACCACGATCCCGGTGATAGGCTCTAATCAATTTCAAACCGGTTAATTCTCCGTGCGCTCCTGCGACTGGTTGCATGGTCGTTCCTGCCATACCAGCAATTTCTGATAACGCTTGTTCTACTTCATAAATTAACCGTAATGAACCTTGTACTAACTTAGCGTTTTGCAAAGGATGCACCGCACTTAAACCCGGTATTTTGGCGATATCTTCATTGATTTTAGGATTATATTTCATCGTACAAGAACCTAATGGATAAAAACCCGTATCCACACCAAAGTTCCGATTAGATAATTGCGTATAATGACGCATAACTTCCAACTGACTTAACTCCGGCAAAGCCGCTTCTTCCGACCTGATTACAGTAGCCGGCAAAAGTCCCTTTTGCACCGGAACATCTAAAGCTGGTAAATCAAGCGCTCTCCGTCCACTCTTACCTAGTTCAAATAATAATGGTTGATTTTTCATTTGCACGCCTCCAATCCTGCGACTAAAGCGTCAATTTGTGCTTTGGTTCTCTTCTCAGTAACGCAAACCAACATTGAACCAGCTAATTCCGGGTAATACTCACCTAAATCAAGGCCCCCAATAATTTTTTGTTTTAACAAATAATCATTAACCGTTGCCACAGGCTGCGGCACTTTAATTACAAATTCTTTGAAAAACGGTGCTTGGAAAACCTTGCTGCCGCCACCAGTATTAGTAATACGCTCCGCTGCATAATGCGCTTTTTGTAAACACTGCTCAGCCACTTCCTTAAAACCCTTCTTACCTAGCGTTGCCAAATAGACCGCCACCGCTAACGCACATAAGGCTTCATTCGAACAAATATTACTAGTCGCTTTTTCCCTACGAATATGTTGTTCTCGCGCCTGCAATGTTAAAACAAAACCACGCTTACCATTACTATCAACCGTTTGCCCTACTATTCTACCTGGCAGTTTGCGCATTAATTTTGCCGTCGTTGCCAAAAAACCAATATAAGGTCCGCCAAAGTTTAAAGCTAAACCAAGCGGTTGCCCTTCACCAACGACAATATCTGCACCAACTTTACCCGGTGCTTCTAAAACGCCTAGTGCCATAGGATCCGTCACCACAATGACTAGCGCTCCCACAGCATGAATAACTTTAATCAAAGCAGCGAGTTCTTCCACACAGCCAAAAAAATTAGGTGTTTGAATAATCACGGCACCCACCTTTTTATCTAAGGCTTCCTCTAAAACGGATGGCGCTGTTACTCCATCCACAAAGTTCACTTCTTTTACACTGTAACCAAAATCTTTAACATAGGTTGACAACACTTCTCTATAATGCGGATGTACACTACGCAAAGTCACTATCTCCGTGCGTTTTGTTGCTTGCGCAGCCATTATGGCCGCTTCTGCAAGCGCAGTAGCACCATCATACATAGACGCATTCGCAACTGCCATACCAGTCAGTTCACAAATCATACTTTGATATTCCCATAAAGCTTGTAAATACCCTTGTGAAATTTCCGGTTGATACTGAGTATATGCAGTATAAAACTCAGAACGTCTCAAAACATGATCAACAGTACTTGGCACATAATGATCATAAGCGCCAGCCCCTAAAAAACAAGCATATTCTTCTAAATTAACATTAGCTGCTGCTAATGTTTTAAAGTATTGTGCTAGCTCCGCTTCACTCAACGGTCCCGGCAAATTTAATAGACCTTCAACCCTCATTTCTTCTGGTATATCACAAAAAAGGTCCATTGCTTCGGTAACCCCGATCGCCGCCAGCATTTCTTTTCTATCCTCAACTGTATGAGGTAAGTAGCTGTGCGTCATCACTTTAGGCCTCCTCAGCAATTAATTTGGCATAAGCCGCTGCATCCATCAAACCCTCTAGTTCACTTGCGTCACGCAATTCTAACTTAGCAATCCAGCCATTACCATAAGGATCCTCATTAATTAGCTGTGGTTCATCCGTTAAAGTCTCATTAGTTTCTACCACTTTACCACACACTGGACTGTATACATCAGAAACTGCTTTTACCGATTCAATAGTAGACAGATTACCGCCTGTTTCCACCTCATTATCGACCTCTGGTACCTCTACAAAAACAACATCGCCCAATTGATCCTGCGCAAAATCTGTGATGCCCACTACCACCGTATTACCTTTAACTTTAACCCACTCATGATCACTAGAATACAATAATTCTTCTGGAATATTCATTAGTTCATCGCTCCTTTAAGTTTTTACTTTCTTTTATAGAATGGCTTACCTACAAGAACTGCATCTACTTCTTTACCACGAATCTCTACTGTAATTGCTTTGCCAATTTCTGCGCATGCCGCCTGTACTAAAACTAACGCCATATTTTTGCCCAAAGTTGGAGCAGGCGATCCCGTAGTTACATAACCAATAACCTCGCCAGCTGCTTTTACCGGATACTCTGCTCGTGCAATACCTCGTCCCGTAATTTCAGCCCCCATGACTTTTTGCTTAAGCCCCTCTGTCTTTTGTTTTTTTAAAGCTGCCTTACCAATAAAATCAGCTTTATCTAACTTGACAGCAAAACCAATCCCTGCCATTAAAGGCGTAATTGTTTCGGATAATTCATGACCATAAAGCGGCAAGCAAGCTTCAAAGCGTAAAGTATCACGCGCACCAAGTCCTGCTGGTAAAATACCATATTCTTGTCCTGCCTCCATTAATTCTGCCCACAAGGTCGTTACATCTTCCGCCATACAATAAATTTCATAACCATCTTCACCGGTATAACCTGTTCTAGAAATTAAGGTCTTTTTACCATTAATTAAAACACCTGGAATAAAGTGATAATATTTTAGTGTCGTAACCTCTGCCGGAACCAACTTGCTTAATACCGCAGTCGCATTAGGCCCTTGCAAAGCCACCTGTCCAATTTCATCTGATTTATTACTAATTGTAACCTCGAACTTTGCAATATTCTGCTCCATCCAAGCATAGTCTTTTTCAATATTTGCTGCATTTACAACCAAAAGATAAAGTTCTTCATTAAACTTATACACTAAAAGGTCATCAATAGTTCCGCCCTCAAAATTACACATGGGTGAATATTTAGTCTCGCCCTCTCGCATAATAGCAATGTCATTCGTAAGCAAATGTTGTAAATAGTCTAAAGCCTCTTTACCTTCTACCCAAATTTCCCCCATATGAGAAACATCAAATAAACCTACCTTGTTTCTAACAGTATTATGTTCTTCAATAATTCCTGAGTACTGAACGGGCATTTGCCAACCACCAAATTCAACAATCTTACCACCCAAAGCTACATGTGTTTCATAAAGTGGTGTCTTTTTACCTTTCATTGTCTGACCTCCTTCTTTTAGTTAAAAATGATAAAAAAATAAAAACAGAAACAAACCTCCTTGTCTCTGTTTTTATAGTGAGAGAAAAAATTAATCGACAGAAACTAAAGCGTATAACTCCCAAAATTCAGTCTGCTTAAAGTCCTTTTGCCTGAGCGTTTCACAAAGTAGTTAACCCTTTCGGCTCCGCACACCTTGTGCGGTTTTTCCTTCAATCTTCATCCCGCAATATTATATTTGTAATACTCAATATTATTATAACTGGAACGAAAAATGAAAGCAAGGATCTTACTCCTTACTTGTTTTTTGTTCCGCCAAATATTTAACCGCACTCAGCGCAGCTACTAATCCTTCACCCGTAGCTCGAGAAATTTGCCACGGATAGCCTGTACAATCACCAGCGGCAAAAACTCCTGGGATATTAGTTGCTAAATCAGCTTGAACCGCTACCGATTTTCCTTGCAATTCTATTCCCGCAAATAAAGCATCAACTGGATCAGACTCTCTAAAAATAAAAACTCCATCTACTGGATAACGATCTTGAGCGCCTTCTATCCCCTCTACTTTAAGACTGCCTACTATTTTTTTTATGTTTTCTATTTTAAATTCGACATTCGATGCTACAAACGATGTTTGTAATTCTTTTTTACTGAAAACTAGTACCCGAGCACAAATCTCTGATAGAAATTCTAAATCAGAAGGATTCTCTAAACCATCTAAAATAACGGCTACTATCTTACCTTTAAAAAAATGTCCATCACAAGTAGCACAATAACTCACGCCTCGACCCAAAAGTTCTTTTTCACCAGGAAGTAACGTAGCCGTCATACCACCGGTTGCCAAAATAACAGTTTTTGCTTTGTAAAAAGTATTAGCAGTACCTAGGTCAAAACCCTGCTTAGCAGTAGCTGCAAACACAACTTTTTCCGTTATAATTGTCGGTTGATACTCTCGTGCATGTTCTAAGAATTGGTTCATTAATTCTGTCCCTGATATTTCTGGGAAACCCAAATAGTTTTTTACACTCTGCGCTTTTTTTAATTTCGCACTAAAACCACCACTATCAAAAAGGATCATTTTTTTATTACGCACGCCACAGGTAACCGCCGCTGAAAGTCCTGCCGGTCCACCACCAATAATTGCAACATCATAAATGTCCATACTTCTAACCTCCTGTAAAGAACTTATTAATAATATTGTATTCTGCTTTGCTTCCAAACACAATATTTTCTAATATTTTTCTGTTTGCCACTAATTCTTATTTCTAAATAGTTATTATTTTTTTCTCAAAAACAAGAGGGATTTTCCTAGTAATGGCGAATGTTTTTATAGTAATCTTAGAAAGTAGTCTTCTTTGGAATGGACAGTGACCCTAGAATGAATAATCGACAATTAAGTACTAAAACAACACAAATTCTTTTTGATATGCAAAATAACGAAATTACTGAATATCATATTTATCAAAAAATAGCGGCTAGAGTAAAAAATAAGAAAAATAAAGATATTCTTCTTACCATTGCTAATGAAGAAAAGAAGCATGCATTAATTTGGCAACAATATACGGGGCAAGCCAGCCTTCCCTCTCGCTGGAAAATATTCTATTACCAACTGCTGGCACTACTATTTGGTTATACCTTTGCCTTAAAACTAATGGAATCAGGTGAAGCCGCTGCTGCTAGTAATTATGAAGGGTTAGTCGCTGAAATCCCTGAAGCACAACAAATTGCTGCCGATGAAAATCTACACGAACAGCAATTACTAACAATTTTAGATGAAGAGCGACTGCGGTATGTTGGCTCTATGGTATTAGGTCTTAACGATGCTTTGGTTGAACTTACTGGCACACTCGCAGGTCTAACACTAGCTTTACAAAACACTAAATTAATTGCTTTATCAGGTTTAATTACTGGCGTTTCTGCCACTTTATCCATGGCTTCATCAGAGTTTTTATCCGCTCGCAGCGAAGATCGCTCGGACGCCCTCAAATCAGCATTATATACGGGTATCGCGTATTGCCTAACGGTCACTTTACTTGTTTTACCCTATCTTATTTTTGATAATGAACACTATCTTTATGCACTCTTGACAATGCTCTTAATCGTTGTTTTAATCATAGCGTGTTTTACTTATTATATTGCAGTAGCGAAAACTTTAAGTTTTCAAAAACGCTTCTCAGAAATGGCTATAATTAGTCTTAGCGTTGCTGCTTTTGCCTTTATAGTTGGCTTGCTTGTCAAAGAATTACTCGGAATTGATATTTAAAAGAAAGGCTGAAGGTGAATGCTAGAAAAAATAAATGACCCAATTATACTTACAATTATCGCAACGTTTTTCACTTGGGGTATGACTGCCCTAGGTGCGTCACTCGTTTTTTTCTTTAAAACTATCAATAAAAAAGTCCTAAATATGATGTTAGGTTTTGCAGCTGGCGTGATGGTCGCAGCAAGTTTTTGGTCGCTATTAGCTCCCGCCATTGCCATGGCTGAAAACAGGCTACTACCAGCTTGGCTAATTGCCGCAATTGGTTTTGTAAGTGGTGCTGGCTTTCTAGTCTTAGCCGATAAAGTGATGCCTCACATTCATTTTTTCTCTAGATCAGGAGAACCAGAGGGAATCACGACTAGTTGGCGCCGCACAATGCTTCTTTTATTCTCCATTACATTACATAATATACCAGAAGGACTAGCTGTCGGTGTTGCCTTCGGGGCAGCTGCTCAAAATATGAATGATGCAACACTACTGTCAGCCATTGCGGTGGCACTAGGCATCGGTATTCAAAATTTTCCAGAAGGTGCTGCGGTTTCTATTCCCTTACGTCGCGAAGGATTATCTCGCTGGAAAAGTTTTCTTTATGGCCAAGCCTCAGCAATTGTCGAACCGATTGCTGGTATTATTGGTGCTATGCTGGTCACAACAATGCAAGAAATCTTACCTTATGCATTAGCATTTGCAGCTGGTGCTATGATTTTTGTAGTAGTAGAAGATTTAATTCCAGAATCACAGACTAGTGATGAGCATGGTAGTGCTGACCGCTCTTCTTACGGCTTTATTATCGGTTTTACCATTATGATGATTTTAGATGTTGCACTCGGTTAAATCGCGGTCTCTCACCGCTTTTTATAATAAACTAGACAAATAGATTAGAAAAGATTAGAGGAGGTCTTTACCAATGAGAGAAGTTAAATTTTTTATTTGTAAACATTGCGGCAACCTAATTACTATGTTAAATAGTACTCCAGTTCCAGTTGATTGCTGTGGCGAACACATGACGGAACTAGTCGCAAACACTGTAGATGCAGCTCAAGAAAAGCATGTTCCTGTAGTAAAAGTCGAAGGCAATACCGTAAGCGTAGTCGTAGGCAGTGTTGCTCATCCTATGATTGAAGCACATTACATCCAATGGATTTATCTAGTTACAGAACAAGGTGAACAAGTAAAACACCTTACACCAAATTCTGAACCAACAGCAGTCTTTGCTTTAGCCGAAGGTGACAAATTCGTAGCTGCCTATGAATATTGCAATCTCCACGGACTCTGGAAAGCTTAAATCCCCATAAACTAACGCACAAAAGTCGCCAACAGCTCAAAGTAACTGTTGGCGACTTTTTTATTTTAGTTTATTCAAATTAGTTTATTCAAACCAGACTTCAATTGTCGTTCCTTGTTCTACTAAACTCGCTGTGGGCACTGATTGTCTCTTGGCAATACCACTACCGTGCGGAATCAACGATAAATTACCTTGAGCAATCACTTCTGCCACTTGTCTAATATTTAAATCCGTAAAATCAGGAATTTTCACTTTACCATCAGGCATAAAAACAATCTGCGGTTTTGCTTTACTACTCACTTTAAAATCTTTTTTAGTTAAAGCGTCAAAAGACGGCAAACCTACTGAGTTAGAAGGTTGTACGCCCTGCGCAACTAAAATTTGTTGCAAAGTATCACGAAAAACCGGTGCAGAAACTTGTGAACCATAAAAAGCACCCTGTGGTGAATCTAACATAATAAGCATTGCATATTGAGGATTATCACTCGGTACAAAACCAACAAAAGACGCAATGTATACGCCCGCAGCATAGCCACCATGCTCACTTAATTTTTCAGCAGTTCCTGTCTTACCGGCAATCTTATACCCTTCAATTCTTGCCGTCTTACCACCACCAGAAGCAACAACTTGTTCCATCATAGAACGCATTTGACCAGCTACTTCTTCAGTCATGACCCGCCTAACAGTTTCCTTCTTACCTTCACGCAAAACTTTGCCATTCGGCAAAATTATTTTTTCTACAATATACGGTTTCACTAATTCTCCACCATTAGCAATAGAACAAATAGCACGTAACATCTGTAATGGCGTTACCGCAATCCCTTGACCAATAGACATGGTCGCAATATCTGGCAGGCGCATCGCATCGGAGTCATATAAAATACCATCTTCTTCACCCGGCAACTCAATACCAGTTGCTGTGCCAAAGCCAAATTTTTTCGTATATTCATTCATTTTTTGTGCGCCTAATTTCATGCCTAAATCTGCCATACCCGTATTCACCGAATATTTAATGACATCGGTAAAAGTAATTACACCCATGCCTTCTCTATCCCAGTTACGTATAGTACGATCAGCAACCTGAAATGCACCAGTATCAAAATAAGGTGAAGTTGGAGTAACCACCTGCTCACTAAGTCCAGCACACCCCACGATTGGTTTAAAAACAGAACCTGGTTCATAAATTATGGAAATAGCTCTATTAACTAGTGCTTCTGCTGGATACTCACCAAATTTATTAGGATCAAAAGTCGGGCGACTCGCCATACCAAGAATCGCACCAGTATTAGGGTCCATCAAAATTACTGAGGCACTTTTAGCATTTGTTTTAGCTAAAGCATCATCCAATCCTTTCTCTAAAACATGCTGCATCTTATTATCAATAGTTAAATAAACAGTCGCCATTCTAGGTGGTGTCGCACTATTTAAAGCACTATCAACGATCGGGCGTCCAAGTGCATCTACTGTTTCGCTTAAACTATTTTCTGCTCCTTTAAGGATTGAATCTAACGACCACTCAATCCCGCTTAGACCATTATCATCCACGCCTACAAACCCTAAGACATGAGCTGCCATGGTGTTTTTAGTATAATAACGTTTACTTTCTTCTAAAAAATGTAATCCAGAAAGTTTATGTTCCTTAATAATTTGCTTTACTGCCGCCGCTTCATTTGGTTCTAAAGTTCTCTTAATCCACAAAAACCGTCCCGAATAATTAAAATCACTAAATAGCCTTTCTGCATCCATCTTTAAAACCGGTGCCAATAAATCCGCAGCTAAGCGTCGTGGATTACGCACAGGTTTCTTGCCACGCTCCCATAATTCTGGTTTATCCTCCATCTCCTGTGGATCAACATATAATGACTTACTCATAATACTAACAGCTAATTCTTCACCATTACGATCTAAAATACTCCCTCGTGGTGAAAAAATTTGTTCATCACCGACAGATTGTAAGGTTGCTCGCTTACTCAACTCACTACCACTAACAACCTGTAACCAAAATAACCGGATAAAAACTAATAGAAAAATACATAAAACAAAGAGGCAAACTTTTCCTGAACGCTTCTTAATGCTAGAAAAGCTAAAATGTTTTCTCATTTTTGCCACCCCCTGAAGCGCCCCCGCCTTTTTAATAATTCTTGTTTACGTTCTTCAAAAGCTGCTGCAACATTGACTTTTTCTTGTTGTTGCTTGGCCTCTGCATAAAAAATATTAATTACTAACCCCAACGCCGCTAAACTAACCACCAAAGCAGTACCACCATAACTTATAAAAGTTAATGGTACGCCAATCACTGGTAATAAACCACAAACCATAGCCATATTAGCGACTGCTTGACCAACGATCAAAAAGTTAATGCCAGTCACCAATAAAAAAGCTTCCTCACTTTGAGTATTCAATGCAATTTGCTGAATAGCTGCTCCCAAAAGCAAAAAAAGAACTATGAGGAGCGTTGCTCCAGCTAATCCCCACTCCTGGCAAAAAATTGCAAAAGCAAAATCTGTATGTGCTTCTGGCAAATAAAAAAACTTACCTGTTCCCATGCCAAAAGAAGTACCAAACAAGCCACCACTACCGATAGACATCAAAGCCTGTACCATTTGGTAACCAGTATTACCCGCATCTTGCCACGGATCAAACCAAATCTGTACCCGTGCCAAACGATATGGAGCAACAAGCACAAAGCCCACAGCCAAAATGACGCCACACCCTAATAAAAGCATTAACTGCATAAGTGGTAAACCGGCCACGATATAAAGACCAAACATCAAAGCGAGAATAATTGCAGCCGTACCCATATCAGGTTGAATAAGGACTAAACCAGCAAAAGCAACCGCCTGCATTAATGGTAAGCATTTATTAATCTGAAACAGTGATACTCTTTGTCCTCTTTTTAAAAACTCACCTAAAGAACCGGCACCCAACACAATAATACCGAGCTTCACTAGTTCCGACGGCTGAATACTAAGTCCGCCGATATATAGCCACCGCTGCGCGCCTTTATTCGTAACACCAAAAAGATCTACGCAGATTAAAACCACCAGTAAAATTAAATACCAAATTTGACGATGACGTAACCAAACTTTATAAGAAGGTCCCCAGCCCAAAAAAGCCATCAGACCTAAACCCGCTAAGCCAAAACCGGCATAACGATAAAGATAATAATACCCATTATCAAACATATCCTTAGCTTCAACAAAGCTTGCACTAAAAACATTAATACACCCAAGCGTCATTAATAATAATGTTAATACTAAAATTGCATCTTTTGGATTATCCCAGATTAAAAAGCGTTTATACATTCGCTTATCTCCTCAAAATATAACTTCACAAAAACAAATCGGCTTACCTTTAGCACTGAATTTTGTCTCATACTCTGTTTGCACAAGATTTTCAAATTCACTATGATGCAAATCATAGCTTAGTGCATTAATCTGTAAACCAAACTCTTTAAACTCTTCTAACGAGAAATCAAACAAAGCTCGATTATCCGTTTTAAATTTAAGTATTCCACCTTTACCTAACAAATTCCTGTAAATAGCAAGAAAGTTCTTATGCGTTAACCTGCGCTTTGCGTGTCTAGCTTTCGGCCAAGGATCACTAAAGTTTAAATAAATCATTTTAATTTCACCAGGGGCAAACCATTCCTCCAAATACGCCGCATCATTACAAATAATTTTTACATTTTTGCGCTCTGCCTCTTTCGCACTTTTGGCGGGATAATAGCTAATATCGTGCTGACTTTCTACACCAATAAAACCAACTAACGGCTGTAGCTCTGCTAAACCATTAATAAAAGCGCCTTTACCACAACCGATTTCTAAAGCCAGTGTCTCAAAAGGCAATACTTCGCGCCATTTACCTTTGCGTTCTGTCAACTTATCAAAATAAATATAATCATCCTTATACTCACTAATTGCTTCGCTAATCCAGGGTTTCTTTCTTAATCTCATTATTAACCACCTTTTATCAAAAAGTTTGTGTTCCTATTATACACCAAACGCGAAAAATACGCAGGACAGTCTTATAAAAAAACAGCTGGAACAGTGATAATGCTGTTCCAGCTGTTCCTTACTCTTTTGCTTTTGGTCCTAAACCATATTTTTTCAAATAACGATACAAAGTAACACGACTGACATCAAGCATACCAGCCAATTTGCTAATATTACCACCAGCTGATTTCCAAGCAGCAATAAACGCGTCTTTATCATATTTCCAAGATTTTTCCATTGTCCGATCACTCGGTAATTTAATGTTATCTGCTTCAATAACGCCACCTGGTGTATGGAAAAACGCTTGTTCTATAACACCTTGTAACTGTTTAATATTTCCAGTCCAACTACAACTAGTCAAAAGCTGTAAGGCTCTCGGTGATAGTTTTTTTGGTGGCAAACTATGTTGTGCTGACATTTCTGCTAAAATATGTGCGGCAATTACTTCAATATCTTTCACACGTTCCCGCAAAGGTGGTACACGAATCACCGTATTAAGCACTAATTCATACAAAGCCTTAGAAAATAGTCCTTTATCGGCCAATCTTTTAAGATTAGAATCACAAGCTGCAATGACACGTATATTTAGTTTTTTCCGCGCTCCAGTCTCCCGATTAAGAATACCATTTTTTAAAGCATCAGCTAATTTATCTCCAATATCTACTGATAGTTTTTCAACTTCATCAAGAAATAAAGTTCCACCTAAGGATAGTTCTAATTTACCAGCGGTTGGTTGGTTATCATGATCAATAGCTCCAAAAAATTCCTCTTCTAATTCCTCGCTAGGACCGTTATAGCATTTTACGACAATTAAAGGCGCTGCGGCGCGAGGACTAGCTTGATGAATACCATGGGCCAATCTTTGCTTACCAGTTCCAGGCTCACCCTGAATTAAAATATTGTTATCGCTACGTGCAATACGCGATGCTTTATGTTGCAAAGCCAAAAACTCATTAGTTTCACCGACCATACTATACAAGCTATAACGAGAACTATAACCAGTAGCATGGGCAATTGTTGTTTTTAAATCTTCAATTGACATGGTTAAAACTAGTGCTCCATCTACTTCATTTCCCGCTTTAACAGGTAATACGGTAGTAATATCTTCATACGTCCGATCCTGGGTAATCCACGTTATTTCACGACGGTGTGTTGGCAAACCCTTCAAAGCTTTTTTAATTGGTATATGCTCATAATTAAGGAAAATATCTTCCAGCTTTTCTTTCCCCTCTAAGCGATTAACACCATTTTCATTACAATATTTAATCTGTTCATCCGGTCCCACCCAATAAACCGAAACCGGTAACTCGTTCATCGTCATTTGATAAATATTCCAATATTCTAACATCTGTAAGTGTTGCTCAATAGAATATTTCATCGTAAGCAACAGCGATAATATCATATCATAAGGCAAATCATTCTGATCCAAAGAAAAAAATGAAATAATATAGCGAATCTTACCATTAACTAGTACCGGCGCACTGCAAGCATCACCAGAATGACTATCTTTAATCCACATTTCTGGTCCAAACATGAGAAATGGTACCTTATGTTCACGTGCGACGCTGATACTGGAAGTTCCAACATCTTCTTCCAATACACGCATCCCTTGTATATCTTCAATTATACGTTGAAAAAAAGGTAGTGCATAATTCTTAATGACATAACCTTCTTCATCAATCAATAGCATACTCAAATTATGAACATTAAAATGTTGTTTATTCTGCTCATATAAACCGTCAACATACTGCACCACAAATTCATGTAGTTTTTGATGTTCAACAATTTCTTCTTTACTTAGTTTATTTAATTTAGGCATCGTTTCATGCGGTAATTTTCTAGCTGCACAGCGCTGCCACGATTCAGCAACCCAGGGATGCACATTAGGATCCACTACCCCATCTTCCATAAACTTCTTATAATAGGACGCTAGCTTATCTTTATTTCTTCTTTCGCGTATCATACTTGCCCTCCTTATTACTACTTATAATGAGTAAAATGATCAAGACATTACACTTTATACTTCGACGCTACTCTTCTATCTCCTACCATTTATCTTTATTTTGTAACATTTGTAATATTTATTTAGCAAAATCAGCTAAAACACGTCTGGCTCCATAGTATCTTGGGGCCCAATATTCTTCACTAAGTGAGCTTAGCATTACACCTTTAGTCGAAGAAACGTGCCAAAATTGTCCTTTACCAGCATAAATACCAACATGGGATGCACCCTGTTCATACGTTGAAAAAAAGACCAAATCTCCTTCTCTCAGGTTTTTTCGTAAAACAAAAATTCCTTCGGCCACCTGTTCATCAGCTAAACGTGGCAATGGCGCCTTAAATTTACCAAAGATATGCTGAACATAACCAGAACAATCAAACCCTTTAACCGTTTTACCACCAAACTTATAAGGTACACCCTTTAGTTTAGCGGCTGCTGATACAATCTGTTTACCAGTTACACCATGAATGCCTTCTTTAGTAAATGCTTCATTAATAATCCTGTCATAAGTTTTATCGTCTAACCAACCCGTAATTTTTATCTTATACTTTTTTTGAAATTCCTTTAAAGCACGTTCGGTATTTTTCGTGAATTTTCCATTTACGTCCGTACTAATACCTACCACATTGAGTTTTTGCTGAGCAATTTTTACTTTCCAGCCATGTGCGCCGACCTTCAGCGGTGCCGCCGCCAGTACCTCTAACGGTAAAAGTGTACAAACAACGATTACAATAATAGCTAACTGAACAGCTCTTTTCATACAGTCACCTCCTGATTGTTTACACAAAAGGTATTTTTCAAAAATAATAAGTTACTTATAATACACTTTACTGTAAATATTATATATCATTTAAGCTCTTTACGATATTATTTTTTGTAAACTTATTGTGAAACAGTGATGTCTTTTCTTACTTCTAACTAAAATAGTAGCATATAGACAGGGATTACAAACAAGCATAATAACGTCGTAATACTAACACTAATTGCTGCATACTTTACGTCCACCCCATATACACTAGCCATGATTGGCAATTGTGCCATAGCTGGTAGAGCTGATAAAACAACGAATACTTGTCGCATCATTGGTGGCAAATCAAAGCATAAACCAAGACCTAAAGCTAAAAGTGGTGAAACTACAAACCGCCCAAGCAAAAGCACATTAACATCCTTAGTAAATCGTAAGTCTTTAAACTCAACAGTACTTAATGTATAGCCAATAAAGATCATCGAAAGCGGAATCACCATCGAACCAAGATATTTAAAACTTTCAAGGACAAACACTGGTAACCTTACCTCTAAAACAACTAAAATCAAAGCGCAGATAAAACTAACCAAGGGTGGCGAAAAAATTAATTTTAATGTGTGCCTACTAAAAAAGGGATAATTAGCCCCCTTCGTCCCGCTTTTACTCATACTATAATTACCTAACGTCCAAAATAAACTAGCATTAGCTAAAAAATAAATTAAAACATAAGGAATTGATTCATCGCCAAACAAGGCTAAACAAACTGGCACCCCAATAAAAATTGCCGATGATGCAAAAAAGCCCGATCGAAAAATACCATACCGTGCTTTTGGCACTTGATAATAACGACCAAATAATCCCGAAAGTGCAAAGCTAATAAGCATCGCACTATAAGGAACAATAATTCCGTCAACTATACTAAAAAAATACTCTTTATCAAATTTAGTTAAAAAATTCCAAATCATATACGTCGGCAAAGCAAGCCTATTAACAAGCTGCGGCAATAAAGGTGCTGTCTGCTTCGTAATCCAACCTTTTTTAGCAAAAACAAAACCCGCTAACACTAAAATGACAATCACTGATAGACTCGCCATTATTTCCCAAAAACCCATAACCGTCCACTCCCCTATACTAAGCAAAAAAATAAACCCCTGTAACTAAGATAAGAGGTTTATTTATAGCTCATTCTTCTTTTTGCAAGTCACAAATCAATTTAGTCACAAGTAGCTTATCTATACGCATCCGGTCCATATCAACTACTTCAAACTGTAAATGTGACCAGATAAAGGTTTCTCCTGTTTTGGGCATATAGCCTAAATAAGAAGTAATAAAACCACCAATTGTCTGATAGTGATCCTTGTCCTCACCTGGCATTTCATCTAAAGCGAAGAAATCTTTAAATTCTTCAATCGGCAACAATCCATCAATTAGCCATGAACAATTATCTCGTTCCACAATGCTTTTTTCGTCATCATCTTCTTCCGGTAATTCTCCTACTAAGTTTTCTAAAATATCGTGCAAAGTAACTAACCCCATGGTCCCACCAAATTCATCCATCACAAAGGCCACATGAGTACCTGATTGTTGGAATTGTTTTAATAATTTAAAAGCACGCAAACTACGCGGTACAAATAAGGGTTGTTCAATATTAGCTTCTATTGGCAAATTACCATTATCGCGATTCGCTAATAAATCTTTTACATAAACAATACCTAAAATTTCATCCAAGCTATCGCGTGCTACTGGCAACTTTGTATGCGGGCTTTTTTTTATAACACTCCATAAATAATCATCATCACGATCCAAATCCAACCAATCAATCTGTGTTCGCGGTGTCATAAGCGCTGCCACTCGCATATCTCCCAACCGAAAAACTCTATCCACTATATCTTTTTCAGTTTCTTCAAACATACCAGTCAAAGTACCTTCTGCTAGCATAATCTTAATCTCATCTTCAGTTACACCATCATTGAGTGGCTTTTGAACCCCTAGTAACTTAAGTACAAACTCCGTAGAAGCTCCTAATAACTTGACGATGGGCAAAAAAAGCTTCGATAAAAACTTCATCGGTCGTGCGATTAAAATCGCTATCGGTTCTGGATTATTAAGTGCGAGTCGCTTAGGTACGAGTTCCCCAATTATTAAAGACGTATATGTAATCGAAGTAACTACTAAGGTCATACTAAAAGTTACTGCATATGGCCCGATAATTGGTAATGGTTTTAAGTATACCACCAGCGCTTGTGCAATTGTAATACCACCATAAGCCCCAGTCACAACACCAATAAGGCTAATACCAATTTGAACCGTTGATAATAAGATAGTTGGCTCATTAGCTAGCTCTAGAGCTACTTTAGCACCACTATTTCCATTAGCAGCCAATTTTTCTAGTCTTGGCTTTCGCGAGGACACGATAGCGATTTCTGTCATTGCAAAAATGCCATTAGCAAAAATTAAAATTAAAATAATAACTACTTCAAAAAGAATCGAAGGTTCTTCCAAGCGGAACTCAACTCCTTAGTTAAATATCATAGTTTTATTTTATATCATGTTGCGTTTTAAGTCTATATTTTCCTATTTCATTTAAATCTGTAAACAAACAAAGCGACAAGTTCACCACATGTCGCTTTGTTTATCCCTATTCACTTAACACCTTAATAATTTCACCAGTAAAAACTTCATGATAATCTTGCTCTTTATACCAAGTAGCGTCTATCGTTTGATCAATAAACTCCGCTGGCTTTAAAACACTTTTATATAATTTTTTACAAATAAAAACAAGTTTAGCCTCAGCAAAATATGGTGCTTCAACATCAAAAACAGGAGTTAGCCCCGTTACTTTAACTTTATCAACATCACGTCCAGAATGTGCTCCACAATAATTCAGTACGGCTTTCTTATCGTTAGCAAAAAAGTTTAAAGTAAAGTATTCTTGCTGGTCTACCAATTCTAAAGTATAACGTTGCGGTCTAATAACAACTGTTGCTACTGGTTTACCCCACAAAATCCCCAACGTTCCCCAACTTGCTGTCATCATGTTTACTTTTTGCTCATCACCAGCTCCAATCAACAACCATTCTTCACCAATTAAAGAAAAAGGATTAAAAGCTAACTTTTTCAGATCGATTTGTTTAAGCATCATGATACCTCCCATTCTTACTATACTATTACCGCTATATTATAGCGTCATTATTCAGAAGTCAACTTTTACTTTTACCAACAAATTTAATAAAAAAACGGTTAGTAGATTGTAAAAATCAAAAAAATGTTCTATAATCTTTAACAGACAAGATAATTTGCGGATGTAGCTCAGTGGTAGAGTACCGGCTTCCCAAGCCGTGGGTCACGAGTTCGAATCTCGCCATCCGCTCCATAACAACCATGTCGTTTTCAAAAATTTTGAAAACGCTTTTTTTATTTTACAAAAGCTTATTTTTAGAAACTTGTATTTTAAATCATTTAGAATACCTCTAAAATATAGTAAATAACGATTTATAACTCCTCCTATATTTACCCATTATTTTTTACATTGCTATTTGTTTTTTATAATATATTAAAATTAGTATCACTTTTTTATATTCATCAATAAAAAATAAACCGTTTAAGCAATATTGCTTAAACGGTTTATTTTTTACGTACCCTCATTTCACCCTTTTGGCGATTTAGAACTTTACCGTTATCCTTTTAACCAGAATACATCAAGTTCTTTCTATATGTGATTAGTATATCATAATGATAATTAGCATACAACAGATTTGTTTTTATGTATACATAATACTTTTAAGCTTTTTAACACTTAATTTTGCCACTCATCATGCTATAATAGACCTATACTTTAATTATTTTTTCTAACAAGGAGTTCTCATGAATTATTTTTTATTATTAGCTATTTTACTTTGGTTGCTTTTATGTCTTGCTTGTTTAAAGCTTTGCTATAGAGTCTTAAAGTATCGTGATCGTGGCACTCCTAAAACATGGGCATTTATTGTAGCAACAGGTCTAGGCACATTGCTCGCACTCAAATATGCTGCTACCTATATTATTAATATTAATTAGTTTATTCATGTTATAATACTATTAAATATATTTTATTTATCGTGGAGGTTTTGGTCTTGAACACAGAAACAACACCCGCCCCATCGCCAATAAATCTTGATATTATTTCTTTTAGTGGGCGCATCGGACGCAAAGATTTTTTATTTCGTTGGGCACCGCTTGCCCTTATTACGCTTGGTCTTTCTTATCAAGTAACATTAGTAAAATCATTTCCTATCATTATTTCACTTTATTTAATTATCGTTCCTTTCATCGTTATTGGTATTGGTTATAAAATGCGTCGTTTACGAGATACCGGTCTCGCAAAGTGGGCAATTATTCTCGCCGTTTTGCTTTCTCTTTTTCCTGTACTCGATTTATTATTAGCACTCTATATGTTAATTAAAAAAAGCGCCTATGATTAAGCCATAAAAAAAGACAAACACTCTTTACGTGTTTGTCTTTTTTTATGGCAGGATATTTCTTTATCCATGTAGAATATGATTTCTAGGATAATAATTATTAATTATCAGTGTTTTTTATTAATAAAGGAGGATATGTCTATGATTAATTATAGTTTCGCTACCAGAGAAGAAAATACTAGGCAGCTCAAACTAGTACAAGTTGTTGAAGAAGTCACAGGTCACTCCCCCCACGTTGTTGATTTTATTTTTCCTAGCTTTGATGAATCCGTTCTGACCAAAATATTACGCGAAAACCTTGATGGAACAGAATGGAAGTTTGAAACTGGTGGTGATGAAGCGGTCACAGCTCTATTCATGCTAGCCCCAGATGATAACCTTTGGGGTGCTACACGCAATACCTTAATTTATTTATCCTTAGCTGGAGAACGTAGTTTACTAGAAGTTCTTGAAGACGTTACCAGCACTGATTCACAATTTACAGCCGAAGAATATGCCCTCTGCATTTGGGCCAAACAAATTCTGTCCGTATTAGCAACTTTAAAAAAACAAGGCTTAAATGAACAAGAAATTTTAAAAGCAGCAGATTTAAAAGCGCTCTTTAACTAAAAATTAATATCTCTTTTTACTAGGGTAGTGTACTTATACGTCACTACCCTATTTTTTATGCCAAATAATTGACAATCCTTTTATCTTCACCGATAATTATAGGCATTACTATCAAATATAATGAAAAAAGGTACACTATCTATGCCCCAAAAATTATTCCCTCGCTTACTACTTTTACTAATTGGCTTAATCTTTTTTGCTTTAGGTGTTTCCTTAGGCTTACAAGCTAATATTGGTTATGCTCCTTGGGAAGTATTACATGTTGGTCTTGCTAAAACATTTGGTTTAAGCATTGGTACTGCCAACATTCTAACAGGCTTCTTTCTTGTTTTATACGCTGCTTTTAGCGGTGAAAATATCGGTATTGGTACTATTGCTAATATGTTCTTAATTGGTTTTTTTATTGATCTAATCCTACAAATTAATTTAATTCCTCTCGCATCCTCGTTGCTACCGGGACTATTCATGATGATTGCTAGTATGTTTACTATCGCTTTCGGCACTTTCTTTTACATTTCTTCAGGATTTGGCACTGGACCACGCGATAGCTTGATGGTTATTCTAACGCGCAAAACTCATTTATCCATTGGTTTTTGCCGCAGTGCCATCGAAACAACGGCCGTCGTCATCGGTTGGTATCTAGGTGGCATGGTGGGCTTTGGTACACTCTTCTCAGCGCTCGCCATTGGTTATTGTGTGCAAATAACTTTTAAGTTATTACGCTTTGATCCCACCATTATCGAGCATGAACGTTTCCAAGATACATATCATGCTTTCTTACGTAAATAAAAAATACCTTAAAAAAACCAAAAACCTGTTGTTGCTAAAGCAACAACAGGTTTTTATTTACTTATTTAGTCTTGGCGTTGACCCAATTCTTTATCTAACATAATCAAAGCGCCTTTATTATCACCAACTAATTTTAGTTGTTCCAAAATAGTCGTTGCATTACTTTCTTCTTCAACTTGTTCAGTGATGAACCATTGCAACATCACTTGTACAGGATAATCTTTCTCTGCTAAAGCAACTTCATATAATTCATTAATATTAGCTGTAATATATTCTTCATGTTTCAAAACTTCAGTAAACATAACAAGTGGAGTACCAAATTCACTCGGTGGTGCTGCCAAAGCGCCCAAAGTAACTTTGCCGCCTCTTTCAAGCAAATGTTCCATTAATTTCATGCCATGTTCCATTTCTTCATGGTATTGAACCTTCAGCCATTTAGCAAAACCAGAAAGGTTGCTTTCTTCACAATATGCGGACATTGCCAAATATAAATACGCAGAATAAAATTCTTTTTGGATTTGGTCATTAATAGCAGTTTGCATTTTAGTATTCATCATAATCTCTCCTCGGATAATTGTTATATATTAGTTTGTATTACCATTATACTACGCTCTTCCTAAAAAGTATATCTCATTTTAAATAATATTGCACCCACATCGCCACTTCTGCTAAAGAAGGGTGCGGCGTCATTGTTTCACTAATACTTTGTACCTTATGCGGATCAAGGTAACGGGTAATCTCTTGCTTTCTTAATTCTTTTACCGGTTCAGAAGCAATTTCTTCATTAATAGGCTTTAACTGAACTTCCCCTGCATTCATTAAATTAATAAATGGCTGTAATAAAAGCGCTGCCTCATGTCCAATTATATGCACGCCTAATAAGTTATCCGTAGCTTCATCAACGATTAATTTAATAAAACCATCACTTTGCTTGGTTAATCCTAAGGCGTAACCTTTCGCTGTATTACTATAAAACTGTTTACCAATCTTTATGTTGTAACCCTGTTGTTGAGCTTCTTTTTCGGTCATACCAACTTGCGCAATTTGTGGATAAGTAAAAGTAACCGCCGGTACCAGATCATAACGAGCCCAACGCCATGCACGTGGTTCCTGCGCCTCAAACAAGTTATGTGCCAAAATTTCCGCTTCATAATTGGCTTTATGCCTAAAAGCCGCTTTACCATTGACGTCACCAATGGCATAAACACCAGCAACATTAGTTTCTAAAAACTCGTTGGTTTTAATCCACCCTCCATGTTCTAACGCTAGGCCTCCCTGCGCTGCTTGCAAACGTTCTGTAACTGGTTCAATGCCAGAGGCAAACATAATTTCTTCAGCGATTATTATCGTTGTTTGCCCCGTAGAACGATTTGCAAACACCAATTTTTTCTGTCCTTGTTCTTTACTCATTTCTACTAAATCCGCGTTCAAATGCACATTTATTCCCATTTTAGTCATATCCGCTAAAATCTGTGCGGAAACCTCTTCATCTGCTTTAGGCAAAAGACGAACATTATGTTGAACTAAAGTCACCTTAGTCCCAGCAGCACTAAAGATATGAGCAAACTCACAACCAATTGGACCACCACCAATAATAATTAAGCTTTCAAAAGGTTGCTTTGGATATTTTTCACCAAATAAACTCTCCGAGCTTAAATAGCCAGTTTCATCACGTCCACTTACCTGCGGTAATTTAGTTTGAGCACCAATATCAACAACTATTTTTTCAGCGGTTATTTCTGCGGTGTAGCCCTCCGTTTGACGAATCTTTAAAGTTTTTTCTGCAACAAAAAAAGCTTCTCCCCGATAAATATCCAGATTCGAGAACGTTTGATAGTATGTTTCCACTTCCTTACTTTCATTAATCTTTTCCCATACTCTACGACTAATTACGGGCCAATCCATCGTCGCTTTGCCCACTATAACACCAATAGCAGGTAATTCTTCAATCTGGCGCAAATAATCAGCCGCCGTTACTAAAACCTTAGTTGGAATGCAACCTCTGTTCAAACAAGTGCCACCGAAACGACCTTTTTCGATTACTGCACACTTTAGACCCTTAGCTAAAGCAGCGTCCAATACAATATTTCCTGCGCCGGTACCAATTACAATCAGATCATATGTTTTCACTTATCATTCCACCTTTTATATCACTATTTACTACTTATGATTCGACAAATACGCTTTTCCTCCTGCTAATATCTTCTGAAGGCTTGCCTTTCAAGCGGTTTTATGTTAATTTAATACAGGTGTTTCAAACCAAATTTATTTTTATTACGAGGTTTTTTAATGTACAAATATCTTTTGCATAAAATAATACTACCTTTTTTCTTTGCATCTTTACTTATTGCACTTGTTTTATCGGCAATTTTTATTGATATTTTTATCTTTCATAATCCCATTAATGAGATTTCTCTTACAGAATCATTACAAGAGTTGTTTTTATTAATCATTAGCCTGACTTTCTTTAGCTTAGCTCGACAATATAAAAACTACCGAGCGGGTTTATTTTTGATTTCTGCGTTCTTTGGCTCTCTCTTCCTACGCGAATTAGATTTCTTATTTGATCCCCTGCCTTATATCTCTTGGTTTACTTTTGTTTTACCTCTTGTTTTGATTGCCCTTTTTTATGCGCTACGCAATCAAGAAAACTGTTTAAACGGCCTCCAGCACTTTACCAAGGACTCCAGTTTTCCTCTTATGTTCTGTGGCCTTTTAACTGTCCTCGTCTTTTCCCGCATTATTGGCATGAATATCATTTGGCAAAATGTACTTCAACAAGATTATGCCCGTGTCGTAAAAAACGTTATAGAAGAAGGCAGTGAACTTTTTGGTTATACACTCACTCTCCTTGCTACATTTAAGTATAAATATAAATTAACTGGCAAACTGTTTTTTTAATTACACTATAAAAAATGCTCACGATATAAAGAGGAGCGAGAAAGTGGTAGCGGTCTTAACAAAGACAACTACCACTTTCTCGCTCCTTTACTATTTACCTGTTTTTAAGCATAGATGATAATAAAAGAATAACTTTTGTAAAAGCTTTTTCTTCACTTTCCATTTTTAAGTCAATACCATGTCGCTCTGCGATCTCTTTGGCAATAGAAAGTCCAAGCCCCGTTCCGCTTTTGTTGGTTTCCGTTCTCGCTTTATAAAAGCGTTCAAAAATATGAGGTAAATCCTTTGGTTTAATCCCACAACCATAATCAGTAATAGTTAACCGTCCCTCGTTTAAATGAACTTGTATTGCTTTTTCGGCAGGTGAAAATTTAATAGCATTATCCATAAAAATCATGAGCATCTGCCTTAAACGTCCATAGTCACCATCCATAGGATATAGTTCTTGATCCGACTCAAAATGAATATCAACATTCTTTTTTTGTCCAATATGATAGCTACTACGCACTACATCTTTTACCACTTCATAAAAATTAAGTGGACTTTTTTCAATTTGAAAATTATTATTCTGCAATCTAGACAAATCTAATAAATCATTAATTAATCTTTGTAAAAAAATACTCTCAGCTAACATTTGGCGATGATACTCCGCAATATCAGTTTTAGACGTTACTACTCTATCACAAATAGCATCCAAAGAACCACGAATCACGGTTACTGGTGTTCTTAGTTCATGGGAAATATTCGCAATAAAATCTTTTCTTAATTGATCTAGCTTGGCGCTTTCTTGACTGGCAAGTTCTAAACGTTCTCCCAAAATATCAAGAGCATTACCTAAGTCACCAATTTCATCATCTTGTTTAACACCACTGCGCACGGAATAATCACCCTCAGCCATTTTTTCCGCTGTTTTTTTCATCAAATTAAGTGGTTTCGTAAATTTCCAAGAGAAAAACAAACTAAAGAAAAAGCCTAATAATAAAGCGATGGAACCACTTACTAAAAGAATTTTCATCCCTTGACTTGTGGCCTCGTCTAACCCTGACAAAGGTGAATGCACTAACACAACTCCAGTTATTGTTCCATTTTTACTTTTAATAGGCACACCTACTGAAAGTGTTGGCATCTCTAAAAGTGGACTAAACCCTTGACTAAAAACTGTCTTACCATCAAACGCTTCTGCGACAACACTATTGGCATCCTCTGGCAAATCTTTATAAGTTATTTCTCTTCGTATGGGCGTTCCCGCAGGTAAATCTCTTCGCTCTAATGTTTTATCACTATTAATGACCCACACATCATCGGCCGCTGAAGTACTTAAAAAGTACAATAACGAGCCATAAGTAGCAAAAGGCCCCGGATGCTGCTGTTCCGGTGTAAGCGGTGACGTATCATGTCGCAAATTAGCACGTCGTTCTTGCCAATTCGCTAGTTGCTCACGCGTCTCACTCATAATTTGTGCAATCTTAGTAGCCCGTTGCTCTAATTCCATCCGTTTTAAATCTTCTGCATGTTGCCTAAATAAAATACGAAAACTACTACCAACGACCAAAGAGAAAATAAGTAGCGCAGCAGCAAAATAAATCGTTAGTTTAAGTGCTATTTTATTCCTCATCAGCCATTTCCTCAAAACGATATCCCACACCCCAGATTGTTTTTATATCCCAATTTTCATGGGATACCGCTTCTAACTTCGCTCTTAAGCGTTTAATATGTGAATCAACCGTCCTGCTATCACCATAATAATCATATCCCCAAATACTATCTAAAAGGTTTTCTCTCGTAAAGACTTTGTTTTTGTTCTTCGCCAATGTCCATAATAATTCGACTTCTTTTTTAGTTAAATTAATTTTTTCATCATTGACTAAAACGGTATATTCATCAAGATCAACAGATAAATTATCAATAACAAAACTGTTTTTTGCCTGCTGCTCTATTTTTAATCTACGTAAAATTGCTCTGACTCTAGCCATTACTTCTCCTGAGGAAAAAGGCTTTACAATATAATCATCAGCACCAATATCTAAGCCCATAATTTTTTCAAAATCCTCGCCTCGTGCCGTTATCATTATAATGGGTACCATAGAAGTTCTACGAATTTCTCTACATACTTCAAAACCATCTTTTTTAGGCATCATTACATCTAACAAAATTATTTGAATTTCAGCTGCATATTTATGAAATTTCGCTAAAGTATCTTCACCGTCCAACGCAATAATAGTTTCAAATCCCGCTTTTTGCGCGTAATTAGACAAAATAGAAGTAATTTGTTCATTATCATCTGCAATCAATATCTTAGCCACGATTATCGCCGCCTTTCATCTTTATAATATAATTATACCTAGTTTTATGTTTTTTTGATGACTAATCTTTTAAAAATGCCCAAAAATTAGTACAGAAAAAACATTTTTCTGCCATAAAATATCTCTAAACTTTAAACAACCCCAACAAATAAGTTTTTAAACAAAACTGTTTTTAAACGATTTACAAAGGAGATATTAATATGCAAAAATTAAGAATTTCATTACTCACAGGAACTTTAGTGGCCGCTTTAAGTACGTCTGTTGTTTTCGCTGGCCCGCAACAACAACAGCAAGATCCTATTGTACAAAAAGATGGTTACACAACAAATATCAACACTGAAAACACTAAAAATAATATTAAAGAAAATACGCAAAACCAATTACCATCACCTCATGCGATTGAGACAAAGATTCTAGCAGAATTAACCAACCGTGATGAGAAAGACATTCAAAAACAAGCACTAGAAAAAGGGCAAACGCTAAATGAAATTGCACAAGAAGCGGGTGTTTATGAACAATTCATAACACAAAAATATGAACTAGCAAAAGCTAACTTAGACCAAGCCGTTGCAAATGGCAAAATCACGCAAGAGCAAGCTGAGCAAATCTTAAATAATATCAAAGATGGTAAAGAAAATCCTACTCAGAATATAGATCCACGCTTTGCTAGCGCTGAAATGAGACAGCATCAACAATCCGCACAGATTTTAGCGCAATTAACAAATCGTACACCACAATCGATTTTAGAAGAAGCTCAAGAAAAACAAATCAGCATTAATGAAATTGCCCAAACAGAAGGTGTCTATGATCAATTCATAGCACAAAAATATGAACTAGCAAAAGCTACTTTAGACCAAGCCGTTACTGAGGGCAAAATCACGCAAGAACAAGCTGAACAAATCTTAAAAGATATCAAAGATGGTAAAGAGCCCATCATCGTTCAAGACGAAAACAAATAACTTCTTATAACTACTACTAAAAACAACAAACCCGCATACAGTATACTGTATGCGGGTTTTATTTATTAAAATGGTGACCCACCCGCGACTCGAACGCGGGACACCCTGATTAAAAGTCAGGTGCTCTACCAACTGAGCTAGTGGATCTTAAAAAGCAACATTAATAGGATACAAACAATTAAGCAATTTGTCAACTATTTTCTTATATAAAACTGTTTTTTATAATAATTCTTTTAATACAATTGTTTGTTGACGAGCAGCACCGACAGAAACAATCCCAATTTCTACACCTGTCACACTTTTTAATCTTTCTAAATACTTACGAGCATTAAGTGGTAATTCAGCGTAAGACCTCGTACCAGTAATATCACTCATCCAACCCTCAAACTCTTCGTAAATAGGCTCAACCTCCGCCAAAACTTTTAGACTAGCAGGAATATGTTTAATTTCTTCGCCCTTATATTTGTAACCAACACACATTTTTATCTTCGGCAAATTATCTAAGATATCTAATCTAGTAATTGCTAAATAATCAATACTATTTAAGCTGGCTGCTGTTTTAACCATCACCGCATCTAACCAGCCACAGCGCCGAGCACGTCCAGTTACCGTGCCATATTCGTGTCCTGTTTCTCTTAAATGATGACCCGGGCCATCTATATCCTGCAATTCTGTAACAAAAGGTCCTTCACCAACTCTAGTCGTATAGGCTTTTACTACCCCCACAACATGGTCAATGTCCCGTGGTCCAATACCGCTACCAGTTGCTGCATTACCCGCTGTCGGGTTTGAACTAGTAACGTACGGATAGGTACCATGATCAATATCAAGAAAAGTTGCTTGCGCACCTTCAAACAAAACCGACTTACCGCTCTGAAAAACTTCAGCCAAAGCCGCACCAGTATCAGTAACATAAGGACGTAATTCTTCAGCATAAGCTAAGTATTCTTGAAGCACCTCTTCATAAGTCAATGGTTCTACACCATAAATTTTAGTAAATAATTCATTTTTAGCATCTATTTGAATACGTAGTTTTTGAGCAAAAGTTTCTGCATCCATTAAATCACACATTCTAATACCTGTGCGTGCTGCTTTATCCATATAACAAGGACCAATTCCGCCCTTTGTTGTACCAATTTTTGCACTGCCTAACGCTGCCTCTTGCAATTCATCAAGACGCGCATGATAAGGCAAGACAACATGAGCACGATCAGATATTAGAATGCGACTGATATCTACTCCTTGCGCTTTAATATCATGTATTTCCTTTAATACAACCCCAGGATTAATTACTACACCATTTCCCAAAAAGCAAGTTTTGCCATGATACAAAATACCTGAAGGCAATAATCTCAGCTTGTAGGCTACGTTATCAACAACAACAGTATGTCCAGCGTTCGAGCCACCCGAATAACGAACTACTGCATCAGCTTTCTGTGCAAGATAATCAACAATCTTACCTTTACCTTCATCGCCCCACTGAGACCCTATCACTACTACTGATGGCATAGAAAATCCTCTCCTTAAAGACCAAATCTGGCCATTATTAAATCTATATTTTTAAGCATAGGCTGTGGATCAAAACAAGCATCTATTTCTTCTGGCGTTAAATGTGCTTTAATATCTTCATCCTGATGCACATTAGTTTTGAAGTCTGCACCCTCTAACCACCGTGCCATAGCATTACGTTGCACCCATTTATACGCATCTTCGCGTAATACACCTTTACCAACAAGAGCCGTAAGCAAGTTTTGACTAAAAATTAAACCACCAGTTTTATTCATATTAGCTAGCATTGTCTCTGGGTATACTAATAATTTATCAATAATATTAGTAAATTTACGCAACATATGATCCAGCGCAATTGTACTATCAGGTAAAATAACACGTTCTACCGAAGAATGTGAGATATCTCGTTCATGCCAAAGCGCCACATTTTCCATTGCTGCAACTGCATTACCACGTAGAAGTCTAGCCAGTCCCGAAACTTTTTCACAAGTAATCGGGTTCCGTTTATGAGGCATCGCCGAAGAACCTTTTTGTCCTGGAGCAAAATATTCTTCTACTTCACGAATATCCGTACGTTGCAAATTACGAATCTCTGTCGCCATTTTATCTAATGAACAACCAATAATAGCTAAAGTACATAAGAAACTCGCATGACGATCACGCTGAATAACTTGCGTTGCTAATTTAGCCGCTTTAATCTCTAGTTTGGCACATACATATTCTTCAACGAAGGGATCAATGTTAGAATATGTACCCACTGCACCCGAAAGCTTGCCCACAGCAACTGTTTCACGTGCAGCCTTGAGTCTTTCTATATTACGTTCTGTTTCGTCCATCCATAGGGCAAATTTAAGCCCGAGCGTCATAGGCTCAGCATGAATACCATGAGTTCTACCAATCATCACTGTATGTTTATGTTCTGCTGCACGGCGGCGCAATACTGCACGAAAGTTTTCCAACAAATTTAAAAGCAAATCAGCAGCCTGTTTCATCATAACGCCAAGTGCGGTATCTTTTACATCACTAGACGTCAATCCTTTATGAATATACTTTGATGCTTCACCTACATGTTCACCAACATTGGTAACAAAAGAAATAATATCATGATTAGTTACAGCCTCAATTTCATGAATACGTTCTAAGCAAAAATCGGACTTTTCTTGAATATCTTTTAACGCTCCATCCGGTACAATACCCAGCTTATTCATGGCTTCACAAGCTAGAATTTCTACCTGTAACATAGTACGAAATTCATTCTCTTCTGTCCAAATTTTGCCCATTTCAGGACTAGTATAACGTTCAATCACTGTTGTTCCCCCTAAAATATCTCATCTACCAAAAGATAAAAACCGCAAACTGTTCACCTAAACCTCTCAGATCGCGAACGGCGCCAAAGATATTTTAGCATTTTACTAGTTTTCACGCAACTATTTCGAACGATTTTTGTTTTTATCATCGGAACATTCACGATTGTTGTTTTCTACTCAATAGTTTTGGCTAAATTCGCAAAACGTGTAAATTGTTTATGGAAGAATAGGCGTACAGTATCAACTGGTCCATTACGGTGCTTAGCAATAATTAATTCTGTGATATTCTTATTTTCTGTTTCTTTATCGTAATAATCTTCACGATACAAAAAAGCAACCATATCGGCATCTTGCTCCAACGCTCCAGATTCTCTTAAATCACTAAGCATCGGTTTTTTTATTTGCCGACTTTCAACGCTACGACTGAGCTGCGAAAGAGCAATAATTGGTACATTTAATTCTCTCGCTAAAGCTTTTAGTGAACGCGAAATATCAGATAACTCTTGCTGCCTATTTTCTGAGTTTTTCTTACCAGAACCCTGCATCAATTGCAAATAGTCAATGACCACTAATTGCAAATCATGCTCTACTTTTAAACGACGAGCCTTAGCCCGCATTTCCATAACGGAAATACCCGGTGTATCATCAATAAAAATTTCAGCTTGACTTAGACTGTCCGCCGCCCAAATCAGCTGCTCCCAATCCTTATCTTCTAATTCGCCAATACGTAATCTAGATGAATCAATACTAGCTTCCGAACACAGCATACGTTGCACTAGCTGTTCTTTACTCATTTCCAAAGAAAAAATAGCCACTGCTTTTTTTTCGCGAATTGCAACATGTTCTGCAATATTGAGCACTAAAGCCGTCTTACCCATACTCGGCCTAGCTGCTATCAAGATTAAATCTGATGGTTGTAAACCAGAAGTTAGTCGGTCAAAATCCACAAAACCTGTAGCAAGTCCTGTTATACCACCTTTTTTATTATATAATTCATCAATTCGATCAACCGCGTTCATTACCACGTCTTTAATTGGTGCAAAGTCACGATGAATTTTACGTTCAGAAACAGCTAAAATCATGCGCTCAGCATCATCTAGTAATGTGTTTACGTCGCCCGTACCCTCATAACCAGTACCAGCAATTTGCGTTGAAACACTAATTAATTGTCTCAGTAAAGATTTTTCTTCAACAATTTTAGCATGATATGCCACATTAGCTGCTGTTGGCACGGCATTAGCTAAATAAGTGATAAATTGAATTCCGCCAACATCTTCTAACTTACCTTCTTTTTTAAGCACCTCTGTTACCGTAACCATATCCACTGCCTGATTTTTATTAAACAGTTTGACAATTACTTGGTACACCACGCGATGATCTTGACGATAAAAATCTTCTTCACGCAAAATCTCCGTTGCCTTTGATATCGCCTCTTTATCAATCATCATAGCGCCTAAAACCGCTTGTTCAGCTTCTATATTTTGCGGTGGAACACGATCAATCATCTTCACTCAGCCTCAATTTCTACCTTGAATTCAGCAGAAATCTCAGGATGTAATTTAGCAACGGCAATATATTCACCAATACTCTTTACCACAGTTTTTAACTCGATTTTTCGACGATCAATACCCTCTAGTCCAGTCTGTTTAATCAAAGCCTCCGCAACATCTTTAGAGGTAACAGAACCAAACATTTTTCCATTTTCACCCACTCTAACCTGCATCTTTACAATAACTTTTTCAATTTGTGCCGCTAAAATTTTAGCTTCATCTTTCTTTTGCGCTGCCTTGAAAGAAGCCGTCGCTTTTTCTTGTTTTGCTTGATGCACATTTGCAGCACTAGCTTCTTTAGCTAGTTTTTTAGGCAATAAATAATTGCGAGCATAACCATCTGATGCCTCTACGATATCACCTTTTTTACCTAAAGATTTAACTTCTTGCAATAATATTACTTTCATTAGTATCTATCTCCTCAAATTGTTTTTTTGTTAATTCAATAATCTGCGGTTCGATATCTTCAGCCTTTACACCCTTTAATTGCAGGCCAGCAACAGTCTGGTGTCCACCGCCGCCTAACTCTTCCATGATAATTTGGACATTAATAGACCCATCACTTCGTGCGCTAACTAAGAGTTCATCTTCAGTTTCGGCCATCACAACACTAACATTAATTTCATTCATAGCAACAAGTTCATCAGCCGCTTGTGCTAAAATAATCTGCGTAGTATCATGCAACGGCGCATTTTTATAAATAGAAACTGCTAACCCTGGTAGCGGCATTCTAGCATCAGCGACTAAACGAGCACGCTGCATCACAGTCGCCTGCTCATCTCTAAAAAGTTTACGCACCAAAATCGGATCAGCACCATTACGTCTTAAATAAGCAGCCGCCTCAAAAGTTCTTTCCCCTGTCTGCACCGCAAAGTTCTTCGTATCTACAACTAAACCAGCATATAGCGCCGATGCCTCTGCGGCATCAAGTTCCAAACGATCATCAAAATAAGTAATTAATTCTGTCACTAGCTCACTAGCGGACGAAGATAATGGCTCTAAGTATAGTAAGATGGAATTTTTGATCATATCTTCAGAACGACGATGATGGTCAATAATAACTTTTTTAGCAATTGTATTTAAGACCTCTTGCGAAGCCGAAAGCATCGGTCGATGATGATCTACTAAAATCAGTAAGCTATTAGACGTAATATGTTCAAGTGCGGCCTCTCCTTCAATAATAATAGAAGCATAGACATCATCTCGTTCTTCTGCCATTTTTTTAATTTTTTCTAAAGAATACCCCTGTCCACTAGTTACAATATAAGCTTCTTTCGAAAGTGAAAACGCCATTTTAGCTACACCAATCGCTGCTCCTAGCGAATCATAATCTTCGTTAATATGCCCCATAACAAAGACTTTATCTGCATCTAACATCAATTCGTGAATAGCCTGAGCAACAATTCTTGCGCGCACACGTGTACTCTTTGCTTGTACTACATTTTTTCCACCAAAAAATTGCATCTCTCCATTAATCGAAACAACCGCTTGATCACCACCACGACCTAAAGCTAAATCTAAACCACTTTGAGCACGCTGACCTAATAATAATAAGGACTTTTCTTCACAGGCAACCCCCATACTAATTGTCGGTGCAATCTTATTACCCGCTTTTATTTCTCTTATTTTATCGAGAATATCAAACTTATGATTAATTGCCTCATTTAAAGCTGCTTTATTAAAACAAACTGAATATAAATCCTCGTCATACTTAATAAACAAACCATTCAGTTCTTCAGACCACTTACTAATAATTTTATTAAATTCAACAGCGACCGTTGCTTTAGTTGATTCACTCAACCCTTTCATCACATCACTGTAATTATCGAATTGAAGATTAGCAAAACAAATTTGTTCTTCATCAAATTTTTTCTTTTGCTGTTCTTTTTCTGTAACATCCATCAAATAAACAACGATTCCGGTAGAGTTTTCGCCACTTTCTGAAGTAATAATCCGCCGAGCCGTCATAATAAAAAAACGCTCGTTAATTTTGATTTGTTTTTCAATATTCTTATTACTTAAAGCTTCAAAAATATTTTCTGGCAAAGGCAAGATTTCTTTAAAATACATACCTTCTTCAGCATTACCATCCACCCAAGTTTGGAACATTTCATTTTTCCATTGCAATTTACCATCACTTTCAAAAACAGCAATTCCAATTGGCAAATGCTGAACAGCATAATTATTTGCTCTTTCTATATTTCGTACAACAGTATCTAAATAAGCATTAAACCACATTTCTTTTGATTTATAAACCTTCCGACTTAGGTAATAAACACCAATCAAAAGCAGTATACCTACTGGTAAGAATAACCTTTCATAAATACCGACGATAATAATCAAAATACAAATAACAGCAATAAAAAAACGATTATCGCTCCAAAAATTCCAATTTTTATTAAACATTTTTATCTCCTTATCTTCCTCAAGCTTACTTATTCCTATTACTCTTCAACTTGCGGAAATCAAAAAGCAAATCAAATGCTCCTACAAAAACAACATATTGCGATACAAACTGACTAATAAAAACTAGTGCAACGGCAATTTTTCCCCACCACTTAGGCAGGTCTTTGTTTTTTATGTACCAAAAAGCCACAGCGAGTCCTTGAAACACAAAAATAACATTACACAATAATTGTATATTCAGCGCGACTAAGTATACCGTTAGCGTATCTTGACCTTCAAAATAAATAACCACAATTAAGGACAGTATATAAGGTACTAAGATCCATTTTGGTAAAGCTAAATTGATAAATGGTGGAAAACTTTCAAAGCGTTCACCAAGTTTCGTTAACACTGCTTTTGCCGCCCAATAATTCATAAAAGCTAATAACGGCGCACTTAATAAAAATGATCCCGGTAAAACCAGTCTAATTAACTTAAAAGAATCTTGAGCTGAATTAGTAGCAGCCAAGATCTGTTCTTCTGATAACCCATACCCCTGATACACACTAGCCAGATCAGCTAAAGCTTGATCAAATAACCCAAAAAACATGGCAATCGGATCCGAACCCAAAACAAAAAAAGTTAAAAGCACACTAATTACCATAGATGCCAAAGCGGCAACAGAAGTAATACCTAAAAGCTTAAGTGGTGCTAGCTTACGTCGCATACACTCACCTAAAACTATGCCAAGTAAACCAAATACCGCAACTAACATTAATGCATTTAACGGATTCAGCAACATCGCAATAACAATTCCCGAAACAATCAACGTCATAATACTCCAACGCAAACCGTTACGCATTCCACAAAGCACAATAGGCAAAGCCCAAATAAAATTAATTAACATACCAAAAACAGGTATATAGGTACTGATTAAAGCAAAAACAATTGCTATTGCAGCTAAAATACCTGCTTCAACCATCGCTGAAGTTTTATGTGCCACTAAAGTTCCTCCTCAAAACAGATAGATACGCTCTAAATTAATTTACCGATACATAATTATTGTACACTTAATTGCTCTAAATGAAAAGAATAAGATAATAAAGAGAATGGGCACCCGCAAAAAGCGGATGCCCTAGCACTACATTTTATTCACTGGTAAACGGTAGCAACGCAATGTTGCGTGAACGTTTAATCGCAATTGTAAGCCTTCTTTGATGTTTTGCACAGTTACCTGAAATACGACGCGGTAATATTTTACCACGTTCAGTAACATAACGACGCAACTTATTTACATCTTTATAATCAATCTCTTCTACTTTATCAACACAGAAGCTACAAACTTTTCTTCTGGGTTTTCTGCCTCTTTCGCGTTTCATTCGCATAACCTCCATTTTAGAATGGGATTTCTTCGTCAAAAGCTACCGGCGATCCGAAAGATTCCATTTCGCCTTTAGATGAATCTTGTTCTTGATTGCTTGAACCAGTTGGTTTGCGATCAATAAATTGCACAGTATTCGCAATAACTTCCGTTACCCAGCGTTTACCGCTACCATCTTTCGCTTCATAGCTTCTGATTTGCAATCTACCTTCAACAAGTGCTCTTTGCCCTTTTGTCAGACTATTCCCGCATAATTCGCCGATTCTACCCCAAACAACAATTGTGATAAAATCTGCTTCTCTTTGACCTTCTTGATTAGTAGTGAAGCGGTCGACCGCTAACGTGAATTGGCAAACTACCTTGCCACTTTGCGTATAACGCACCTCAGGATCACGAGTCAAACGGCCCATGAGTATAACCTTATTCATAATTCAGTTACCTCCTTGCCTTATTCGCCTTTTCTAATAATCATGTGGCGTAGAATTTCATCGGTAATCTTCATAACACGGTCAAGTTCTTTAACAACTTTTGCGTCTGCGCTGAACGTTACGAGAACATAAATGCCGTCTACAAAATCTTTGATTTCATAAGCAAGGCGTTTTTTCCCCCACCGATCTGTTTTTTCTACTGTTCCGCCGTTAGTGCTAATGAGCGAGTCAAATTTAGTAACTACTGCTTCAAAAGCCTCTTCTTCAACGGGTTTAACGATGTACATGACTTCGTATCTATTCACGAAACCACCTCCTTCTTTGGACTTTGGCTCCTACTCTTAGGAGCAGAAGAAGTATATAACTCAATATATACAGCCTAATAATTGTAGCATTAATTTTCTACTAGTGCAACCAATTTCATTTTTCTAGTCTAATACCACAAAATCATTAATAATTGCGCCCGGCGCTACCATTGGTATTACTAAGTCCGACTGTTCAATAACAACTTCAATTACAAATGGACCATTCCGCTCATCAAACTGTGCTAACGCCTTCTTAAATTCTGCACAAGTAGTAACCTTCATTCCTTGTGCCCCACAAGAATGAGCAAAAGCGACAAAATCAAATGGTAATAATAATGTTGAAGAGTAACGTTGCTCGTAAAATATTTCTTGCCACTGCCTTACCATGCCTAAACAAGCATTATTAAGGACAATAGAAAGTATCGGCAATTTCTCATTAACAGCCGTATAAAGCTCCATCCCTGTCATTTTAAAACCACCATCACCCGCAATATGAATCACCTGCGCCTCTCGCCTAGCTAACTTCGCACCAAGTGCTGCAGGCAGACCAAAGCCCATCGTGCCACAACCACCAGAAGTTAAATGCCCTCTCGGTTTTTCTATACATAAATGCTGTGCAGCCCACATTTGATTTTGGCCAACATCAGTCACATAGATTGTATCCTTGTGCTGAAAGTTTTTATTTAGTTCAGCCATAACCCACGGTGCTGTTAAACGCTTGCCATTACACAATGCTTGCTTTTCTGTTGCTTCCCAAGCTTTGATAGAATTCCACCATCCTTTTAAAATTCTTTCTTTCACCAAAGCATTAAGTTTGACTAGCGTCTTTTTTAAATCTCCTACTATCGTTAAAGTTGTTTCAATATTTTTATCAATTTCAGAAGGATCAATATCTAAATGTATAATAGTTTTCTTCTCAACATATTTAGTGCGATCACCCGTTACTCTTTCACTAAATCTACTACCGACAACCAATAATACATCCGCCTCTGCAATAGCCATATTCGCTGCAATATGCCCATGCATACCAGTAAGTCCTAACGCTTGCGGATGGCTACCATCAAAAACCCCTAGTCCCATTAAAGTACTAACTACTGGTACCCCCGTTTTTTCAGCAAAAACTTTTAGCTCATTGGCTACACCACTAGAAACAGCGCCTCCACCTACTAATAATACTGGCCTTTTCGCGTTATTTAAGACTACCGCTGCCGCTTGTAAAGCCCCTTCATCAAATTCTACATTTTCTTCACTAGCTTGCTCACTTGCTGCTACCATTTCATCACACCATTGAACCTCACCAGTTTGAATATTACTAGGAATATCAACTAAAACCGGCCCAGGTCTTCCTGCACGCGCAGTTGTAAAAGCGCGCCTTAAAGCTGGTACTAATTCTTCCGGCGTACGCACCAATACATTATGCTTAGTAATTGGCAGCGTAACACCCACAATATCAATTTCCTGAAATGCATCTCGCCCTAAATTTTGTAACTGAACTTGTCCCGTAATTGCGACTAACGGCACTGAATCAAGATAAGCAGTAGCAAGCCCCGTCACTATATTCGTTGCACCAGGGCCAGAAGTTGCTATGCAGACTCCCGTTTCACCAGTTGCTCGAGCGAAACCGTCGGCTGCATGAATTGCTCCCTGTTCATGAACCGTAAGTACATTATGCAAATCCGCGTCATATAGTGCATTATAAAGAGGAATAACCTGCCCACCAGGATACCCAAAAATAGTTTTCACACCTTGTTCCTTTAGCACTTTAACAATTGCTTCTGCTCCAGTCATTTGCCTCCACCCTCTTTCCCCTTTATTATTCAACAATTGCTAAATAGCATCTTGCCAATATCTATTTGTTCTAACAACATTTTTTACAGCTACTTGTTTTGCTAATAGCCTTACCGCCTGCTCTGCACATAAAGTTGATAACACAATATTAAGCTCTAACTCTTGCTCATCCTTTGAAATCGTCATGCGCAAATCCTTGACCTTCAACCCCTGTTGGGCTAACACACGTAAAAGCCGTGGTAATAACGTTTCTTCATTGCTTGCTTGAACAACTAATACATCAGACATAATTTCTTCCTCCTTCAGTTTTTATCGTGTGATGGACTTTTGCAAATATTTTAATAAATAAAAAACGCCCCTGCCGAAGCAGGGGCGTAAACTACGCGGTACCACCCTAAATTTATCACTATTACTTACCAGTCCATCAACTGGCTCAGACTTAACGTTTCTGTTACGCATCATGCTACTAGTTAAACTTTCGCTGACGAGTTCATGGGTGATTTACTCACACAGTGCTCCGTACCGATTCACACCACCCATCGGCTCTCTGTAACATCGCAGTTGGCTTTCTTCCCAATCATTACCTTTCATTATCACTATAAAGTTGTAACTATTATCCTATGGAAAAAGTCATTTGTCAACAAATATCACAATAAATTTATTCTACACTCTTGATTATATACTTATTTATAGCAACTTTTGTTCTTCCCATAGTTTAACCAGTACTTTTTCATATAAAGCTTGCTCTCTAGCTAATACATCAGTAATCTCACGTTTGAACCCTTTATTTTTATTAATTAAAAGTCCTAACTCTACTTTATCTACTGCTATTATTTTTTTATACAAAACTTGATCAGTTAATTCAATGACCTGCAAAGTCGCTTCACACAAAAGGCTAGTTATGTTTATATGTAAATTACGGTTAGTGCATTTAAGCACTTCCGGTAAAATCTCTTGTAAAGACTTCTCATAATCAAAACTCAAACGATAACCACAAGCTTCAGCAACTTCAGCATGACCACTACATTCTTGTAAATCCCAAGTTCCACTCTGCGGCATTTTTACTAAAGCTATTTTAACCTTATTTCTTATTAATTCATGACCAACTAAATAATGTTCTTCTAACGTCAAACTTTTTCCTGCTGCAACCATACTCAACGCAAAATTAATTTCCCAAGGCGTATTCAATAAATAAGAATTATAAAGAGACTGTACTCGCATAATAAATTCACCATACTTCAAAACAATTCGCCGCAAGTTATCCGCCGCATAATTTAAAATATGTCCATTGCTTAATTTTAAGATTCCATCTACATAAGATTCTTCCATGGCCTCTCTAAATTCCACAGGCAATTGTAAATACTCCTTAGCAACCATTTCTTCACTCATACTATCAATCTCATAATTAATTTTATCACTGCAGTCAAAGCCAATCATACTATAACCGTATAACAATACTTTAACTATATCTTCTTCTTCGTTTAAATCCAAAGCCGCAGCACCATAACCATCTTGATAGCCATTTTCTAAGACTGACCAAGTTACAGCGTCCATAATTTCTAAAAAGTTCTGCCCACTAGTTACACTAGCTTTTTTTGTCACTTCAGCTAATAAAGGCCTAATATTTTGTTTTGCCAATAATGGTAATAATGACTTCGTGCTATTACTAAACCAATCGCAAAATCCAATCGTCATACTTTTGCGTTCAAGAGCTACTGGTCCCGCCCAATTAACAAAACGTCTGACCAACGCTGCATTATTAGCATTAAGCTCCAATACCTTGATAAATAAAGCTCCCTCTTTGAACTCACGTTCCGTTTTAAAAAAATTAAAAGCAGGACATTGTTTTTTAACGACAGCAATTAATCTTTTACCCTCTGGTAATTCAGCTAAAGACAACCAACCATCAGGAATTGTATACAACGCTGACAGCAAATTAATCCCTTTCATATTTTTTTCAATTAATGCATAAATTTCTTCCTGATCTTTTTTCATACCACTGCCTCCAGTTCATAGTCTACATATTATAAATATTTTTAACTCTTGACAAAGATAAATACCGACAAATAAATTATCCTGTGCATTAAAAGTGCTTTTCACAAGATATTGTGTATAAGTTATCCTCAAAATAGTAATTATCCACCGCAAAATCAAAGTTATCCCCTGTTTTTTGTGGATAACTTTGATTTCACAACTTTTATTTCCCAAAAATTTAACCAAATTTCTCCAATTATTAATTATTTTACTAATCTTTTCCTAAAGATATCAACAACCTGTGGATATCTTTGTTGATATTATCCACTTTAATAACAGACCACAAAATATAGTATTACCTATTTTTAATTTGAGAGTAAGAAAAAAGCACTAACCCTATCCAAATACAAGTAAAAGCATACAAATGATTAGCTGAAAAATGTTCACCATAAATAAATATGCCCAATAATAAACTTATCGTTGGTGAGATATATTGCAAAAACCCAATAATGGATAACGGCAGTAACTTCGCACCAGCAGTAAACATAATCAAAGGAATCGCTGTTACAATACCTGCACCAATTAGTAGCAAAATCATCAGCCAATCAACATTTTGCCAAGAGGCCCCACCTTGTTCTGCTAACCAATAAAGATATAAACAAGCTAAGGGACTAACCAATAAAGTTTCTAGCAAAATGCCCGTCAAGGTTTCTACCACTAAGGTTTTCTTAATCAAACCATAAAAAGCAAAACTAATAGCTAAGCTTAGCGAAATCCACGGAAAAACACCTATACTAAAAATCATAACTGCTACACCAATACCTGCACACATAATTGATAGTTTCATCAAGTTGTTTAATTTTTCCTTTAAATATAAAACGCCAATTAAAATACTGACCAAGGGGTTAATGTAATATCCCATACTAGTTTCTATAATATGTCCATTCGACACTGCCCAAATGAAAATTCCCCAATTGCACATAATTGTCGTTCCAGCTAGGGCTAAAAGTACCATCTTACCTTTATCTGTCATTATCTTTTTAACTTCTGTACAAAAGATTTTCCAGCGTCCTAAACCAATAATAACCAGACCAACAAACACTACTGACCAAATAACACGCCACGACAAAATTTCAAAGGCATCAACACCATAAATACTTTTCCAGTAAACAGGTAAGATACCCCACAATAGATAGGCCGTTAAAGTATAAAAAATTCCCTGCATAAACTCACTTTGTTTTCTCATAACAACCTCATTCTAATTTATTTTTAACTATCATAAGCTACACAGCAAGTGAATGCAATAGTTAACTCAAAAAACACCTCAAACACGATAGCGTTTGAGGTGTTCTACTAAATCATTATGTACAATTCTTAATTTTTTTCTAACATCGCTTCCATAGAACGACTCGCAATAATATCCACACCTAAATTTAAAATATTACTGCAAATCACCTGTCCTTCTGCTATCGGTGCTTTTACTTCTACTGATCTTAAAAATTCAGCACAGGCCAAAATACTATCTTTAGGCAAACTAGCACTTGATACTACCGGCAATAAGGCTAAAGAGCCATTTTCGATTCGCACTGTTGATGTTAATTGTCTTTTAGGTGCTGTTATTTCTTCTGCCGCATATCTTTTTCCTCGTGGACATAGATTACCAGATACATTTATAACTACACCATCATCCACCGTAGCCTTCAAAGAACAACCGCGTGGACAGACTATACAAGTTAAGTTTCTTTCTTTCGCTACCATTTAGTTAAACCTCCCTTTTCAAGGAAACTATTACATCATTATCAATCATACTTGCCTTTTCACTACTTAACTCTACAGCAATCATTTCACTTGGTTTAGCAACTGCCATCATTTTAGATAATAACAAATGCTCACCACTTGTTATTTCTAGCTTAACTTTTGTTTCTGGACTACCAACACGCATAAATAATTTAAAGGACTCCGCTGCACCACCTAGTGATAATTGCTGTGGTACACAGGTTCGTATACCATCTTGAGGGATTACTTTAACCTGGCGCTTGTCATTTTCTTTTAAGCCCTGCGCTTCCAAAGCTGCAAATTTACCAGCAATTTCAGCTTCTTCTGAAACAAAATCAACCAAATCATGGACATGCACAACATTACCAGCGGCATAAACACCAGAGCTACTTGTTTCACGTTTTTGATTAACAATTGGCCCACTAGTTAAAGGATGCATTGCTAGCGACAGATTCTTTGATAATTCATTTTCAGGAATTAGTCCCACCGATAACAAGACCGTATCACACTCTATCTCAAATTCTGTACCAGGAATAACTTGCATCTTTGCATCAACTTTCGCAACAGTAACACCTGTTACTCGCTCTTGACCATGAATTTTAACAATTGTATGTGATAAATAAAGTGGTATCTCATAATCTTCTAAACATTGTACGATATTACGCGTCAAACCATTTGAAAAAGGACAAATCTCCAAAACTGCTTTTACCTGACAGCCCTCTAAACTCATTCTACGAGCCATAATTAAGCCGATATCGCCACTACCTAAAATCACTATTTTCTTACCTGGTAAATACCCCTCCATATTTACCATTCTTTGTGCAGCACCAGCGGTAAAAACACCTGCTGGCCTTTCACCAGGAATACGGATTGCGCCCCTAGTTCTTTCACGGCACCCCATCGCTAAAATCACCGTTTTTCCTTTAAGTTCTAAAAGTCCTCTTTCTGGACTAACAACAATGACTGTTTTATCTTCTAAAATATCTAAAACCATGGTATCTATGAGCGTTTCAATCTCTGGCTTATCTTTAATTAATTCTATACAACGATGTGCATAGCCAGGACCTGTTAATTCCTCTTTAAAATGATGTAAGCCAAAGCCATTATGAATACATTGCTGCAAAATTCCACCTAATTCACGATCTCTTTCAATCACGAGGATTTTTTGGGCACCGTTTTGATAAGCACTATAAGCTGCTGAAAGACCTGCTGGCCCTCCTCCAATAATAATAACATCATAAAGGTTCGACATCTTATAATTCACCCTCTTTTCCAGAGAATTTTTCATAAAATAAATGTGAATCTTTTCTTTCTTTTAAAACTTCTGTAATTGGTATATCCAGTTCTCTTGCTAAGATTTGCGTCACACGTGGTCCACAAAAACCACCTTGACAACGACCCATTCCTGCTCTTGTTCTACGTTTAACACCATCTACTGTTCGCGCTCCACAACTTTCTTGAATCGCATTAACAATTTCCGCTTCCGTAACTGTTTCACAACGGCAAATTACTCTACCATATTTTTTATCTTGAGCAATCAATTCTGCTTGCTTTTGTCTTGATAATCTTTCAAAAATTATTTTACGCGGTAAAACAGATTTAAAATTTGCTTTTAAAACAGTGCGTAAATCACTGTTTCTAATTATTTCAACTACTTCTTCTGCAACAGCAGGTGCCGCAGTTAAACCAGGTGATTGCATACCAGCAGCATGGATCAGACCTTTAACTTGTGCTTCACGAATAATAAAATCACCCGTATCCGATACCGCGCGTAATCCAGAGAATTCAGTAATTGCTGCTCCTAAAGGTATCGAAGGCACTAGTTTACGCGCTAAAGTAATAATTTTTTCCATTCCGTTAACCGTTACTCCAGCATCATCTTTCTCCTCAATATCTTCTGCACTTGGTCCAATAAAAGTGTTACCATGCGTAGTTGTGCAAACTAAAACACCTTTACCCTTTTTACTCGGAGTGGGGAAAACTACCCCTTCTACCATGGTAGCGGTTGCCGTTTTATCAAATAATATATATTCACCCTTACGTGGATTAATCGTAAAACTACTATCTCCCGCTAATTTTGCGATTTCATCAGCATAAACGCCAGCGGCATTAATAATATATTTAGTTTTTATCACACCTTGATTAGTAACTACTTCTTGTACACGTCCATCACTAACTGTTATTTTTTCCACTCGACAATTAGTTAGAACCTCAGCCCCATTTTGTACAGCACATTGCGCAAAAGCAACTGCCGCTTGAAAAGGCCAACAAATACCAGCAGAAGGTGCCCACAAAGCACCAGTAACCTTCTGCGTTAAGTTAGGTTCTTTTTTTAAAACTTCTTCAGGTGACAAAATAGCTAAATCCTTCACACCATTTTTTTGGCCTCGTTCTAACAATTCTGTTAAAGTTGCTAGCTCTTCTTCATCTGTCGCTACAACTAAAGAACCCGTCCACTTAATATCCAAATCTAATTGATTTTCTAAAATATGATAAAGCGCATTACCCCGCACATTCGTAATTGCTTTTAAACTACCAGCTGGCGCGTCAAATCCCGCATGTAAAATAGCACTATTAGCTTTGGTGGTTCCCGTTGCCAAATCCGGTTCTTTCTCTACTAAAACACTCTTTAAGTCATACTTAGATAATTCCCGTAAAATAGCAGTACCTATAATACCACCACCAATTACAACAACATCGCTTTCCCTAAGATAACCCATACGTTCACATCCTCAAAATTAAATGATCATATCTAAAAATGCAACTGTATTCTATCATACTTCTTACAAAAACAGAACATTTTTATCTAAAAAGTCCTACTGGGAGCTTTTGAGTCCCTACCATGCATAAAAAAGAGGCTTAAAAGCCTCTTTTCTATTTATCTTTAAACAAGTTCTTCTTCGTCATCTTCTACAACAGCCATTGCGACAACTTTATCATCACTATTTAAGTCAATTAATTTCACGCCTTGTGCATTTCTTCCAAATTTAGAAATACCATCAACAGATAGACGAATAATCAAACCAGCCGCTGTAATAAGAATTATTTCTTGCTCTGGCATTAAGACAATAGAACCTACAACATAACCCGTTTTTTCAGTAACTTTTAAATTGATTACACCTCTACCGCCACGAGTCTGCATTCGATATTCACTGACTAAAGTTCTTTTTCCCATGCCTTCTTCAGTTGCAGTTAGAACTTCACCATTCTCAGGAACAGTATCCATAGAAACGACTAAATCATCTTTTCTTAACAAAATTCCTCGAACGCCATGTGCTGTTCTTCCCATTGGGCGGACATCATCTTCACTAAAATGAATAGAAAGACCGTTTCTCGTTGCTAAAATAATACTAGAATGACCATCGGTCAATTTAACAGCAATTAAATCTTCACCCTCATCAAGAGTAATAGCATTTAAACCGATTCTTCTAGTACTATCAAAATCTTTAAGGTTAGTTTTTTTCACCGTTCCTTTATTAGTTGCCATAAAGAGAAATTGGTTATCAACAAAATCTTTTACTGGAATAATCGCAGTAATTTTTTCATCTTTCTCTAGCGGCAATAGATTAATAATAGAAGAACCTTTAACTGTTCTGCTTCCTTCTGGTATTTCATAACCTTTTTGTCTATAAACCCTACCCTTATTGGTAAAGAATAAAATATTAGTATGGGTTGAACTAATAATTAAATGCTCTACAAAGTCATCAACTTTTTTACCACTTCCACCTTTTATACCTTTACCACCACGTTTTTGATTGTGGAAAGTATCTAAACTCTGCCTTTTAATATAACCTTGATGACTAATCGTGATAATAACTTCTTCTTCAGCAATTAAATCTTCAATATCAATATCACTAGTATCAATAGTTAATTCTGTACGACGTGTATCACCAAAACGTCTTTTAATCTCTAAGATATCTTCTTTGATAATATTTAATACTTTATGTTCATCAGCCAAAACGCTTTCCAGCCAATCAATCGTTTCTAACACATCAATATATTCATCATCAATTTTCTTACGCTCTAAACCAGTCAATCTTTGTAAACGCATGTCCAAGATCGCCTGAGCTTGACGTTCTGATAAACTAAACTTTGCAATTAAAGAATTTCTTGCTTCTTCTGCATTAGCACTACTTCGAATAGTAGTAATCACTTCATCCAAATGATCTAAGGCAATTTTTAAACCCTCTAAGATATGAGCACGTTCTTTTGCTTTAACAAGTTCATAACGTGTTCTACGCGTAATAACTTCGATTTGATGCTCTAAATAATATTGTAATACTTGTTTTAAATTTAACACCATTGGCTTACCATTTACTAAAGCCAACATAATAATACCAAAAGAATCTTGCATCTTAGTATGCTTATACAATTGATTTAAAATAACGTCCGGCACAACATCACTACGTAATTCTATTACGATGCGCATACCTTTACGATCACTTTCATCTCGTAAATCTGTTATTCCCTCAATCACTTTCTCTTGTACAAGATGTGCAATATTTTCTATTAATCGTGCCTTATTAACTTGATAAGGCAGTTCATTGACAATAATTTTATTTTTGTTTTTAGGCATTGGTTCAATATGCGCTTTAGCTCTAATTTTAACAACACCACGGCCAGTCGTATAAGCACTTATAATACCTGCCGTACCCAAGATTTGTGCTCCAGTAGGAAAATCTGGTCCTTTAATCACCGTCATTAACTCAGGAATTTCTATCTCAGGATTATCAATCAACATAATCAAACCATCAATAACTTCGCACAGATTATGCGGCGGAATATTAGTTGCCATACCAACAGCAATACCAGAAGAACCATTAATCAACAAAGCAGGAATTTTTGCAGGTAAAACACTTGGTTCTTTTAATGACTCATCATAGTTTGGAACAAAATCAACAGTTTCTTTTTCAATATCTTCCAGCATTTCCTCAGAAATTTTACTCATTCTGACTTCTGTATAACGCATTGCAGCTGCAGAATCACCGTCAACAGAACCAAAGTTACCATGACCATCGACCATCAGATATCTTGTTGAAAAATCTTGTGCCAACCGGACAATAGCATTGTAAACACTGAAATCACCGTGCGGATGGTATTTACCTAAAACTTCACCGACGATACGTGCTGATTTTTTGTACGGTTTATTAGAACTCATACCAGCTTCTTGCATCGCATACAAAATTCTACGATGCACCGGTTTTAATCCATCACGAACATCAGGTAATGCACGTTGAACAATAACGCTCATCGCATAATCAATATAAGATTTTTTCATCTCGTCTTCGATAAAGACAGGTAAAACTCTTCCTTCTTCCAGTTCCACTATATCACCTATCCTCTACTATTTATTCCAAAACAAATCATAAATTTGCTTGCCTATCAATAAGCTTGTTACACCTAAATAAAGCGGTCTTACATAACTAGCGCCATGTTTTATCGCCATTCTTGAACCAAAAACAGCACCGAAAATCATTGAGATTCCCATTGCTAGACCATAAACCCAATATACAGTTCCGCTAATTGCAAAAGAAAGTAAAGCCCCTGCTCCACTCGCAAAGTTTAGAGCTTTTGCATTACCAGCAGCATCAACAAAACTATAACCTAAAAATAAAAAGGAAAAAATCAAAAAAGATCCTGTTCCTGGTCCAAAAAAACCATCATAAAAACCCAGACTAAAAACCATAATTATAATACCCGTCACAAGAGTAAGACTAAACTTTTTTACATGGGAAATATCGCCCCAATCTTTACGACAATAAGTATAGACAGCCACTAATACCAATAAAATAACAATAATATTTTTCATTAATGCCGCGGGCAATAAGTACACAACATAAGCTCCTAAAGCAGAACCTATAAACGATAACGGCATTAATAATAAAACTACTTTTTTTTGTATTTTTCCAGCTCGCCAAAAAGAAATAAAACTAGCTAAAGATCCCATTGTAGCAGCCACTTTATTAGTACCCAAAGCAAGGCTCACTGGCATTCCTGTAGCTAAAAGAGCCGGTGTAGAAATTAGGCCACCGCCTCCCACTGTTGAATCAATAAAAGCTGCAATAAAAGCTGCAACAATCAAAAAAAGCATTACCAAGGGATCAAATTGTTCCATCAAATCTCCTTTTATCACTCAATAAAATTAAAATAACAACCAATTAATCCGGTATGCACACTAATATTTACTTTTGAACTATCCATTTCATTACTAATCGCATAAGGATTATCTTGTAATAATATTTTATTTTCTAAAGGCCATTTCACACCACTGATAGAAACATTGTTGGTTTCTGCTAGTGGTAAAAGAGAAATTGCTACAGGCTGCTGCTTAAAATCACAAGCTATTTCTTCACCAGGTAACAACATTGTCATAATTTCTTTATGATCAGCTAAAATAACATTTAAGTTTTTCTCTTTTTTACTAGCTGCTAAGCTATAGATATTAGCATATAAATGATCAAAACGTCCTCCCCAGACGCCTGTTATGATTACTTGGCTGTTATGAGGAATATCATTTAATAAAAGCTGTAAATCAGTATTATCTTTTTTTCTAGCAAAAGCATGTACAGCAATTGTTCCTTCTTGTAGCAACTCTTGTAAGCTACTCGAACAACTATCAAAATCACCATATACACGCTTAGGCTTTTTCTTAAGATCTAGACAATAATCAAGACCAGCATCAGCACACCATATTTCTTCATAGTTAGTAGCTTGCTTGAGCCATTTAGCATCAGGTTTTCTACCACCGGCAATAACAAAAAACTTTTTTACCTTAGTAGAATTAATCAATAAGCTCATTTGAGAAAATTGAACAAAGCTTTTATCCATCTTACTTATCCTTTTTCTTCACTGGAGCTGGTTTGATTACAATTTGCTCCTTTTCCTTGTACACTTTCCACTCAGCATTACCATTACCATTTTTAAGCCATTCCATACTTAATTCTAGCAAATATCTATTTAATTTATCTACAATTTCTGCTGGTAAAAAGACTTCTTTAGGCAAACTATCCTTATTTTTAAGGTTTTTATTTACACCACTATTTTGTTCATCTTTTTGATACACAGAGTTTTCAAAAGAACTTTCTTCTTTGAATCCTTTTAACATTTCTGCATCAGAAAGATTCTTTTTAATCTTCATTTAAACTCCTTCTTTATAAATCAAGATTTCTTACTTTTTGTGCATTCTCTTCGATAAACTGCCGACGCGGTTCCACTTTATCTCCCATCAAAACTGAAAAAATCATATCAGCTTCAGCCGCATCCTCTAATTTAACCTGCAAAATGGTTCTACCTTCTGGATTCATCGTTGTTTCCCATAATTGTTCAGGATTCATTTCACCTAAACCTTTGTAACGCTGAATATAAGGATTACTATCACGACCCATTTCATCTAAAATATTTTGCAATTCGTCATCACTATATGCATAAGTATGTTTTTGACCTTTACGCACTAAATAAAGCGGTGGTTGCGCAATATATACATGTCCTGCTTTAATCAAAGGCTGCATATAACGATAAAAGAACGTCAAAAGTAAAGTTCTAATATGTGCACCATCAACATCAGCATCTGTCATGATAATAATTTTACCATAACGTGCTTTAGTAACATCAAAATCTTCACCAATCCCACTACCAAAGGCAGTAATCATTGATCTGATTTCTTCGTTATTTAAAATTTTATCTAACCTAGATTTTTCAACATTTAGTATTTTACCACGCAATGGCAAAATTGCTTGGAAATTACGATCTCTTCCTTGCTTTGCACTACCTCCAGCTGAATCACCTTCGACTAAGTAAATCTCAGTTTTTTCCGCATCACGACTAGAACAATCGGCTAATTTCCCAGGCAATGAACTAAATTCCAAAGCACTTTTTCTTCTCGTTAGCTCACGAGCCTTCCTTGCTGCCGCTCTAGCTCGCGCCGATAAAATAGATTTTTCAATAATTTTTTTAGCTTCAACCGGGTTCTCTTCAAAAAACTCTGCTAAACCAGCACTAATCATATTATCAACAATACCACGAACTTCACTATTTCCAAGTTTTGTCTTAGTTTGTCCTTCAAACTGCGGATCTTGAATTTTTAAGCTTAAAACAGCCGTCAAACCTTCCCGCACATCATCACCACTTAAATTGTCTTCGCCCTCTTTAAGTGCATTCATCTTCTTGGCATAATCATTGATAGTTCGCGTTAAAGCCTGTTTTAAACCGCTTAAATGCGTACCGCCTTCTTCGGTATTAATATTATTAACATAAGTAAAAATGTTTTCCGTATAGGTATCAGTATATTGCAAAGCAATTTCAACAATATTAAAATCTTTTTCGCCTTCGATGTAAATCGGTTGCTCATTAATCGCTGTTTTACTCCGATTTAGATATTCGACAAAAGACTTAATACCACCCTCATAATGAAAACTTTCTTTATCGCCAGTTCTTTCATCACTCAGTTCTATTTTGATTCCCTTATTTAAAAAGGCTAGCTCTCTAATTCTAATACGCAAGGTCTCATAAGAATAAACAGTTTCTGTAAAAATACTATCATCCGGCCAAAAGCGTACGGTAGTTCCCGTTTCTTCAGTAACACCTTTTTCATACAAAGGAGCAACAGTATGCCCTTTTGCGAACTCAATTCCATATATTTTGCCAGCACGTTTTACTTCTACGTCCATCTTTTTACTCAACGCATTAACACAAGAAACACCAACACCATGCAAACCACCAGAAACCTTATAACCGCCGTCGCCAAACTTACCACCAGCATGTAAAACGGTCATAACAACTTCTACCGCTGGTTTTCCAACTTTATGCATATCAACCGGAATACCACGCCCATTATCCATAACACTAATACTGTTATCATCATGAATCTTTACTTTGATTTCTGTACAATATCCTGCCAAGGCTTCATCAATACTGTTATCTACAACTTCTGAAACAAGATGGTGCAAACCACGGCTGGAAATACTTCCAATGTACATACTGGGGCGTTTTCTTACTGCTTCCAGGCCTTCCAAAACTTGAATCTGCCCTGCATCATAATTACCATGAACAGCAATTTCTTCTTCAATAGTCGTCATAAAAACCTCCGAAAATTATCTTTTATATACAGAATTTATCCTAAAATCATCTTTAATCCGTTTTTTTAACGTAGTATGTGAAATACCAGATAAATAAATTATCTCATCAGTAACA